>JAGDXB010000113.1 GCA_023256215.1 Vulcanisaeta sp. | reverse complement strand
GGCCTGTAGTGTGCCCCGGCAATCACCAGCGCCAGCACTATGATTGCGGCCATGCCCACTATCGTCAGTGCCTTGGTTATGGTGCCTGTGTAGTACCACCAGTTGCTCAGTCCCATGTGCTTTAGTCGGCTTTCTGCTTAATAATTTTATGGGTCGTTCACCCTACTGGCAATCTTCCTGGCGAGCTCCGTGACCTTCCTGTACTCCCTGTTTGCGATTATTCTCCTGATTATCTCGAGGTCGACCACTGCGTATTGATGGACAACGATATTCCTGAAGGTCACTACCGACTTATAAAGCCTTAAGTCCTCGGGGCTAATCACGCCGAGCATGCTCAACTTCTCGCCTGCGTCCACGTAACCGCTGACCTCCATTCCCATGAGAGTAGCCACCCTCTGGGCTAGGTCAATGAGGGCTTGGGCCTGTGTCTGGAGTAGGTATACGGCGGAGTAATACGCCTTAACATCGCCTAGCTCGTCGGGTGAGTACCTATTGAGTAGCGCCTCTCGTTCCTCGATGATCCTCAATAACCTGCCTATAATGGCCATGGCGCCTCGCCGAGGCCCAGCTTTTTCATGCTTATGAAGAAGTCGATGCACGGGTTTTGAAGCCTGAACCTGATCTCTAGGTATTTCTCGATGTCCCTTACGTATATTGGTTTGTGGCGGAGTATCTCGATTATTAATTGGCAGGGCAGCCTATAATTGAGTGGTACGAGGTCTATCAATTCCTCCCTAACACCAAGGAACCTGGCCAATGACGCCAGTAGGTCCGCGTAGTCATTGATGTCGTTGAACCAAACGGCTATGTCCCAATCACCCTTAACAGCCCTCCCATTAGCCCTGGACCCAAAGAGTACTGCGAATTCAATATTGAACTCCTGCCAGGGAAATAGGCTTAAGTCCCGCATTTCCTCAGTATTGACTATATTCATGCCGGTAAATTAATATATTGCTAAACCGAGCCACCCGTAATCACTGTATCAATAAACTACCTCGTCAAATCACCAAGCTTATACATATTAAGCAGACTGTGTAATTGAGGCACCCATGGAATTTTTAACCTGGCCCAATGCCCTTATTAACTATGCAGATCTGGCGACTTGAGCGAGTTCTGGCATGAGGCCCATTATCATCTGCTGACGGCTCAAAGTCCTGAGCCAGACCCTGCCAGGGCCTTCTACATGCGCAAACCATAATCCTTCCTCGCCGAAGAGCATGGTCCTCAGGCCACCAACACGCTTAATGCCAACCCTCATACCCTCGTCAAAGGCCAGTACGTGGCCTGCCTCAACATCGACACTCTCCCCAGGCCTAAGCTCAAGCATTAGGGCGTCACCAATGGCGTGTAGGAATACCCTGCCATAACCAGTTAATCTAGCCATTAGAAGGCCCTCACCTCCCAACCATCCGAAGCCCAGGCCGACGAGTTTAACGTCATAGTTTACTGTTGATTCCATGGCTAGGAAGGCCCTGTGCTCAACCATTACCCCATTACCATTCAGGTCAATCTCAACAATCTTGCCGGGGGCAAAACCGGCGATATCAACGTTCCCCGGCCCCTCGAGCTCCAGTACGAAAAAGCCTGCTCCGGTGAGTGCCCTCTTTAATCCAGCCAGTAAGCCACCGCCAGTTGTGGCCTTTATATTAACGCTTGAGGACTTCCAAACTAGGTGACCACCCTCAGCATATATCCTCTCACCATGCCCCAACTCCACATATAGATGCTGTATGTCACTACCCATTATCCTGAACTCCACCATACTAATGATCAATTTAATTTAGGACCCATTTAAATTTGATTTTATTTTTATTTTAATATTTTTGTTTCATTTATTGTAAGTAATAAATGAGACGCTGAGAGTTTGCTTTATTACTCCCTTAGGTGTTCGTTTTCGTAATGAGGTTTGGCGAGGTTCTTGCTGTGTTAGTTATTGCCTTGGTGGTTTTGTTACTTATTGTTAATCCTGCGTTTAATGGGTTTATTGAGTCCTTGATACGAAATGCCACTGCCTACTTTAGTTTTAATGCTACGTCTGTCATAAATAAGGTGCAGAACCTAACACAGCCACCCTGTTCTATCTGGGGCTCCATAGGGTTATCACTAGGTAGTGGCGAATCCGTGTTTCTGGACATACCCAACGGCTCGATGGTCTACTTAATGAATAGTACGCAATTTAATAGTTGGGGCGGTGGTCCGCTTGCTCCTACGAATTATGAGTGGTTTGAGTCCAGACCTGGTATTTATGTAATTAACACATTGAGTCCTGGTAATTATGACCTTGTTGTCTGCGGCAATACTGACATTGCTTATAGGGTTTTGAATTATACGGCCATGGGCGTGGCCGCTTATTATGGTCCTCACCTCAGTAATATTACGACTAACGCAATACTCGGCATTTTCAATATAACGAATGCCGTTGTTGAGAATTCCACGGGCGCAGCAGCGCCCGGCTTCTCCCTTCAGTTAAATGCCTATGTGGTTATTGGGTACGGTGGTGGTGAGGAGATTCATTGGGTTCAGGATGCCCTCGTGGTTATGGGTGGTCAGTATTGGTTTCAGGGTGAGATGGACGTCACTAACTACGTGGGTTCCTCGCAAAACCTTATCTATGAAGGTGGTAGGTGCGTGATTGGTTGTTTTGAGGCTCCAATGAGTGGTGCCTTAATCATTTCTGTGAATTCCACGGGTTATGGTGTGGTGATTAACTATGGCTATGTACTTCTTAGGCTTGGTAATGAGACATTCAGACCTACAATTCATTGGTTTGCACATGAGTTAATACCGATACCGAACGCCACGGCCTACATAATAACGAGCCCAGCCCAGGGACCCTATGGTTGGCCCATGGATACGGAATTCGTGGTTGGCGGGCCAGGTAATGGCGGTGGCGTGACTTTTAAGGACCTAAATGCCTACCTGGCGCTTTATTACTGGAATGGTACTAATTGGGCTCCGTATCCAGTAACCTATAGTTTTGGCGTTAGCACTGGCGAATTCGCCACCAACGTATACTCACTATTTATTGGACCGTCCAGTGTGGAGTTGGTTGTTGGCCGTAATAATTATCAGGAGTTTGTTTCTAATCAATAAACGATTGAATTATTAATTGGCCGAGTTATTGATTGAGTGTATGGATACTGAGGATGTTAGAAGGAGGATTAGGGAGAATCCCGAGCTTCTAATTGATGCGTTAAACGACATACTACTAACAGATCCAAATGTATTAATAAGGGCCTTAGCAAATAGGCCGGATACCCTCCTTAGACTTCTAATGCTTATTACCGTGGTTCCTCTGGCGATACCCACAGTATTATTGAGGTTATTCTTAGCACCTACCCTATCCCTCGGTTCTTGCGGTGATCTTGATGCCATTAGGGCTAGGATTAGTGAGGTTGAGAGGAGGATTAGTGAGATGGAGAATAGTATTGTGAGGAAGAATGAGCTAGAGAGCTTAGTTAAGGGGTTACTTGATAAGTATGGTATTAAAGGTTAGAGTCCCCTGTATGGTATTCTATGCGTTACTACGGTGCTTATGTAATCAACAAACCTACTTAACTCATTGACTCTCGCTGAAACTTCATCATGATCGCAACCATTGTCCTGCGAAGAGCACTTTACGAAGTAATCCCTTAAGTCCTCACTAACCACATTATTCGGAACGAAGTACCTAATAACCTCCATAACATAGCCCCAATCCTTAACCCTAATCTCCCTGGCGTCTAATAACGCCTTTGTTGCGTTATCAAAGATAAGCAACCCAAGTTTTGCGATTGATGTAAGTACTCCCACGTCCCTACTCCGTTCATACTCATTTAGGAGTTTCGTGACCATTTGAAGATCTTTCCGGGCATTATTTATGAGAGTTATTGGTTCTGTACCCACGCATTAATGTACTTTGTCTCATTTTTAAGGTTTTAGCTTTAGAACATCTTTTTCTATAGTGGCTTGACGTTAATATTTCTTAGCTTGGGACCAATTATATAAACAATAAAGATTTTAATGATTATGTATATATTTTACTCTTGATAAAGATTAACGCACAGAGTATATGGCATCCCAAAAGGCTTTCTCGTAGATCTGTATTGTATAGGCCATGTTCATAGCCCTAACGAGGGATGCATTATCAATATTTCTGGCGAGACTTAGGGCCCTATCCTCTAGCTCGTTAAAGGGCCCTTTAAAGACCTCGAAAAACCCTATTTCCCTGATTCCGTATTTATTACGTAATGAATTGCCCAGCCTAACAACGTTTTGTCCCCATACGGGCATGTTTACGATTATGGCTAAGGCAAATTCCTGAGGACTTGCATAGTTGGCTAGCCAGGCTAGATAATGAGTGTATTGCACCGCCTCTGGTATTATCTCGAGCATTAACGGGTCTTTAGGCTCAATATTTAACTCCTTCATTAGCTTCATTAGTTCGTGGAGCGCATTGTAGTCTCCATCCAGCAGCATTTTGAAGAACTCAAGCTCTTCTATAGTCCTTGTTCTACCTAACGCCATGGCTAGTGATCTCAGGTCATGGTTGACTATATACCATTGATTAGTGATGAATGCCTTAATCACATTTATTGGTAGTTTACCTTCCTCAGCATCCTTAATTAGTGGATGATTAAGGATTGCATTATTGAGTTGTTCCAGGTTCTTACGTACCCTCTCCAGGAACTCCCTCCTCAGGTCTCTCGGTGTATCCATACCAATAATTATATAATTATAATGTACTAATAATTAAATAATTACTCAATTATTTGGCTCGCTCATTCTGTTATTCTACGGTCAGCGTTATGAGTCTTGCTTAAATATCGCCGCGGTATTAATGATCTAGTGACTGGCCATAATGATTCGCTTATCTTTAGGAGACTCGTTAATGTTGTTTTTGGTAATGGGATCTCTGAAATTGATGATGAGTTGATTCGGTTAGCTAGATTGAATAAGGTTTTGCTTCACGTACTTAGGGCTGCTGGTTATGAGGGCGAGTTAAGGCGTGAGCAGGAGGATGGATTAAGGAGGATTATTGGTATTGTGGCTGAGGTTGAGGATGCATTGAGAGGCTTTGATCACGCCTTCATTAAGTTAATTAAGCCTGTAACCTACGTGCCTGCTGACGTTGACGTGCTTGTTAGGAGGGATCAGGTACTGCTTGCAGCATCTAGATTGGTTAAGCTTGGGTATAGGGTTTTGCTTTATGAGCCATACACAATAACCCTGGTTAAGGATGGGATAAATGTCGATTTATACATTCATCCATCAGCGGCTAACCTGGTCTATGCCAGGGGTGAGGATTTCCTTAGGCTTAGGGTGGTTAGTAGGTATCATGGTGTTGAGGTGGATGCCGTGGATAGGAATGGTGAGGTTGTTTTAACCATACTCCACGCCATCTATAAGGAGGGTATTTTGACCCTTAATGATGCCGTGACCATACTGAGCTGGTTGAATGAGGATGCCATGGAGCTGTGCAAGAAGCTTAGGTGCATGCATGCCTTGGAATTTGCGTTAAACGTCATGAGTATGGCGATTAGAGGCTCATTGGTATTACCATACAAATTACCTATCATTGCCTGGGCCTTTGGATTACTCAACAGGACTTTGGCGAATAGGTGGTACGCACCATCGGTACTACAGGGCGTTAAAAGAATTGGTGACGCCAGGTCCATTGCGCAGATTATCAATAGGATTATGAGGATCAGTTATTGAATTAGGTCTGCCCAGTAAATGCGTAGTTCACTAGGTCCTTAAGCGTTACTAGGCCAGGTCTCACATTGAGTATTCTTGGCGCTAGGTTCACTATCACCGCGGCCGTAGCCGGGTCACCGGGTGTCCCCGTACTTCTCCAGAGCATTGACGGATCACCCTCAAGCCTAATTTCCTCATAATCCTCGCAAGCCACACAGGCCCTAAGCTCAACCCTGATCACCTCCCTATTACCCACAAAGCCACTCCCATGACCAACCACACCTCTTACCTGACCCTCCTCGATTTTGAAGTACTGGGTTTCGTAGTGCCTATCTGCAATTATTGCGTCTTGCCCCTCCTCAACCCTATCCAACCTTATTCCCATCATATTGGCCATAAGTAGAACAGACTCTGCAAAGCCCACATGGGCCGTTATCTCACCCTTAGCCAGAGCCTCCCTGAATTGGTTAATGGTCATTCCAAGACCAATCTTCTTCTGGAATGAGTACCTCCTTTTGGATGCATCCAATGATCTAACAACACTAATTTTATCCAACTTAGTGAGGGTTACCGAGAGAGCCGCTGGTAATGCATCGAATACGAAGCCCGGGTTAACACCAGCGCCGAGGACCGTTGAGCCGTAATTCCTCGCATAATTATCAATCAACTCCGCAAGATCTGGATACCTGTACCAAGGCCATGCCAATGTTTCGCATGTGGATATTACATCAGCACCAACCCTAATAGCCTTCATTATCTGCGGATAAACCTTATCGAGAAAACTACCCGTGGAGTGAAGAACAACGTCTGGATCGGCCTCTCTAAGGACCTTATCGGCGTCACTCTCTACCTTAATACCAATGGCCTTGTCAAGCCCTATAACCTCACCCAGATCCTTACCAACCTTCTGCGGATCAATATCCACAGCACCAACCACATCAAAACCCCTCTCAAGAGCCACCCTAGCTATTAATTGCCCTATTGGGCCGACACCGTAGATGACAACCCTAATGGTCATTACTAGTTGCGTCCTTAAGCAATTTTATAAGTAATTACCCAACGAGCATCCTATTAACGATACGAATATCCTCATTTAAATCAAGCAATTCCTTAAGGGCTCTGAACCTCAATGTAAATACTAAATAATCATCGACATCGAGTACAGGTATGCCATCGAGGATCTCAAGCACCAAGGCAGGGGGCGAATCATTAATACAGACCAGGTTAATTAATTCTTCATCAACATTAAGGGCCTTGGCGATGTCAACCTGCAGGGCACCCAACCTATATAGGTCGCAACCTGGTTCCATTAAAACCCCGATATCGTAATCGCCCCTTAATACGTAGCCTTTGGAACGACCACCAAATAAAAATGCTGCCTTAACCTTACCATTAAGTATAAGCCTTAATTTACTGATCACGTTGTGTACATCCACATCCACCACAGGATCGTTGATGCCCTTACCCTTAACTCTACTAATGATTTTATTTGTTATCCTCATTATATCCTGACTTATGGTCCCTGAATAATCAATTATCCTAGCCCTATCGATTACCGCATATTCATGCACGAGCATATTACAAAGACCAGCCAACGACTTCATTAGATCCGCGTCCTCCTTATCTATGATCCCAAGCTCATGAAGCACAGAACCAACCTCAGAATAGCCTGACGGTCTCCTGGCATTTAAGCCCGATATTACCATTAATCCTAGATCAAGGAGAGCCTGTATGAGTAACTGTACAATACGTTCAATTTCCCCATAACTCCTTTCATACCTTAACTCACGGATTAAATCATCGATCATTAATGCTTGCCTTTCTATTCTGCTTATTATCTTCATCTCCTTATAATCAGTAATTAGCTTAAAAATAAATTAAATATTTATTCACCACCTCACTTCATATTCACACCGTCTATTGATTTATCAATATCATGTATCGTCATGTTCATCTATTGACGAGATTATGAATTATCAGCCATTTTACTATTTTACATTTCAATTCATCATCGTTAAGTGCTTGGGACCCTTCATCACCTATTTAGGTTCTTGTCTTTCATTTATTGGCTGGATTAATAATACTTCTGGTTCTTGATTTATGAAATTGACAATAAAATGCAGTATTCAATTACCATGGAAACTACTTATTATTGCCTCATTGTATTCATATATTATGTGTATTTCCATTGTAATTACCCGTGTAGAAAGAGCCCTTTATTTTTCAATCCATGCATTATTTACGGTCATGATTATTTATTAAGGATAGAATAATTAATGGGAACAATGGCAGAACTATCTCAATACATGGAGAAGGAGTACGAAGTCGAGTGCGATGGCCAAACAGTAAAACTTAAGCCTGTGAAGGTGTGGATGCTTGCCCCAAGAGGTAGGCGTGGAGTAATTATTGGACTCTTTAAGTGCCCTGGCGGTAAGGTTGTTAGGAAGGCTATTGGCAAGGCTGAGTAAGGCATGTTTTTCTCGATAGATTACTTTTAAAATAAATCCATGTCTTAAACCCGAATGCGTAATAATGACGCCATTGAGGCATTGATTGAGGAGTATAGGTCACGCTTTACCAAGGTTCTTCAGCAGATTTGCATGTGCAAGCATGAATATGAGAAGAATAAGGAATTACTTAGGTTCCTGGGGGTGGATAATGAGGTCACTAGGTGCATTAAGGAGAAGAGGCCATGTAATCTAGGCTTTATTGAGGTGAGGATTAATAGGAAGTTCCTGGGCTCCCAGGTTATTATCTTACTTGACGGTAAAGAAATAAGTATCAATGAGCTGAATAGATTATTGTCATCAGCCAGATTCTTTAAGGAGTGGTACGAGAGTGATTGTTCCGTAGATACATACATGCAACCCCTAATAGGCGCTGATCATTACGATGCAATTAGGGATTTTCTAACGAATAACCTGGATAAACTTCAGGCTGTCTGTGATGGTGGTAATCCAAGCCTTAATTTTAATGATTTACCTACTTACGTAGTTAATGGTATGATTAAGGCTGTGAATGACATGATCAAGAAAATTTAAGAAAGCTCACCTGCAATTGGCGGTTTGGATGTTTAGGGAACTATTCACACTAAAACTCAGCGGTCACCTATTCGATAATGCGGAGTTACTGCCTAGGTATATCGATCTTATTCGCGATTTATGGAGGGATGGCTATAGAATGGTCATAGTGACTGGAGGTGGTTCCCTGGCTCGCCAATACATAGAGCTTGGGAGGAAGATGGGTGTGAATGAGTCGTTACTTGACATGTTGGGTATTTCGGCGAGTAGGTTAAACGCTCAATTACTGGCTTCAGCGCTCTATGACATCGCTTATTTATCAATACCCACGAACCTCGATGAGGTGTTTAAGGCTTGGTCAACGGGCAGACTTGTTATAACTGGTGGTTTTCAACCAGGGCAATCCACAGCAACGGTAGCGCTATTAGTAAGTGAGTTCCTTGGGATTAAGAGACTTATTGATTGTGCCAATGTGGATGCTGTATATACAGGGGATCCTAGGAAGGATCCCAACGCCAAAAGGCTTGATAAGGTTCGGATCAGCGAGCTAATGAGCATGCTTAAGTCTAGGACCATTGCTGGGACGTACGACTTATTGGATCCCTGGGCATTAAGCATAGCACAGAGGGGTGGCGTTACTATTTACGTCGTAGGTTGTAACAACCCTGATGCCCTAAGAAACCTTATTGTTAATGGTGTTGGCGCAGGTACCGTTATTGAGGTTGATCATTAATCCTAATCATGCCTTACTCTTCGTATATTGAGACAATAATCCTCAGAGAGGAGTGGAGTGATTATTCCTTGAATTGCCCTCGTAATCTCGGGTGGAAGCTCGCTCATTATTTTGCTTATTAATTCCTTATAATTATTAATTAGTTCACTCGTATCATAACCAATCATAGAGTAAAAGCATGCCCTCATATACGTGGCTAACTTATCTGCTAAATTCACGACCTTACCCTCAACACTCGATTCGTATCTATATTCCCTGAAGTAGTCATTCAGATAATCAGGGAAACCAAGAGACCTGAAAACCTGGACCTCGAGGTCTCGCCAGTTGCTTATCATGGACCTCACATTGTTACCAACATTACCCATAAGAGCCTCATGCGCATCGTGAATTAACGCCATGATGATGCACTTACCCAAATCTAAATTAATACCTGCCCCCTTAACACTATTACAGATAATCAGGGCCAAATAACTTGTGAGTAGAGTGTGATCGCCAACAGTTTCAGCTGTACCTCCTGAAACACCACGTTGAATCCAACCAATCCTTGGAGTGTTTAATAACGTGTCCACTACATTAATTATGTCTGCCAACGACGAATTCATCCTTGTTAAAGGTACGTATCAATTTATAAATTTATTAGCATTGATCATAAGCAGAGGTGGTAATGCTCCCTGAACTTGATGAATTGACTAGGGAGGATTTGATGAGACTAGTGGCTCAGTATAGATTAAGGTTAAGTAAGAGGTTGAGCCAGCACTTCGTTATTGACCCTACCGTGATAAGAGACATCGTGAGTCATGTATTGCCTAACTCAAGGGTTCTCGAGGTTGGCACGGGCATTGGTACATTGACCTATTACCTTGCTAAGGTAGCGTCGCAGGTGATTACCATAGAGGTTGATGGAAGGCTCGTAAAGATAGCCGAGAAGTTATTAAGTGGCGTTAATAATGTCTCCATCATCCAGGGTGATGCGTTGAGGGTTCCTTGGCCGCAGGTAGATTTTGTGGTATCGAATGTCCCCTACTCAATAACTTCAGCATTGTTAATGAGAATCATAAGGGAAGGCGTGTCTAAGGCATTACTGACTATTCAGAGGGAGGTGGCCGATAGGCTCGTTAGTTCACCTGGAGGTGATAACTATGGTAGGTTAAGCGTAATTACGCAGTGTACGTACACCATCAACGTACTAGCCACATACCCACCTGACTCGTTCTATCCAAGCCCTGAGGTCTATTCATCACTAATAATTATGGAGAGGAGAAAGCCTTGTTATGAAGACTTGGAGAAACTAGAGTTGGTTACGAATATGCTCTTTAGACATAGAAATAGGGTAATTAGGTGGGTACTTAGTAAGTATCTGGGTAAGGAGGCTGTTGATGCGGTAGTCAAGGCCGGAGTCAACGTTAATAATAGGGCTAGGCAACTAAGTATTAATGAGGTTGTACAAATCGTGAAGGCGCTCAATCCCTATATTAATATAATTAGAACTGTTGCAGGCAAGTCAAGTATTAATGATTAGGCTCATTAAGTCCCTGGCCGCCACCACGTTTGGGAATATCTCGGATGCCTCCCAGGCTAGTTGTTCTGGGTCGGAGTACCTATTACTTATGTGTGTCAACACTAACCTATTGACACCAGCATCTTTGGCTATCTTAGCCGCATCTATGGATCTTGAATGTCCCTGATTCCAAACCAGGTTTGCGTCCTCAGTCGCCGAGAATGTGGATTCATGGATTAACAATTGGGCATCCTTAGCTATGCTTACCACATTATCCGTTGGCGCGGTATCGCCGGTATAAACGATCTTTAGCACACCGCTTGAAGTTATCTCAACAACATCTTCAGGCCTGATTATTCTACCATCATCCAAAACCACAGTTTCGCCCATGTGTAGTCTCTTCCAATAAGTCACTGGAACGCCAAGGTCCCTAGCCCTCTCTGGGTTGAATTTGCCAACGTATGTTCTCCAAATGAGCGCGTAGGTACAATCTGTGATTGAATGCTTAGCCAAGACACATTGGAGACCGAAGTTTTCTTCATTAATAATATCCCTGACCTCCTCAGTCGGCTCCACCTCGTAAACCCTTACATTAAATGGAGGATCACCCACCACCTCCATGGCATTCTTTACAAAATTGAAAATACCCCTAGGCCCACTCACCACCAAATCCTCCTTCCTACCTAACATAGCCATCGTAGCAAGCAAACCAGGTACTCCAAATACGTGATCGCCATGGAGATGCGTAATGAATATGTGGGTTATCTTTAATGGGCTAACACCAACCTCAAGAAGCCTATACTGAACTCCTTCGCCAGCATCAAGTAGTATTTTCCGTTGGCCGTCCTCGACTAAAATTGATGGTAAGTACCTATCCTTACCTGGAGTTCCAGCACCTGTACCAAGGAATGTAACCTTAATCATTTACCCCACCATTAACTAGCTATTTAAATAAAGAACTAACTCGATTATTAAAAATAAATATGGAAGAGACAGGAAATAGTAATCTCCTTGAGGAATTAACACGAAACTTCCGATTGAGTTACGAAAAGTCAGGATTAACGGTGTACATAGTTCCAGGTGAGAATGTAAGATCCTTTATGGGTAATGGCCTTACGATCAGTAATGAGGATGTCACGCTATATGGCACGAGGATCAATCTTTACCTGCCCTGCGACGGCATTATCTATGGTAGACAGCTCGTTCAGATTAATGATGAATTACAGGGTTTATACGCAGTAATCGTTAATAGCAATTGTGAAATTAGCATTGATTGGAAAGAACAAGGTATAAGTGTGAACCTTCAATTAAGAGCCGATGAAGCATTGGTAATACTCGTAAGGCTCATGAGGGTTGGTAGGCGTAAAATTCACCCGGATACTTATGCTACTAGGCTTATGAGGAAACTTGGTATTGAGGGTAAATTAGTATATTCAGACCTTAATGGTGAGATCCAAATCTTTAGGATTAAGAAGGGTATTGAAAATTTAGGCCCTAGCAATTGCGTCAATGAGGTAATGGTTAAGGTTTGGAGGTTAAGGTTTGATCCCTGTGCTCAAATATCCCAAATGATGAATGATGGTACTAACCTCCTAATAATTGGTGGTACTAGTACTTTATCAATTGAGCGTTACTATCCAGCGCTTAATACATGGTATGAACTGCGTAAGATTAACGGTCCAGGTAATTACCTCGTTATATTAAAGGGCTAGGTTTGCATGCTTTATGAAGATTGAATTTAGGCGTGGGCTGTCAAGTCTTAGTAGGTTTCCATTATTAATTATGTGTATCCTGAACTCCTTAAGTATTAATTGTGCATATAAATTCATCAATGCCTCAGCAGCATCATCACTATCGATGTTTATGTGGTGTTGTTTCCCAATTCTCTTAACCCAGTCCAGGCATAAATCATGCGTTGGACATGTTGCTTTACAGTCGTGCTTTATGAATGTGGGTGTTAATAGAATGAACCTATGCCCCCTCATATCTATAAATGCGCCATAATTCGTGGGAATCACTATCTTCATGCCGTGCTCATTAACCTCAAGCCTAAAGCCTAGGTACACCATGGCCGATGGTACGTAATAAATCCTATTAGCCTCCCTACTTAGACCTACCGCTCTAACCTCATCATCACTTAACTGTCTAACCCAACCGGCATCCTCCAGGATCTTAACGTGCCTATGAACAATGCCCTTAAGTATACTCAATTCCTGAGCCAGTGATGTGACTGTCATAGGCCCTCTGCTCAGCATGTCCATAATGACCATCCTAATGTTGCTGCCCATTAATACGTCAAAGGACTCAATAGGCAATAGGACCGCCGACTTAATGTTAACCTTAAATAGATCCACACCATTGACTATGTTTGTTCTAATCATTTTTCATGTACATGATTATTGCACACTCTGACTTTAAAAACCCTATTTGGGCGGATCATAGAGAAGAACAGACGCGATAAGAAATCTCTGATAATTATGTGGAGAGATAATATTAGGGAGATAGAAAGAAGTAGGGAAATAATTAGGATAGGCGGTGATGTCCCTCAAGTCGGTACATTAGCCTTTGGAATAGTCGACAGAGGCACGAATATCATTGAGGTAAGACCAACGTCGTTATGCCCATTATCCTGCATATATTGTTCAGTAAATGCAGGACCGAAGTCAACCAATAGGTGGGCTGAATTCGTTGTTGAACCTGAACCATTACTTAATGCGTTGGAGGATGTCGTTAGGTTTAAGGGGATCAACGACATTGAAGTGCATATAGATGGAATGGGAGAACCTGGTGTTTATCCATACCTGCCTAAGTTAATTCGTGGAATTAAATCAATAAGTGGTGTCTCTGTGGTATCTATGCAAACAAGGCTCTACATGTTCAATGATGATAGTCTCAGGGAATTAGCGAATGCTGGTTTAGATAGGATAAATCTAAGTATTGACTCACTACGTCCAGAACTCGCCAAGAGATTAAGTGGGACCTCTTGGTATGATGTGGATTACGTGAAGGAACTCGTGATTAAGGCCCTCAATTTAGGCATAAACGTCATAGCGTCTCCCGTGTGGCTACCCGGCATAAATGATGAGGATATGGTTGAGATTACGAAATGGGCCAATGAGGTAGGACTAGGTAAGGGTTCGCTGCCGCCAGTCCTTATCCAGAAATACATACCACATAAGAGAGGTAGAAGGGTCAATATAAGGGTAATGACATGGCATGAATTTTGGAAAAGACTTAAGGAATTAGAGGAGAAACTTAATGTTAGGTTAACGGCAACAAACGATGAGTTAAACATTCATAAGGCACCACAATTACCGAGACCATTTAAGGTAAATGATGAAGTCAAGGCTAAAATCATAAGTAGAGGCATAATTAAGGGCGAGTTCATAGGCATTATACAACCACTAAGAGGTTCGGCTATTTATGATAGGGTCATCACGGTTATAGCAGATGCACGTCTCGAAAATGTTCTAATGGGGAGACAGGTCAAGGTTCAAGTTATAGAGAATGAAGACAATATATACATAGGCAGGCTTATTTTTTAATTTTAGAAAATAAAAATAGTAACTCAATTACAATTATAAGGCCCATTGTTCCTGTCTATACGCCATGTCCCAAAACATGTACTCGTATATTGATGCTTGCCTAAAGATACTCATCAGCCTATTAACATCCTTCATTAAGTAATCGCTAGCGCCATCTATAATACCCCTAAGATCATTAACTATTCCTGCATATTCAGGACTTAAATAAACGGATGCCCAATCCCTATACACCTTGACTGGATTATTACTGAGTTTATCTGCATGATACTTAGCAATCTCTAAGTAAGTCCAGTAGCACGGTAGTATTGATACTAAACCCTCGTATGGGCTTCCCAGAGAGCACGTGGTGAGTAGGAAGTTCATGTATGCCGTATTTGTCGGACTTGGCTTGGCCTTAATGACATCATCAAGCCTAAGACCAAGTACACTAAGTAATTTATTGTAGTTCTCCAGTTCTGTCGAAACATCAGCCAGCGCTAATTCAAGTATCTTTCTCATTATTGCTGGGTCCTCGAACTTAGAGGCAATTATTGCCTGGCACCTTGTTAATGTAAGTAGGTAATTGTAGTCCTGAATCACATAAAACTTGAACTTCTCAATGGGTAATGACCCACTGAATAGTTCGGTAACGAAAGGATGATTAAAAATTCTATTCCATACATCATTAACAGAGTCCCTCAGTATCTCCGTTATTCTCCCACTCATAAAGCATTATCTCAACATTGTTAATTAATTAATAATTATTTCCATCACTTCTTGTTGATTTTTCGTTTATTTAGTGATGCCTTCAACGCCTTTATAAGCTCCATCGCAACCTCATTCTGCCTCTCCATGAATTTGCTGTATATCTTCCTGGATTCGTCCTTAAACGTCAATAATACATCGTTGGGCTTTAAGGTCCCCTTTGATATCTCCATGAGCGACTTTTCCATACGTGATCTAAACCATGGATCTATTAACTCACTACCAACCTTGCTTAATGTACTTATCACAGCCTTACCGAGAGGTGTTGGTATACACTGCTTGTTCCTTACCTTGAAGTATCCACGCACAATGTTAGTGTGTATATGATCCTGCATTGTGGCGTCCGTACCAATACCATACTTCCTCATCAACCTAAGCAGCTCAGACTCTGACAAATAGGGCGGCGGCTCTGTCTCCCTTTCCTCAATCCACGCCTTTACTATCCTTAACTCATCACCCAGCCTTAACCTGGGTAAAACCCTCTCCTCAGGGCTTTCAAACGGGTAAATAACTAGGTAACCCTTATCAATGATCCTCAAACCATTGGTCTCGAATCTATGTCCAGCAACCTCAGCAACAATCTTTTGTCTCTCAACACGTGCTGACGGACTTAATGTTGCCAGGAAATGCCTAACAACCAGATCGTATATTTTCCAATACCTCTCATTCTTAAAGTACCTAAGTATCTCCTGCCTTGTGGCACCCTTCGTTGGGTATATGGGTGGGTGAGCACCATCATCCGTATCACCACGCGTCGGCTTTAGATACCCATCCAGTAATGCCTTAGCATAAGTGCCATACTCACCACGGGTAAGGTTCAGGAGTACTTGCCTGAGGTTTAGGGATTGTGGGTATATGGTCGTCTCTGTCCTAGGATACGAAATATAGCCATGCCTGTAAAGTTCCTCGGCAATATCGAGGGCTGCCTTAGGCCTTATGTTGAGAAATCTACTTGCTCTTCTTTCGAGTTCTACCGTATCGAGAGGAACTGGTGGTTCGATCGTATCCTCCTTATAATTAGCAACGACAACTCTAGCCTTACCACTACCCCTAACGAGCTCAAGCACTTTAGTAGCCTCCTGCCTATCCTTAAAGGTGCCATCATGATTGAGGGTTAGTTCTTTCCCGTTCGCATCCACGGTAATGTGCAGTGTATAGTATTTCTCAGGTTTGAAATTCTCCCTCTCCAGGGCTCTTTGAACAACCAGGTTTAGCACTGGTGTTTGGCATGGCCCATAACTAAGGAAACTACCCCTCGGTAATACCTTATTGTCATACTTCTCAACACTCAACGTTAACGCCCTTGTGAATACCGCGCCAAGTGTTAAATCGAGTATCATCCTTGTGAAGACCCTCTTGGCAAGTCCTGGGTTTAGGCTAGTTGGTGAGTTGAAGGCTTTAGTAATCTCGTCCCTGGTCACTGCGGAGAAAAGGACCCTCCTAAAAATAGCTCCTGGATTGACATTTCGTACTACAAACATCGCCTCATAGGCAATGGCCTCACCCTCCGAATCAGCGTCAAGGGCCAGATAAACAACCTTAGCCGTGGCCCCTAAGCTCATTAATGCCTTTACATAATTAATATTCTCGTCCCTAATAGTTAGTACAGGCTCGGCGTCAAATAGCTTTGACGGTTCTATTGAGTGCCATCTATTCAATTCCTCTGGGAAATCAATATTCATTATGTGACCTCTAAGGCCGATACTAACCCACTGCTGATTATTCCTCATGAACCAGTAAGTCTTTACCCCATTGATCCTCTTTACACCTACGTTGCCCTGGGCTAGGTACTTAGCAATGGCCTTAGCCACGGAGTCCTTCTCAGCAACTACTAGCGAATCAATGACCATTAAGACCTTTATCCCTAACTCTTTCGAAACCTTTATTAACTTATTAAATAATAAGCCTGCTAACTAAATGGTGTTGTGAATGAGCGAGAAGAAGCCGGAAGAGAAGCAGGTCAGGAGACCTCAGTACCAGCAACCATACCCAGCATACCCACCTCCACCACCTCCACAAATGCCACCTCCACCGCCACCACAGTATAGACCACCGCCACCCCCACCACAATATCCACAGGCCTATCAACCACAGCCACAATTACCACCACCAAGGCCAATACCACCAAGTCGACCAACAACACAACAACCCAGGATTGAGGAGTTAACACCAAGCATCAGCAAGATAGCCCTTTACCTAGGTATACCTCTGGCGTTAATAGCCATAGTCTTCATAATAACAGCAATAACCCTATTCCCAACGACAAGCGATGCCTATCTACCGTATTCCTCAATAGCATTCATGGCATCACTCATCGTCATAGCAGCAGCCCTAATCGTCGACTTCATAGTGATGTACCAAATAGCCATAGGTCTCGATAAGAGATTCGAATATATAGTAAGGACACTAAGACAGCAATCAACCTCCGCAGCGCCAACGCAGCAATACACGCCCCAGTATCAACAACCCCAGGAGAGAATATTCGCACCACCACCAAGACCACCGCAGGTAAAGCCTCAACAAGCATTGCCACCACAGCAACAACCACAGACGATTCAAGAAACAACTGAAGAACAAACCGCTGAACAGCAGCAAGAGGGTGAGGAACTCAGCGAGGAGTGAAAACCATCAACTTATTAATCAATTCATCCTCACTAACTATGGCATACTTACCGAAGTAATCCTCGAAGACCTTGGCCAGCCTATTCTCCCTAAACCTACGATCCATAAGTATCACTAAAGCCCTATCACCCTCGGACCTAAAGGCTCTACCAACTGCCTGCTTAACCCTAACGATGGCAGGCCACTGATAAGTTAACTCCCACGCCAACCTCCTATCACTAAGCCTTGCCGCAAGTATCTCCATGACCTCATCAAGATAATCATTAGGTTCTGGGTAAGGAACACCAACAATTATTACTAAACCAAGCATGTTTTCGGTACCTAATCTATACTCGACGCCCTCAACAAGTTTGCCTCCGGCCACGGCCATTATTAATTTCCTTCTATCTCTACGTAAATCCTTAATTAGATCATCGACAGAAGTACTACCTAGTTCCATTATGTATTTAACATTGGGGTTCAGATATTTCCTAACAGCCTTTAGCACGGCATATGATGGAAATATCGATAAAATAGCCTTATCAAGGGGGTATGCTTGATAAATCCTGCTCAACATACCAGCTATCTTTGCGTATTCCTCCTCGTCCCTCTCCAGGTACCTTGTCGTAACTCCATCGTAAATAAACACCTCATAATTACTTGGACTAATATAATCCCTAAAACTAACCCTGTACTCAACAACTCCCCTATTGATACCGAGCATGCTTGTTATGTATTCCCTGGGTGGTAGTGTACCACTCATAAGCACAACACCACCTCCCTCATTAAGTACCGAACCACTAACTATTGATGGATCCACACACTTATAGACAAGAGAAACACCTTGCTCCTCTCTGGCCAGGAAAACACCAAAACCACTAACCTTATTCAAAATCGCCTTATGAAACTCAAGAACACGGGACAGCGGCGTGTAGGGTATCGGCACACCAGCGCTTCTTTTTCTCCTAATGATTTCATAATAGGCCTCAGTAATTGCTTGAAAGTCCTCAAAGAATTGAAGAATGTCGCCAAGCTCCATGGACACCATAGTCTCCTCCTCAAGAACCTTCCCCAGCCTAACCATGTAGGTCTGCAAGCCTCTTAGTATTTTCAATGCCCTGCTTTTCAGTTCATCATCATCAATCAACTTCCTAACCTCAACAATCGAAGCCAATACTGAAGTCAATGGAAGACTCACGGTGTTTAGACTACTTATGGCATCAGGTAAGTTATGAGCCTCATCAATTATTAAAACGGAGTTTTTAATATCAATACTCATGGTCTCGGGTTTGTTGATACTGAATACGTAGTAATACGTCATAATACCAACCCTTGCCCTACTCAGGTAATCCTTGGAGATCTCGTAAGGGCACACACCAAATGAACAAAGTGATGAAACATAACCAGTAACATTATCCGCGCCCTCCATAACCTGGTACATAACACTATTAATATCGACCTTTCCAACATTCACATAGTAAGGGCATTCACCACTAGACCTAAGGAACTTACACTCCTCAAGAAATTCCTCATAAGGTAATTTACGGGTACTAACCATACAACACATGTCAGGTCTGTTCCTAATTACCACATAATCAACATCAACGCCCCTATCCCTCAACCTACGCAATTCCCTAATCGGTGCCTGAGCCTCATTCTTCGTCCTAACCAGAAATAGAACCTTAGCACCAACCTCCTCGGAATACGCTAAAGAAGCCGCTAAGGCGCTGGCAGTCTTACCAACGCCAGTTGGCGCCTCAATAAGGGCAATCCTACCACTGGCCAGGGCATTATATATATTCTCAGCTATCTCCCTCTGATACCTCCTAAACTCTTCGTACGGAAAATACCTCTTAATGAGCGAAATTGCTCCAGACACTTCGAGTACCGATAATAAATAGCATCAACCAACTTAAAAAGCCTATGTATGAGGATCTAAGCGCTTAATTTAAGACCCTATCCCCAACGAGTTTAAATGCGTAGGATGTCTACGTTTCATAATTATTCCTGAACCCTGACATCAATTTGTACGGTGCCCCAGTACTAATGCCCTGAGGAGTTCCGTTACGATAATTACATGGTATAAAAAGCATTTTAAACCGTAATATGTAAGTACTGGGATTAGGAGGATGGTTAAGACTCAGGTTGTTGCACTTAATAGATTGAAGCCGACAAGGACTATTTCGGGGGTTGTCCCTGTAGCTATCATGGTAGAGCCTGTGGCATGTCCATTCAGCTGCACATACTGTCCCGGTGGGAAAAACACGAATACCCCAAAGAGTTATCTCCCTGACTCACCTGTGGTTCTTCGTGCTGCGCCGCTTAAGTATGATCCGTATAGACAGGTGGTGGCTAGGATTAAGCAGTACGAGGCTCTTCACCACCCAGTATCTAAGGTTGAGTTAATAGTTATGGGTGGTACTGTAACGTCATTGCCCGAGTCGTATCTCGAGTGGTTTGTAGGTAATGCCTTTAGGGCTGTGAATGATTATCCATTCATAACTGGCTCTATTGAACATCCAGATATTGAGTATGAACATAGGCGTAATGAGAGGGCTAGGATAAGGGTTGTGGCGCTCGAGCTGGAGACAAGGCCTGACTTTGCGAGACCTAAGCACATTAACATGATGCTGAGACTTGGCTTTACTAGGGTTGAGATTGGTGTTCAGTCTATATACGATGATGTACTTAAGAGAGTTAAGAGGGGTCATGGTGTTAAGGAAGTCATTGAAGCGACCCAGTATCTAAAGGACTCTGCCTATAAGGTCTGCTACCACATAATGCCAGGGCTCCCTGGATCAACACCAGATAGGGATCTCGAGATGGTAAAGACAATATTCAGTGACCCAAGCTTCATGCCCGACTGCATTAAGGTTTACCCAACCTTTGTGGTAAAGGACACCGAGTTATACGAGGAGTGGTTAAAGGGCCTTTATAGGAGTTATGATGAGGAGACTTGGCACTGGCTCCTGGCCCGTATCATGGCTTCAATACCCAGGTGGGCTAGGGTCATGAGGTTCGGTAGGGATATACCGCTTCATTGGGTCGTTGATGGACCGAAAATAGGTAATATGAGGGAGGTCGTACTCAAGGACATGGAGAAGCTGGGACTTAGGTGCGTTGAGATTCGATGCAGGGAGGTTGGGCATAAGTACGTGAAGAGGGGTTTAGTGCCAACACCTAGGAATTTACGGATTAACAGGATTGATTATGATGCATCCAACGGACATGAGGTTTTCCTGGAGGTTATCGATGAAGATGATACTCTCTATGGAATATTGAGACTTAGGATACCAAGCAGTAATGCGCATAGGCCTGAGATCAGGGTTGGAAGGACCGCATTGATTAGGGAATTACATGTTTATGGTCCTGAATTACCCGTGGGCAGCAGGGCTATGGATCTCTTTTGGTGGCAGCATCGCGGGCTTGGCCGTGCCTTGATGGCTAAGGCTGAGCACATAGCCCTCGAGGAATTTAACGCCTATAGGATGTTTGTTATATCGGGTGTCGGTGTTAGGGAGTATTATAGGATGCTTGGCTATAGGAAATACCCAGGTAGTTTTTACATGTTTAAGGATCTCAGGAAATCGATACTTACAGAACAAAGCATAAATGTGGATAACGCAGCAATTAACGAACCCTTAATAAGTGACTAATAAATGAAGCAAATATGAGGAGCCTTAGGGTTACCGTGGGGCAAACGAGGAGATTCAATAATTACCATGATGGGATAAACTGGCTCACTAACAATGTTAAGAGTCTGTCCACAGACGTAATAGTGTTGCCCGAGAACTGGGTTGGCGTTAAGGTTCTTAGTAGCGAGGAGTTTAATGACTACGTTAGTATGCTTAAGGACATTGCAAGCTCAATCAATGCATTGATAATAGGTGGTGCGGTCTATGTTAATATGAACAACAAGAATCTTAGTGTATGCCCCATGGTTAGTGGTGAGGGGTTAATCAATTATTCGGAGAAGATATACCCATCAAAGGCCACCGGCGAGAGGGAGGGTATAAGTAATGGTAGGCGGCTTGGTATTGTGGAGGTTAACGGCTGGAGGATAGGTTGTATAGTATGCATTGATGCCATGTATCCCGAGGTGGCTAGACTCATGGCTATAAAGGGTATAGACCTGATCGCAAACCCCAGCAGTATTAGTGCTGATAGGATATCCCTATGGAGAAGCCTAGGGTTGGTTAGGGCCTTTGAGAATTCCGTATTCTACGTATCCGCAATGGGTACAGGGTATAAATACCCAGATGGACGTGACGTCTTTGGCGGCAGCTTTGTGGCGTCACCAAATGGCGAATTAATACTAACTATAGAACCTGGTTCTGAGGGTCTATACACGGCCGTACTTGATTATAATGAGATTGAATACGCCAGGGCAAGGAGGGGCTATATTGATGACTTAAGAAGTCACGATATAGTGTTAAGGAATGTCGTTGTTCACGTAGTTACGCTTAAGTAATTCTAATTGATTAACGACGTCGATATTACGGATTCCTTACCGCTTCTATTAAATTATCCTAAGGATATAGGTTTAATAAACCGGGGCATTTCGTAAATAGCAAATGGAATTAAGACTTAGTAAGGATGAGATTATCGAGAACTATAGGGATGAATTAACGGATGCCGAGATATACGCGGCGCTCGCTAAGGTTGAGAAGAGTGAGGAGTTGAGAAAGGAGTTACTTAAGCTTTCACAATATGAAGTATCTCACGCAGATTTTTGGAGGTTTATTGCAAAGCAGGCAAATATCGATGTAAGTGATGTAAAGCCCTCTCGATCAACAATCATATTTTCAGTATTGATAAGGAGGTTGTTTGGTTTAGGTTTTCTTGTTAAGTTGAGGGAGAGTGCCGAGGTTGAGGCGATTAGGAGGTATGGTGATATGGTTAGGAGGAAGGCGCTTGGGCCGTACACGGATAGACTCAGGGAAATACTTCTTGATGAGGTTGCACATGAGGAAGTCTTTAAGGAGGAGGAGTCGAAGTTTGAAGCGTTTATTGAGAATATTAGGGATGCAATGTATGGAATGAGTGACGGTTTAGTCGAGGTCTTAGCGGCAGTGGCTGGCTTGGCGCCTGTCGTTACGAATCCGGTACTAATAACGTTGGCAGGTCTTATCGTTGGTACTGCCGGCACGTTGTCTATGGCCGTCGGTGCCTACATGTCGACCAAGGCGCAGAGGGATATTAGGGAGACGGTTTTGTCTAAGGTGGATATAGAGGTCGAGAATTTAGACCCTGAGGCCAGGGCTGAGAGGGTTAGGAAATCATTGACTCAGTTGGGCATTAATGGTGAGAGTGCCGATAGAATCGCTGCGGATGTCGCGACTAGTGTAGATATGAGTAAGAGGATTGCGGAGATCGGCGAGATTGGTCTTTCTAAGGAGGCTTTGGAAAGCCCTGGCAGGTCGGCACTATATACTGGCTTGTTCTATCTAATTGGCGCACTACTCGTTGTTGCGCCCTTCCCATTACTCGGTCATTTAATAGGTAATGTGGGTTCGCTATACGTATCAGTAGTACTCGTTGCCCTAGCCCAAGCCGTAAGTGGGCTATTAACGGCAATATCTGGCAGTGGTAAGATAATCCGTACAATGGCCATGAACATAGCCCTATCCCTAGGCGCAGCTGCAGCAACATACACAATAGGTACAATGGCCCACCAATTACTGCACATAGCAATAACCTAGCCTGGACTACATGAATTCCTAAAGACCCTCCCCAACTCATCGCGAAAACACCAAACTCCATTGCTCGCATCAATGATAACTATTCCCAATTCTGTCAATGCCTTATCACTGAGGAGCACGTAGTCGACAGACTCAGAAACAATAGGTACCAACCTAACGATAGGCACATCCCTATCATCAACCAGCACCCTAACATCGACGCCCTCCTTAAAACGATATATTGGAGCGACCCCTGAGGCTGTACGTACTGCATAAACATCAGCATCGCTACCAGATAAGTGGAGACCAAGCCTTTGAGCAATACTGATGGGTATTAATATATCTGGCCCTAGACCCTCAAACCCAGTATTGGCTAAAGCGCAGGCAATAACCTCATTGACTCCCTTTCTTATTACTATCCTTAGCCAGGTTGTCATTTCTCCTCAAACCCCTTACATACTCATCATAAGTCCCTAAATAAGCAATATACCTAATATAACCAACGAAACCCCTAACCTCAAGCTTCGGCAACTCCCTCTTACCACTTACCCCACTCATCTAAATATAACCAGAGTTAAGGGTTCTTAAAAACCAATGTCTCTTTGAGACCTAGGGATTTAAACACCCCTGAGTACAGCACTCAGGGGTGTTTACTTAATGTTGTTTGACCTGGAACCAAAGACAAGGGGACCTATTTGGCCGTTATGAAGTACTATGTTAATAATATGCGCCTAGCAACCACTCATTACCTACATAAATTTCCTTAATACCTGCCTCCCTAACGATTTTTATGGCCTCATCCATATGATGAATGCTTGTTGGTGGTAAATCTTTCATTAAGTAATCTGGATGAAATGCTAATAGTACGATAGGTATGTTAACATTATATTTATTGGACAGCGATGACACATAACTGGCGATACCTCTCACCTCCTCTGCATCTACATACCCTGGAACCAATAAGATACTTACAACAAGTAGTGGTGGGTCAGGCCTTTCACGCGCAATTCTAGCAATCAAGTCCGTGTTTTCCACGAGCCTTTTAATTGCTCTCTCACCATTAACTCCCGTTAATGCCTCATAAACGCCTGGATTCCACGCCTTCCAATCAATCTTAACAATTCCACCAGAGATAAGGCTTAGCCTGGCCATTTCCCTCATGATTAAAGGATTCGCGAGACCATTAGTCTCCCAGCAAATCCTCTTAGGTTGCTGTCCGCGTGCTAGGGCCTCATTGATTATCTTTCGTGAGGCTAATACTAATAATGATGATTGTGGTGTTGGATCACCTCCGAAGTAGCAAACACAGGTGACCCTTGGGTTTAAAGCCTCCTTAACTAATTCATCAATGGTTACACTCCTTAGTAAACCGCCTACCTTACCATGCGCAATCCAGACCTTATGCTCGTAATTCTGACAAAACGCGCAATCAAGCTCGCAACCGCCCATGAATACCGCCAGGTTGAAATAACCATACTCACCATGTCTCGACAATGAGTATTTAGGATAGCCCCTACCTACGGCCGGGCATACCGGCGTTGCTACACAGTTCGTGGGTAATGGGTCTAGGTACGTCATCAACGTGAGCTTGCCCTCACCACCTAAAGGCCTTAATTTTCCATCATTAATCCACACACCACAGAAGCCCCTTGAGCCATTAGATATACGGCACTCATTAATACATACGTGACAGTGAATTGACCCATTTCTCGGCGGTTCGGTTTCCAAGCCAAGTCTAATTCTCCATAACCACCTCTTTCCTCTAATTATATTAAGAGCATCTTCACGTCTATTTCTGATACAGTCAACACAGACACCTAAGGTCTCTGAAACTAGCCAATCTCTACCACAGATTCTACATTTACCCATCAGGCAATTCTTACAATACGCACTTAAATACCTCATATCATCATCTAACAATCAAAGAACGTAAGGTAAATAGTCTATTCTATTAAGTAATAATTAAGTAAATATGCTATTCATGAATATTTATTAACAACTGAGCCCAACAATAAGCGCACAATATACATATCTTAATTTACGGTGTTTATAAGGAAAAAGAAAATTGATTTATTTTTAGGTTAATTACCAATCATCACCCTATCTGGGTGGTGGTAAACCTGCGAAGAAGGCTATGGATAAACCTAGGGCTATTATTATGATTATGATTAGGGAGACCACGTAGGCAGCTATCATACGCCCAGCCTTAATCTCCCTGAAGGTTTTAAACCTCGTAGTTAGACCTATGGACATGAAGGTCAATGCGAAGAAGAACCTGAATAACTCAGTCTGTGGCGTTATGCCGCCGGTCATGAATTTAGCAGCCACAGCGGCACCCACCGTGAACCCTATGCTCCATAGTATTAACCACGTGGCTAGGTACCCAAGCACGAACTTGGGGAACCTAAACCAGATCTGTATGGCGGGTACCCTCTCACCAGGTCTTCGCTCAACCCTAGTGACCCATATCACAGCCAATATAAACGCCCAAAGGCCAATCCATATATCAATAAACACTTTATTCATAACCGCGGTACTCATAACCCAGGTCTTATAAACTGCAAGACCAGGCTGAGCACTAATCAGTGCATCCGTCAATGCACCACTAGCCGCTGCAGCACCGTCGGTCTTCACGGACAAACCCATCCAAGCACCTGCAGCGTATGGAGCCCACTTAAGGAATGTCGCTGCCACAAATGGTAGTATCACTAATTCCACGGCCGCGAAGAGCACGATTATCGAGGCAATGGTCGCGGGAACCACACTAGGCGCGCTGATCGCAGCTGCCGTGGCTATAGCCGCCGAGACACCGCAAATACTCACGCCCGAGGCTAAGGTTGCTGACCACTTAATGTCGAGCTTAAATAATTTATATGATATCAGGTAGGAGATGGGCCAATAAATTAAGTATGCCGCCACAATGGCTATCAGCGACCTCTCCACGAGCGTCACGGCAAGCGTTATGTACTTAAGAGATAAAGCACCTATGAGGGCTCCGAGGAGTACTATGGCCGTTTTTATGTACCACTCAGTTCTAGCCGCAGTTTCTAACGTTGCAGGTAATTTCTTATAAAATACCAGGTTAGATATCAAAAGCCCAATTATTAACAGGTATATTAATATACCATCAGCACCTACGGGTATTGACCAGGTTATGTGAAGTTTAGCGTACTGATCAGGGGTGGCATTGAAATAGGCGTAACCAAAGAGCCACCAGAAACCGAAGGTTAATACGAACATTATCGTGAAACCCAGGGCAAATCTCCTAGCACTATGCCCCATTATCTTAGCGGCCACCGTGAGTATAACCAATAGAAATAGATAGAAAAATAGAATACTAAGTAATGGGTTAAGGCCAACATAGGCCTTAGTCATTGTTAACGCCTGACCAACCACTATTACGCTCTTTGAAGGATTAACCCATGGCGCAGCAACCCTCGGAACCCAACCCAATAGGTAAATCCCGTAATAACCAGGTAATGATAGGAAAAATATAAGTAATCCAATCCACAGGGCCCACCAATCCTCCTTCTTCCAGAGTGATGACCAGTCAACCTTAGCCGATACCTGGGTAGCCATATTTGATCGAGCAATGATCGTAATGTCAAAAATAAGACTTGTTGCACCTTATACAATATGTTCTACGCAGAATAATATTTAAAAATCCTTAATTAATATATCAAATTATAATGTTAACAGTTTTATAATTATGACAATAAATATTAATTTATTATTAAATCTTTAATCAAACGCAAAAGTATTGTTGTGCATTAATTATTTTAACCTAGTAGAAATATTTTTATAGAAGTAATTCTTTATTATTACCGTGAAAACCCTGGTTAAGGTTACTAGGAATTATCAAGTTACGATACCAGCCAGTATTAGGGAGAGGCTCGGAATTAAAATTGGGGATTTGTTGAGTGTTGAGGTTGATGGTGATCGCATTATCTTGAGGAAGGTAGTCCAAGAAATACCAATGATTAGGTTGGGTAGGGAGTTAACAATTAATGATATTGATAGGCTTATTGAGGAGGGTTTGATAGAGAATGTCAGAGGCGGTTATTGATACTAATGCATTAATATTTTACATAGTCGAGGACTCTAGAGAACATGCTAAGGCTGTTGAGGTTATGAATAACTTAAGTAGATGGTTTTTGCCTCATATAGTCATTTACGAGTTGGTCTGGTTCTTTAAATCAATTAATCTACAGAGAGACCTTGCAATGAATATCTTAAATAACTTAATTAATTATAGGAAGGTGGTTTTACTATGTGATAATGATGTTATTAAGTGGGTATTACGTATTATGCAGGATTTTGGCTGGGGATTTGGTAGTTTTAACGACTTAGTGGTGTTGGGAACAGCATATATGTTGGGGAGACCGTTATTTACATTTGATGGGGAGCTTAAAAGACGAGCCCATAGATTGGGTATTAAGGTTCTTGAGGTTAATGCATAATAATTCCCACGTCAGTATTAGGTTTCGTATGCCCTTTATTAGGGAGTCCGTGTATAAGTTCATTAAGGATCCTGGCGATGTCAGGATTGGCGAGGTCGTAAGGAAAGGTTGGGTTAGTGGTGATGTTGGCATCTTAGGTGTACCGTGGGATGGTGCTGTGGGTACACGACCAGGTTCAAGAGTTGCGCCATCACGTATCAGGAATTGGCTTTATACGAATCCCATGATTTATGATAAGGTGGGTATTGTTGATTTAGGGGATGTTGATGTGGTTGTCGGTGATCATAATGAGACCTGGCGTAGAGTTGAGGTGACGGTATATGAGGCGTTAAACCTGGTTAAGGAGCTCTTGGTAATAGGCGGTGACAGCACCACATCTTATGCAACCTTTAGAGGATTTAGGCGATTTTTTAAGGAGGATGTGGCATACGTGCTTCTTGACGCTCATCCAGATGTTAGGGTTATTACTGAGGGATTAACGAGTGGGCAGGTCGTTAGGTGGATCAGGGAGGTTGATCCTAAGGCGTACATAGCCGTGATTGGCGTTAGACCGCACTCAAACGCTCCATACTTATTTTATGAGGCCCGTAAACTCAATATCGATATTTACGACATGAATTATGTCGATACCAACGGCATAGAGGGCGTGGTTAAGGAGATCATGAATAAGGTCGGTGAAAGGGTTGTGCATTTAAGTGTAAATCTCGATGTTGTTGATCCAGCCTTCGCACCAGGAGTAAATAGTCCGTCACCTGGTGGTTTTACTTCGAGAGAAATAATAAGATTTATCGCAGCTTTAAGTCGATCATTGAGGCCGAGGGTTGTCGATGTTGTTGAGGTTACTCCACCGTTTGATGTGAATGATATAACGAGTATGTTAGCATCAACGCTACTGATTAATGCCATATGGATTAGGCCTTAATTTTTCCTTAATTTTTATTGGGAAATAGAGCGATTATTTAAAGGGAGGTGGTTGTCTTATAATTGTGTTAGGTATTAAATGGTGTTCTGTAGTTCTGCTTCCTTTCCTCATACTCCTGAAGGTCCTTCTTGACCCTGTCATACGTGAACTTACTAATCCTACCCTCCTTATACGCCTCCTCAATCACACGCTTACTCTTCTCCTCAAGCCTATCAATAATTGGTATTCTAATACCCTTCTCCCTAGCAACCATTAGGGATTTCGGATAGCCAGCATGTGCATGCCTAACGACACCACTTCCTGGATCAACCGTGAAGACTCTAAGGGCCTTCTCCTCAGCAAGCTCAGTACCATCAACAACCATACCAAAACCAGCATGAATAGCATAACCAATACCAACGCCACCACCGTGGTGGAAGCATGTCCAGGTGGCACCAGCTGCCGTGTTCAATGCATAGTTAAGTATCGGCCAATCACCAATAGCATCAGAACCATCCAGCATACCCTCGGTCTCCCTAAATGGTGATGCCACAGAACCACTGTCCAGGTGATCCCTGCCGAACCATATTGGGCCACTTAACTCACCCTTCCTAACCATCTCACTAACTATCTTACCAAACAACGCCCTCTCGCCATAACCCAAGTAAACAACCCTGGCTGGTAGTCCCTGGAACTTGACGTATTGATGGGCAGCCCTAATCCACCTAGCAAGTCTGGCGTTTCTCTCAAATAGCGTCAATAGTACATCATCAAGCTTATAGATGTCGTTAGGATCACCGACCAGGCTTGTCCACCTAAATGGTCCACGGCCTTCCTCAAACAAAGGCCTCATGTACTCCATCTGCCCAGGTATTTTGAAGGCATCCTCAACGCCAGCATCGTATGCCTGCTTCCTGAGATTATTACCATACTCAAAGGTCACAGCACCTCTTGCTTGAAGTTGAAGCATTAATTGTACGTGCTTCTTCATAGTCTCCTTAGCCAGCAATATGTACTTCTCAGGATCACTCTTCCTCAATTGCTCCGCCTGCTCTACGGTCAAGCCCTGCGGTACGTAGGAAAGCGGGTCGTGGGCTGGCGTTTGATCCGTGAGTATGTCTGGAACTATGTTCTCCTTAATCAACTTCTCGAGTAAATCCACGGCATTCGCAAGCACCCCAATACTCGTTGCTTGTCTCCTTTCCTTAGCGTCAAGAGCCATATCGATGGCCTTGTCTAGGCTGTCTGTCCAGGTATCGAGGTAGCCAGTATCAATCATCCTTTGAATCATCCTCCTATCCACATCGGCAATGAGGGCAACACCACCAAGCATTTTAATAGCGAGAGGTTGAGCCCCACCCATGTTGCCAAGCCCCGCAGATACGACGAGCCTGCCCTCAAGAGAACCACCGTAATGCCTATCGGCCGCTGCGCCTATGGTCTCATAAGTGCCCTGCAGAATTCCCTGCGTACCTATGTAGGCCCAACAACCAGCTGTCATTTGGTGGAAACTTATGAGCCCTTTAGCCTCAAGGTCCCAAAATATCTTCCAATCTGCCCATTTAGGAACAAGCATTGCATTGCTCATCACAACCCTAGGCGCATGCTTACCAAGTCTCCAAATTGCGACTGGTTGCCCACTCTGAATTTCTAGTGTGTCTTCACTATCCATGGTTAGCAGGGCATCTACGATTGCTTCGAAATCATCCCAGGACCTAGCAGCCTTGCCGGTTCCACCATAAACTATTAGGTTCTTTGGATCCTTAGCAACCATGGGGTCGAGAACGTGAAAGAGCATCCGGAGGGGCCCTTCTAACTGCCAATCCCTACTATGGACATGTAATTCAGGACCTTTAATGGCCTTAACCGTTCTTGTCTCAGGGTCGTAATAACCAGCGGATATTAACTCTTCAATAGGTCTGCCCCTGTATTTCTGGGGAACTGACATACATTGAGCCTTATCTTTTCATAGCTTTAAAGAATTATTGGGTATTGAGGCGAGGACTTATTAGTATTCTACCGATAATGTTTTAAATTAATTAAAGATAACTGACGTAAAACCAAATTAATTATTCATTGTTATTTTTATGAAGTAAAATATTTCTAAGCAATTACTTTATGTATTTTCTTAACCTATTCTCCGCCTCCTCCCAATTAATTACGTTCCATATGGCGTCTATGTAGCCGTTCCTGTTATTCTTATACTGCAGGTAGTATGCGTGTTCAAATTCGTCAACTATGAGGAGCACCGGTAATTCGGCTATGTGTTGATTGTAGTGGTTTTCGAAAGTTGTGAATTCGAGGTTCCCGGTCTCTGGGTCGTAGTAAAGTACGGTCCATCCGCAACCTGGTAACGACCTCATCGTCTCTGTGAATAGTGCCTTAAACCTATCAAAGCTACCGAACTGTTTTGTTATTAAGTCGCCTAGGTAACCGCCTGGTGTTCCTCCTCCCTTACCTGGCGGCGCCATTGAGTACCAGTACAGGGTGTGTAGTTTGTGACCGTTTACATTGAAGAACAGGTTTCTGAGTAGTCCCTGTATGTCGTAACTTGTCACATCACCCTTTATTATTTTCTCGAGTCTCTCTATTGTGGCGTTTGCACCGTTTACATAACCCTTATGATGCCCGTTATAGTGCACGTCAATTACCTGCCCACTTATGTGGGGTTCCAGTGCATTTATTGCGTATGGTAGGGGTGGTAGTTCATACCTTTTAAATAGGTTTGCTGGCAGGCTCATTGTGTTTTTGTCGACGATGTACTTATTAAGTGTTGCCTTTGAATTCTTTTAGCATAAGATGCCCAATGCTACTCATTATGATTAACATAGCCCTTGGATTTCTAACGGTATTGGTAGGTGGTTGGTTATTTACAAATTCCATGGAGTACCTAAGCCATAGGTACAGGATTGGTGGATCTTTCGTAGGGGCCGTTATTTCGCCGATACTTACGTCATTCCCTGAGCTTATTGTTTTCCTTGTCGCCTTATTACTTTACGGTGGTGTCTCTGGTGAGGATGTGGCAGTTGGTACTGTTATTGGCGAACCCTTTGTTGTCTCTACGGTGATATATCCATTGATATTTCTCATAGCCTTAATAGGGTTTTATAGGGGTTCTAGGGATGATCTTGTTCTTGAGGTTGGTAGGGAGTTAGTAATTCCATTTATTATTGTCATTGCATTATTCCCAACAGTGTTACTACCTGCTGTAATTAGGTCATTCATTGTTAGGTACCTAATAGCGTCATTACTAATCATTATTTACCTGCTCTATGTACATGCAATGAGGAAAAGAGGTGGCCTTATTGTTGAGGAAGCCGAGAAGTTATATTTGGCTAAGGTTTTAGGATTAGGTGACGTGATAGCATTGATAATGCAATTAATTGTTTCAGTATCCCTACTTTACCTTGGTTCTAAACTTCTTGTTTCCAGTATTATTGATTTATCGAGGATTGTCATGCTTGATGTTATGGGTTTATCAATAATCATAATACCCACTGCAACCGTACTTCCTGAATCGGTGACAGCCGTAATATGGGTATTAAGGGGTAGGGATACCATGGCTGTTGCAGCGTTAATAGGTGAGAAGGTTCTGTACTCAACGATATATCCAGCCCTGGCATTACTACTTACTAGGTGGGTGTTGACTTACGAGGCTGTGCTAAGCGTCATCATTGTTGAGGCTGTGTCCTTAGCCATGCTTTATCACGTGGTTAGGGGTAGGCTTACCTGGGGCGTGTCCCTAATTGGGTTGCTTGGATATGTAATTTACGTACTGCTCTTAACGATCCATTAATGATCGTGGATCACCATAGGCCCTATCAATAGCATGTCTAAACCTAGTAGCATCAGGAGCTCAAGCGGTATTAAATTCAGGAGAAGCAGGAGTGGTATTATGGATGAGAATTGGTTCATTAATTCCTCAAGCTCCTCAGGGCTTAACGAGTTAATCTTATTGATTAATTCCTGCGATTTAGCCCTCAGTTTTTCATAAGCCTTCAATGCCTCTTCAAGCCCTGTTGGTGTTAGCTCATAAGCCTCCCTCCTCCTGAATACGCCCTTCTTTACCTTGGTGACGAACCTATCTAATTCTAGGTATTGAAGCTCCTCATTAACCTCCCTAATGTCCCTTCGTAAATAATTGGCTATCTCCTCAGCCGTTAATGGCCCGTATTCCCTGAGAACTATGAGTATCTCCTCACCCAGTGATAAATCCATTATTTAGGTCACTTCCTGGGCTAAGATAAATCTTACTCGCCTGCAATGCTTTAAAATGAGTAGTTGCTTTACGATGGGTTAAGGCTATGAGGTCTAGGCTTGGCCGTATTTGGGTTGGCGATGGCGAGCCTGTCAGGTTGATGGGCGTTATTAATCTTAGCCCTGAGTCGTTTTACCAGGGCTCTGTGAGGACTACTGTGGAGGATGTACTCAGTACAGCCGAGGCTATGGTTAGGGATGGCGTTGATATACTAGACCTTGGCGGTATGTCCACAGCTCCTTACAAGACCACTCTTGTAAGCGTTGACGAGGAATTAAGAAGGTTAACACCGGTCATTAAAGCGTTGAGGGATAGATTTCCCGACATCACAATATCTGTGGATACATTCAGATCTAAGGTCGCTGATGAATGCCTTAGGCTTGGCGCAGATGTTGTGAATGATGTTACAGGATTGAAGGGTGACCCAGCGATGGCAAGGATTGTGGCTGAACACGGCGCATCGGTGATAATCATGGCTAGGGAGAGAGACCCGATTAAGGGTCTCGACCCAGTCACTAGGGTTATTAACGCGCTCAGGGAAAGCCTGGACATCGCGTTTAAGAACGGCATAGAACAAGGTAGGATCGTTATTGACCCAGGCATTGGCTTTGGACCCTTAAGCCTAGATCCCACAATCACCGGTGGTGAGCCTATCAGGGGTGAGTTTAGGCATGGTGATGAGAAGTATCCCTGGTACTCCTGGGACGCGTCACTCATTATGAATATACCTAGAATTAGGCAGGAGCTTGGTTTGCCAATACTTATTGGTGTTTCTAGGAAGTCGTTCCTTGAAAGGCTAATTAGAAGAAGGGCTCCTCCTGAGGAGAGGTTATTCGCGTCAATAAGTGTTGAGGCCATAGCCACATTAATGGGTGCTGACGCCATCAGAACCCACAATGTACGTGAGAGTAGGGATGCCGTTAGGATAGGCGAGGCACTCAGACTATGCCTTAATAAGGCTCCCGAGGAATGTAGTGAGGAATTAATGAAGCTCGTGAAGGGTTCATAAACATAATCAATTTAATATCATTCCCTAACTTAATACCCGTGAATACCACCGATACTGCCAGGGTAGCGGCGGCGAAGGAGGCCTTAAAGTACGTCAAGAGTAATTACGTTATTGGTGTTGGGACAGGGTCTACGGCGATGATCTTTCTCCGAGAACTGCGTAATGCAATAAGTGGCGGTATTATTAGTGATGTATTGCTTGTTCCTACGTCAACGGAGACCGAGATTGAGATTGTAAATTTAGGATTAGCGGGGCTATTGCGCTACCCCTGGCAGGTTGATCACATTGATGTGGCTGTCGATGGCGCTGATGAGGCTGATAGGGCGAAAAACCTGGTTAAAGGTGGTGGGGCTGCCTTGACTAGGGAGAAGATCATTGATTATTGGGCTAGGGAATTCATAGTGATAATCGATGAGGCTAAGCTCGTTGATAAAATACCAATGAAGCACCCAATACCCATTGAGGTACTTCCTTTTGCCTGGACAATAGTTAAGAGAAGACTTGAGGAGGAGTTTCGGGGTAAGGTAGAGTTAAGATTTGGTAGTGGTAAGAGGGGGCCTATCGTTACTGATAATGGTAATTACATACTTGACTACACACCAGGAACTGATATAGACCCTGTAATCGTGGAGCGAGAGATCAAGGGAATACCTGGTGTTGTCGAGGTGGGCGTATTTAATGGTAAGAAGGTTTCAAGGTTGATTATCGGTAAAACTGATGGTTCTACAATCATATTATAATACTTAAACTTACAAAATTAGCCAGTTCATTGATTGAATCACTAAGCTTGGCTATCGCCTCATGATGCGTTTCAACGTTATCTACGTACTTGCCAATCGTATCGTAAATACTCCTCGTAACTTTACCACAATTTGCGCAGTTATCGCTTGCCTTAATCACAGCATAACTCACATAAGCAAGTAATGACACCATCTGCGTAATTACTGCGTTTATTTCGTGAAGCTTGATCGCAGAGTTTGCGCTCATGGAATTCACATCCTCCTGGAAGCCGCTCGTGGGTATGTTCTGTACTGTGGATGGCACGGCTAATTCACGGAGCCTTGCCGCTAATGCTGCGGCCGTGTATTGCGTAAGCATTAAACCAACGCGCCAAGGTCCATTAGCCAGGTAATTGCTTATACCGTTAATCTCCTTCCTGAGTAATTGAGTTATTTGTCTCTCGATCAAGTTGCCAATTACTGACAATGATGTATTTAATAAATCTGTGGATAATGCCACGTATTGGCCGTGGAAATGGCAGGTTGAGTATACGTTATTACCGATTATTATTGGATTATCACTCACAGAATTAACCTCATTGATAATATTACGTAAGGCCCACTCTAATGCATCAATTACGGAGCCAAAGACCTGCGGTATGCACCGTATTGAGTACGGATCCTGAACCCTACCACTCCTATTCACATTCCCACTCCCACTAAGTAACTCACTGAGTACTCTGGCGACCTCGTTCTCACCCCTATGCAGCTTAACGGCGTTGGCCTCAACACTCAGAGATGCTGTACCTGCACGTGATGCCTCAATAATTAATGCCATAACAGCCAATGCAGCCCTCAGCAGCCTGTAGGAGTCCCAAATGCCAAGGGATGCCAATGCCGCGCTGTAGCTTATTCCATTAATTAACGATAAAGCCTCCTTATAGCTAAGCCTTAATTCATCAAGCCCAGCAAGCTTTAAGGCCTCTGCGCTATTCATGATCCTGCCCTGATATTTAACAGCACCCCTACCCATTAATGCAAGGGCTATATGGGCCAACGGTGCCAGATCGCCGGATGCTCCTACTGAGCCATACCTAGGTACTAACGGTGTTATCCCTAAATTTAGAAACTGAACCAGCTGCTCAATAATTAATTCCCTGATACCACTATAACCAAGAGATAGCTGATGAGCCCTGACAAGCATTGTTGCACGAACCCAATCCTCGGGGGCATAATCACCAACGCCAACCGCATGATCATTAAGCATATCCAGCGAATACTTGGCCACGTCCTCAGGGCTCACGGGGACATTATATAAATCACCAAGGCCTGTATTAACACCGTAGATCTTAACACCACTATGTATTATTTCCTCTAGCGACCGCCGTGACCGTGACACGGCATCTAAAGCCTCCCTACTCACCTCAACCTTCTCATAATCCCTAGCAACCCTAACTATGTCGCTGACTGAAATCCTATTTCCAATCTTTACGGTCATGCTAATTACGTTAATTATAATTATTTATTAATTTATTTTCCTCAATACACTACTAACATTTACTTAGTCATTAAATAATCACTCATTATTCTTATACCATCCTCAATTGCCTTCTCATCCTCCCTCGCAAAGGTCATCCTTACATGATAACTGCCAACCTCACCAAAGGCCGATCCAGGCACTACGGCCACATGGGCCTCTCTAACCAGTCTCATCGAGAATTCCTTATCATCAGTACCAAGCTTGTTCAAGTAAGGCTTTAGGTTGGGGAACATGAATAGGCCGGCCTTGGGCTTTACCACAGTTGCTTCGGGTAGGTACTTCCTTATGGCGTTGTACATGGCCTCCATTCTTGACTTGTAGATTGGCAAGGTCTCACTTAGGTATTTCTCTTTATACTTCTTGAGGTAAAGGAGACCAGCATATTGGGCAGGCGTTGGTGGGTTCAGGTTTGTGTATTGCTTAACTCTATTGAAGACCCTTACGAAATCCTCATGGGCAACTATGTAGCCCAGTCTCCAACCTGGCATTGCTGGATCCTTAGAGAATGTGTTCAGGGCGATTACGTGCTCTAGATCATACTTAATGGCATAGGTGTGGGAACCCTCGTAGTATAGGTGCTTGTACGCCTCGTCATATATTAGGAATGCGTCATAGTCACGTGCTAAATCTACCAGGAGCTTAACCGTTGATTCACTTAATACCCTGCCTGTTGGATTGTCTGGGTTCACCACTATTATCGCCTTGACCTTCCTACTCATAGCATCCTTAACGTCTTCCTCACTAGGTTCCCAACCAAGCTCCTCTTTAGCCTTAACTTTCTTGATCTTACCACCAAGATAATTTATGACCGGCTCATACATTAAGTACGTTGGGTCGAGCAACACGATCTCGTCACCCTCATCTATAATGCTCATAAAAGCGGCAAGTATAGCCTCGGCTGAGCCGGCCGAGACCGATACATTATCACTACTTATCTTTATTCCCGAATATTTTGTGTAGTCCTCGGCTATTGCCTCCCTAAGCTCCTCAATACCACTACTCGGCGTATACATGCTATACTCAAAGGGCTTCTCAAGCAACTCCTTCGTAAACTCAAGAAGCAAATCCCTACTCGGTGGAAGACCAGGCTGACCAATGTGGAAGTTGTAAACCCTAACACCAGAACTTACCAATTTAACAACCTCCTCATTAACACCCCTAATCGCTGAACCAGGAAATGCATTACTTCTTCTCGAAACCCTCACGGCATGGGTAAAAGAACAAGCAATTTATAAATGCTTCTCTTGTAATATATTTATTACTACATTTTACTCATAAGGTCTATATATTTCAAACCATTGCCCGTAAGCACTATAACGACCTCCTCATCCCTCTGAACAACACCTCTCCTCGTTAACTCCCAATAACCAGCCAACGCAATTGCACTACTGGGCTCGATCACAAACCCCCTCTTAACCAGGTACTTCCAGGCACTTATTAATTCGTTATCATTAACCACAAGAGCATCACCCCCAGTATTCACTATCGCCCCCACTGCCTGGTTAAGCCTTGGTGGATCAGAAACCCTAAGGGCGTCAGCAATTCTTGTAGGCTCACCTACGTACTTACCATGAATCTCCTCATAAATCCTGGCAAACCCCTGAGCCTGTACGGCATAGAGCCTCGGTAATCTACTCACAACTCCCAAATTCATTAATTCATTGAAACCTATGTAAAGGCCCAGTAATAAAGTGCCCGCTGATACAGGTAGTACTACCGCGTCTGGCACATGACCAAGTTGGTCAAGTAATTCGTAGGCTAGAGTCTTAGTTCCCTGTAAAAACCAGGGATTCCATGCATGGCCAATATACACATCACCGGCGCTCACAGACTCCACAGCTAGCCTAGCTGCCTCAGCCCTTGACTGAGTTTCGACCAAGTCAGCACCTAAATACTTAATGAGAACCTTTTTACCCTCGGGCGCATCCTTTGGTACATATATCCTAGCTCTAATGCCGGCTGCTGAGGCATACGCAGCAACGGATATGCCGGCATTACCGCTCGAATCCTCAACCACAGTATTTGCATTGAACTCCAAGGCCTTTGATATAGCCACGGCAGAACCCCTGTCTTTAAACGACCCGGTGGGATTGAGATACTCAAGTTTTAGATTAACATTTTTACCAAGGAAACCAGCCCTAACTAATGGAGTGAAACCCTCACCGAGACTAACTAACGGCTTGGCAGGTATTACACTCGAGAACTTCCACATATCTCTACGCCCATTTAAAGTGAGCTTAAGCCCCTCAATAACTACGTCGATAGGGCCTCCACATTTAGGGCATCTCCAAAGCCATATATTTGTCTCCGCAGAGAAGCCACATCTAGAGCACTTATAGTATACCTGCATGGTTTAGGTCACCATTTTAATCATGAACATAGATGAAGTCATCCTTCGAGGTCTTCTTCACGAAACCATACCTCATAAACTGTATTATCTCACCAATACTCACTTGCGCTACCGCCCGTTCGGCCATGCCCTTATCCTCAATTATCTTCATGCCCTCAGGCCTATTGACGGTTATTGGTAATCCATTAATGGGTACCCACTGAATTATTGGCGCATTAGCCTTCCTCGCGCTTTCGAGATCTTTACTATGTATGCGCGCCATCACTACATCATCCTTACTCAAAACCTCTATATTTACGAGCTCCATCAACCTAATTACCGAGCCCTTATCTAGCTTTTCATAATCAGTTCTGCCTATGAATAATTCAATCTTGCCATTAATCGGTTCAAGAATTATCTCTCTATAGCCACGTTCGGGATATGATGGATGCATGGGAAGCCTTGCAATTAATCTTTCCTGCACATTATCAATTATTACCTTGACAGGGTTTATCACAGCCATATACCTATTGGCTTTGGGTTCTATCAACTTCCTATTCTCGGCAAAGAGGTTATCAGAGGTTATCGTGGCGTCAGTCGGTTTAACACCTACCTGAAGCATTATGTTCCAAATAGCCTCTGGCTGTATACCCCTATTCCTAAGGCCCGCGAGAGTTGGCAATCTAATATCGTCCCACTTAATACCAAGAGTCTTAAGCCTTGTTTTGCTCAACGTCATACCCACGATCTTAAGCCTACCGAAGTGTATGGCCTCAGGCTGCTCCCAACCCATGTGCGCATAAACAAAGGACTGCTTAACAGTATTCACTGAATGCTCCTGGGCCCTAAGAATGTGCGTTATGCCCATTAGGTGGTCATCAATAGATACCGAGAAATTGTATGTGGGCCAAACAATGTACCTAGAACCGACCCTTGGGTGTGGATACTTAGTCGTATCTATAATCCTCATGGCCACCCAATCCCTAACGCTTGGATCTGGATGCTTAAGGTCGGTCTTTATTACCATAACGGCCTCACCCTCCTGGTAATGACCCTCCAGCATTTTGTCGAAAAGCTCAAGATTGATGCTTGGATCCTCATTCCTATTTTTGCAAGGAACCCCCGTAACCTTAGACTTCTTCCAGTCTTCCGGTGTGCAATCAGTTCCTTTAGCAGCGATATAAGCGCCTCCTCGCTCAATCATCTTCTTGGCAATATCGTAGTAAATACTCATCCTATCAGACTGTATGTACTCCTCATCCCACCTAATACCGAGCCACCTAAGATCCTCCCTAATCGCATCGTAAGCCTCAGGCATAGGTCTTTTAGTCCTTGGGTCTGTATCCTCAAATCTAAGTATGAACTTAGCCCTCTTACCAGCTCCCTCGTACTTTAACTTGTAGGCGTAATCAATAATGGCAGGCCTAGCACTACCAAGGTGCAATACGAAGTCTGGATTTGGTGCAAACCTGAGTGTTATCACCTCGTACTTATTATCGTTTGGTAGCGGAGGTAGATCCTCAATACCCTTCCTATACGATTCAGGCCTCCTTTCCTCAAGTGCCTCAGGCCATTTACTTAGCAATAAATTTCTCTGTTCTTCAATGTTCATGGAATTCACATAATCAACAACCTCCTTAACGACTTGAGCTACATCCCTCGCTGAGGCTTTTAGTGATGGATCCTCAGCAAATACCTTAGATATTACGGCGTTGATGCTTGCCTTCCCATTAAACTTAATGGCATTTATTAATGCGTGCTTAAGTGCAATATCCCTAACCCTCTCCTTATCTATTGTCACGTGAGCTTAACAATGACAATCTTTTTAAAACATATACTGATAATTAACGTATGAAGAAGGTCTCACTACTCATAGGTCCCATAAATCAGCTAGTAACGGCTAAGTCAATGCCCTGGCGATATGGTAATGACCCCTTAATACTCGAGAACGCAGGTGTTGCTGTTGATGGTGAAAAAATACTCGATGTTGGTCCCTGGGACAAAATAAGTAAGGAGTATCAGGGCAAATGCAGTATACCTGCCGAGGATAACCTAGTTACTGCAGGTCTCGTGGATCCACACACGCATTTATTATTTGCTGGTAGTAGGGAGGATGAATTAGAACTTAAGCTTCAGGGTGTGCCTTACGAGGAAATATTGAGAAGGGGTGGTGGTATCTATAGGACCGTTAACACCACAGTTAGTGCAAGCGATAGTGAACTTAAGAAGACGTTGCTTAATCGATTATTCGAAGTCACTAAGTACGGAACAACGACCATAGAGGTAAAGAGTGGCTATGGCATTCACCCAAGCCAAGAGATCAGACTATTGAGGATAATCAATGATGCGTCATTAGGTGCCCCTTTAGATGTTGTGCCGACATTCCTCGTCCACGTACCACCAAGAGACATGGATAGGAATGAGTATATCAAAGCTATAGTGGCATCGTTAGATCAGATAAAGGGTTTAGCAAAGTTCGTGGATGTTTTTTGCGACGAGGGCGCATTCTCCGTTGCCGAAACCAGGGAAATACTTAGGGAATCATCATTGAGGGGCTTCGGGCTTAGGCTTCACGCAGATGAAATAGCGTATATAGGATGCAGTGATTTAGCACGGGAGTTCGACTTATCATCCATAGATCACCTACTTAATTTACCGGAGAGAAATGTGGATTTGCTGTCTTCAAGGAATACTGTCGCGACTCTGCTGCCTATTACTGTATTATCGCTAATGACCAATAAGAGACCACCAATAAGGAGACTTAGAGAGACTGGTGTGCCCATCGCATTAGGCTCCGACTTCAGCCCTAACTCGTGGTCTCTAAATATGCAATATGTCATGGAGTTAGCCACGTACTTGCTAGGCATGACCCCTATTGAGGTTTTGATGGCCTCCACGGTCAACGCTGCATACAGCCTTGGCTTTAGGGATCGTGGTATTGTACAGCCAGGTTATCTAGCGGATTTGGTTATTTGGGACGTGCCTAACTATAGGTGGTTAAGTTATGAATTGGGTAGAAATAAGGCGCTGGTCGTAGTTAAGAGGGGTAGGATCCTTGAATCAACACCGATGGGCACCACCATAAGTAAGGAGTGCGAGTATTAATTAATCCATAAAAGTTTTATTAAGTAATTGTAGACGCACTAATGATTTTAAATGGAGATTAAGCTTGACCCAGAGGAAGAGTATGCAATAATTCCTTTAAATGTGCTTGAGAGGATACTGCGTTACGCACTGGTCGTATGTCAAGAGCATTGCCCCGTAGGTAGGGATCCGGCGACATGCCCATACATAGTTAATCTAAGTAGGAGGGTTGGATTAAGTTCGCCACCCTGTATAAATGATTATGGTGAGTATAGGCAGGACAATTTTAGGGTAATGATTAGAGATATAGAGCGTAAGTATGGTATGGGGATTGAGGAATTCATAAATATGGTTAGGAAAAGAAAGCCAAGAAGCCTTGAGGAGCAGACAGACTTTATGGAGGCCACGTTCTACGTGGGTGTTATTAAGGAACTGAGTAATATGAAGACGGTTTACATTGCTAAGGGTTCTGATATTGAGATTAAAAATGCCATCATCGTTAAATAACGAAGATCAATAATGACAGAGATGCCAAACTAGTTATTAGGAAGAGTAAAAGTATATCACGCACAACCTCCTTCTCCGTCTTTGGCTTTTTCAATACCATAAGTTTAACCAACGTCGTTGGAGAACCAGGCACTTTATTCGCATGAATAACACCGTCATTAACAATCACGGGTCTCTTCAACGTCTCCTTCGGTTTAAAGCCCTTTGCGGTTATGACTATTAGGAAACCATTTATTATGTACGGCAATGCAGCTATTACGCCCTGAGTGCCAGCGTTGTATAGAACCATGAATGCGCCCATCATAGCACCGAGCGCGTAACTACCAACATTACCATTAAACACCTTGGCCGGGTACCAATTATATATGGCCAGCGGCAAAACCATTAATATTAATACTATGGTTGCTGGCAATGCATAACTAAAGCCCGCTAAATAAGAGATTAATCCGCTCACTGTTATTATCATCAATGTTGATGTTGGTATTATCCCATTCATGACGTCCAGCATGTTTGCAGCATTAGCCATAACCGTAACCGCAAGCATTGATAGGGCCGCAACCACTAGGAAGTAATGTACATGGCCAATGAGGAGTATGTATATGTAGCCATGAACAACTACAGGTATTATTAAGGCGGGAACCAACGGCAGAAATACCCTAACACTGACGGGCAATCCCTTCAAATCATCGACAAGTCCTATCAATCCAACAGTTATTGTAACAAGCCCGAGCGCAAAAAGTCTCCAATCACTAAGTACATAGGCGTAAGCCGTGACGGCAGCCATGGACACTAAAACCGAGACACCACCAATCTTAGGTACGAATACCTTATACGGTTTATGTGCGTCAGGCGCAAGTAGACTTGGACTTCTTACTCTAGATATTATGTGCACAGTCACTAATGACAATATAAAGGACAACACAGCAGGTATTACATAATCATTAATGTTCATAGCGTGTTCGCCTTAAACCAATCAATGGTTGTCCTCAACCCACTGACTAAGTCGTATTTAGGTTTAAATCCTAGAACCCTCATGGCCTTACTAATATCTGGATAACTCCTAAAGGGCTCCGATGTCTGCGGCTGAACCTTAATGTTTGAGCTAGAACCCACAAGCCTAACGATAATCCTCGCTAAGTCAAGTATTGATGTCTCAACCCCAAGACCAATATTGAATGCTTGACCAATAGCCTCCTCCTTCCTTAATGCCAATTCTGTAGCGTCACAGAGATCCTCAGTATATAGGAAATCCGTCGTATCAACACCACCATTATTAACCACCAAGTCCTCATTCTTCAGGGCTCTGGTTATGAAGATCCCAACAACACCATTATCATAGGGTCCATATGGTTTCCAAAGCCTAAAAATCGTCACCGGAACATTGTGAGTCACGTAGTAGGACATCGAAACCGCCTCAGCAGCCACCTTACTCCAGCCATAACCCTCAAAGGGCCTTAATGGGTCATTCTCAGAGACTGGAAGCTTGAGTGGTTTACCATACACGTTGGACGTGGAGAACAATAAGAACCTTGCATTTAAAGTTCTAGCTAGTTCCAGCATATTTACCGTACCAACAACATTAACATCAAGACCCCTAAGAGCACCTGCGTTATTGAATGACCTCGGGTTTGGAAAGGCTGCCAAATGCACTACAGCCTCAAAACCCTCCTTAGAAAGTTTGATAACATCATCCCTCTTAGTTATATCAACGATGTAATCCGTAGTCTCAGCCTTAACTACATCTAGTCCATGAGCATCGTGCCCTTTAGCCCTCATACATCTAACCAAATTCCTTCCTAGGAACCCTGATGAACCCGTTATTAATATCCGCATCGTAACAACGATATAAAGCGCCTTAATATTAATTACCTTCTCTCATTGACAAGTCTCTTTATCTCACGGAAAATAAGGTCTGTAGGATCTTCCATCCTACTTAACACGGAGCTTGTATCTACATGCTCGATGTTTGAGTCGATCACCGTATTAAGCACATTAATACAGTCCTCATCAACACACCTATACAGCGGTAACCCCTTATTAATCAGGTAGTCATCTATATAGTAATGCTGTGGGAAATAACTAATGGCCGGCGTACCTAGTAAAACCGCCTCATGAGCCATCGTGGAGCCTCCCGTAATAACCAACCTGGCATGCCATGACAGATCTAAGCCGTCAAGCCTTAGACCCTTAGGTATTATTAACCTACCAAGCTTAATAAATAACCCCAATTCGGACCTAATCATCTCCTCCTGATATGGATATCTAGGAAACAAAACCACGGAATACCCCTTCTCAAGCGCATTCCTAGCCATCCTAATGAGAAGCCTTGACTTGTCACCAAAACCATAATATGAAGCCCTAGCCTCCTCAAACCTAATTACGACAAACTCCTTACTCTTAAGGCCAAGCTTACTTATTGACTCACCCGTAGGCTTAAACCTATTAATCCACATGAGCTCGAACACGCCGTCAAACGTCCTGACCTTATCAATCTCAGCACTGGGTACATAGCGACCCCACTCACTAATGGGTATTGCAGATGGGGCGATTATCACATCAGCGAGAGGAAGCGTTAATTTATTCACGAAGTATGAGTGGGCAGTGTCTGTTAATGCAATGATAGGCTTATTGAGACCAAAGGCTATTCTAAATGCGTCTGGTGATGTAAGGGATATATGTATGTCGAAATTCCTAACCACATCAAGTAATGCCAGTTGTCTCTCGATACCCTTAACGAGTTTGTCCTTAGGGCTTTCTCCATGATAACCAACGCACTCATAATGTAGATTAAACATTTCGAGAACTTCATCCACATAGTCATACTTTCTACACGTTATTATGAAATCAACGTCGTTTTTTCTACCCTCCATACTAAGTACTGCCGCTATCCTGGCCTGCTTTGCCGTTAACGCATCGAACCAGGCTTTAATTACCATGGCTTAGGCATAACTTTATGTGCTTATTTTTAACCTTAGTGGTATTGCTTTGGTAAGTTTATCCTTTAACACGCATTGAAATTGGCGTTTTATTTAATGGACTCAGGCAGACAGGGCATTTATAGCCCCACTGCCTAAGCACCTCGTCGATGCTCTTAAGTTGCTGGTCGTTATAAAATACGAAACCGCATGAATGGCACTTAATAATTATGGGCATACGAATCTCACCATAATGACTAATTTATAAAAATTACCGTTATTACGCAATTAATTATCTTTACGTTTTACCAAAAATACACATGTATAATATATGAATATTACATGAAGAATACTCTTACAGGCAAAATTCAAATACTTGCCAGGCCGGCGTATGCGTAAACGAGGCCGTCCAATTCATCGAGCGTAAGGTATGGATATCTATCCTTAAACCATACCTTTTTAGTATTAACCAATTCCTCATCAACGATCTTAACCCTTATGTTCACATCGCCTAACAGCTCTAGAAAGTCCCGTAGTAAGTGAGAGACGCTGGGACTTCTGCCGGCAATTATGTTGATTACGGAGTACTTGGACAACCTCCTCACTAATCTCACCAGCCTAGCAAAGCTAAGTGTTGCATGGATTATCGGGGTGTCCCTCACGAGTATTATCACACCACACCTAGAATCACCAATGTCAATACCAATATTCAACTCACCAAGTCCCAAACCCCTAACAATAGCCTCTATAATCCCATCAACACTCCTATCATTAAGTGCATAAACCCTTGGACAATGCACCAAATCAACCATATAATCCTCAACAAGCACTAAATCAAGCCCCAGGCAATCACCCTCATTATCTATATACCTCAACCCAACATGCTCAGGAAAAACCAATCCCCTAAGTAAATTCCAGGTGGATGATCGGCCGATAAAACCTATGGCAAAACCATCCACTGAATTAAGAAGGAACTAAAGATATTATAAATCTTTCATACATAAAAACAAGCAATGGAGATAGTCGCAATAGCTGAGGAAAGTATTGGCGTTAGGTCAATGGCCATGTTTATAAAGACGAGGGACACATCCATATTATTAGACCCAGGGTTAAGTCTTTCGCCAAACCGTTTTGGCTTACCGCCACACCCAAGGGAATTAGATAGGGTCAGAGCTCTTAGGAGGGTCCTTGAGAGTTACGCTACGGATGCCAGTTACGTATTCGTAAGTCATTATCATAGGGACCACTTTACGGTGCCATATGCAAGCATTTACATGGGTACTGATAACGAGAGTTACAGGAGGATATACACTAATAAGGTCGTGCTATTGAAATCCCCTGACGACCTAAACTGGAGCCAGAGGAGGCGTTATTACGGACTTAGGAAAGCACTTGATAATGTGGCTAAGGAGGTCATCTTTGCAGATGGCAAGGAACTAACTATTGGTTCAACAAGATTAGTGGTATCGCAATCGTTGCCACATGGTGAGGAGGGCTCAAAAACAGGTAGGGTAATCGCAGTGACTATAGAGGATGGTGATGAAAGGGTAACGTTCATGCCTGATGTCGAAGGCCCTGTTACACAGGTGGCTGTTAATTACGTGTATAGGATGAGACCGCAGACGCTCATTGTTGGTGGACCACCGCTTTATTTATCGGGGAGAGGATTTAATGAGGAATATTTCAATAACGCTCTGAGCAACCTCATAAATCTTGTTAGGGCTGGCTTCCTTAATAGGTTGATCATCGCGCATCATACGTTGAGGGAGCTAAATTGGAGGATTATGCTTAAGGAATTATTTAATGAAGCGTCTAAGCATGGCGTTTCAATAATGACATACGCAGGATTGCTTGGGCGCAATGATGAGTTGCTAGAGGCTATGCGTAGGGATCTTTATGCTAAGGAGCCGCCGCCTAAAGATTACCTTGAGCAGTTTAGGAGGTCTGCGAGGGAGGATGAGGGTGATTAACGAATCCTTACCTTATTAACCTTCTTGTTTTGCCATGAATAACGCCTAATCCTCTTTGACCGGCCCCAACCACAAGCTGCGCAGTAGCCTTTGACTGGGTTGTATGCATGCCTTCCACACCTTGGGCATCTAATGTGTGTCCAACCTTTATTCATTTTGCCGAAGCTCGGCGTACCCTTAACCATAATCTTCAGAGGACCAAGGAAGGTGTTGCTTAATAAGTTTTAACTTGTTGTACCATGTCATGAAGATTAACCTTTAAAAATGAGGTTTCAGGGGTTAACCCAATGCCTCGCTGCATGGAGATTGTGAATGAAGAATTGCAGAAGAACTTGAACAAGGTAATACTCGTGAAGCTAAGGAATGGCGCAGAAATAAGGGGGGTCCTTGTAGGTTATGATCAGCACCTAAACCTACTCCTAACAAACACAGAGGAGATAAATCCGAAGGGTGGTGTAAAGAATGCATTAATGATTATAAGGGGGGACACAATACTTTTCATAAGCCCATCATCGTGATTTACTGAACAACAACGTCTTTATTTCGTATGGCTTAAGGCAGACCTTACTAGTATTTACATCACCGTACTTATTAAGCTCGAGCAAATCAACCTCAACAGCCTTATCGCCTAGGAAGCCCTTCACATCAGTACATGCATTCATACCGTAAGTCTCATAAAGCCTCATCACAATACCTGAGTCCTCACCCCACTTGAGCACCTCAAGCATTATGGCAGGATTACCTATCTCAACGTAGGACGCCTCCTTATTCTCTGTCCCGTAAATCGTAATTAACGGTTGGTTAAACTCATAAGCCCTCCTAGGCACTTGGGCTACCCTCCAATCACCCATGTGTGGGTATATTGCATATACGAAATTGCTATGCCCGTAATCAAGGAATGGATTTGGGTATATTGGCGATCTAAGCAGTGTTATTGATAGCACATTCTCCTCAACGGAGTATCCCTGCCTACCATCATTAATGATGGCAATCCCGTAATCAGGATCCCAAACATCTACCCAACGAAGAGCGGGAACCTCGAATTTTGCCACCTCCCATGAATTACTAGGCCTAGTTGGTCTGTCAATAACTCCATACGGTATTTCGAAGGAGGCATTATGCCCAAAAATACCTAGTTTATGCACCGCCTTGAGCAACGTAAGTCTTTCCCTCCAATCAACATCATTATAAACATCAACACGCCTATTAAAGGCCGTCACACAGATCCTCTGCTTAACACTAGACCTCCTAAATCGATAATGAACCTCAATACAGCCCCTCAAAGGCCCATTCTCAACAACCCTAACATCACCAGGCTCCAGCCTCCAGCAAACCCTCCTGTAATAGGCATCTATGTCCCAACCATCCCAACGACTCGGCATGTCCTCACAAGCCATTAAGTAGCCATCTACCACAGCCCACCTATTGCCCTCCTTATCAAAGACCTTAAGCGAGCCGTCAAAGACTACCTTAATTATCGAATTCTCTATGTAATTATCACCAGCGTGCACATCACCCGAGGAAATACCGTCACCGGGCTCGAAGGATTTAAAGCCAAGGGCAGGAACCTCAACAAGCACTAAATAACCATCATCAACCCTCTGCATAGGTAATCCCTTAAGCGGTTCCTTAATTATTACCAACTCCCTACGTGACCAAGGCAAGGAATTAACCACAGATATGTATGTACCGGAGCCTAGAATATTCCTAAGCGTATTAATTAACTCACTCTCAACCCTCTTAAGATCATCCTCGAGCTCATTAATGACTTCCTCATAGACAGCCTTAGTTGATGTTGCGCCCATTGGATCGTGATACTCAGCCTCAAGTAGTGGGTACCAAAGCTCCTCATAGCTCTTACGAACATTGGCGATAACACTCCACATCTCTAACTCCCTTAACCTGGTCTCAAGTCTCCTAACCAACTGCTTCAATCTAATACCATTTGTATAGACACCCCTATGTATTTCTAGGTACAACTCGCCTCTCCACCTCGGTAATGAATTATCATTAGATAAAGTGTTCACGAAGTCCCTTAAGTCACTCATTATTAATCTCGGTAAGCCAGGTAAATCGTTATAAGCCCTATACCTCTCGAGCATTAACCACGTGGGGCCTCCGCCACCATCTCCTTTACCGAAGGGCAAGAAGGCGGGAAGTTCGGGACTTGTGTGGTCAGCCCAAGCCCTGGTTATTTGTCTAGGCGTTAGGTCGGCACCGTACGTTGCGTAGTTAACCGTCGGTATTACGGAACCATCAATCCCCTCCCATAGGAATACTGAGTATGGGAACTTGTTCACGGTGTTCCAATACATCTTATGCTCAAAGAACACCTTAATGCCCGCCTTCCTTAGTATTTGTGGTAGTGATGCTGGGAATCCGAAGGTGTCCGGCAGCCAACCAACCTCGGTTATCGAACCAAACTCCCTAAGTAAGAACCTCTGCCCGTACAGGAGTTGCCTAACCAAAGACTCACCACCAGGCAAATTAACATCACTCTCAACCCACATACCACCAACAGGGATCACCTTACCGGCCTTGACCGCATCCTTAACCCTACCCCATAATTCCCCACCCTCGTCCTTCAGCCATTTAAGGTATGCCATATTAGATACTAGGAATATCAATTCTGGGTATGACTGAAGCAGAGATAGTACGTTTATTATGGTCCTCTTAACCTTCTCCTTAGTCACGTCCCTACTCCACAACCAACCAAGATCAATATGGGCATGACCAGCAACATAAACAATACCCCTATGGCCCCTCCTAATCCTCAACTCCCTAATTCCATCTTCAAGTACCTTAAGTCCCTCCTGAGCACTCCTACGTAACTCATCAAAATTAGGTGGCTCCATATGCGTCAATTCCTTAGCATCATAATAATCGAAGATCGCCCTAACAAAGCCAGGAGGATCAACCACATGGGCCTTAATGGCAAATTCTAACTGCCAATTAGCTATTGAGCTCAATGGTACAACATCAAGAGCCCTATTGAGGATCTCCAGATAATCATGCCTAAGTTCATCGGATGCCTCAGCCACGTCGAGGAGCAGCTTAGCTCTAAGGACAAAGTTGAATAGTGTTGGTTCCCTATAGACGATGTAAGCGCCATTAAAACTAACCCTACGTTCACCGAACATCCTAACGGGAGATAGAGTCAAGGAAAGAGAGAGCTTGCCAGGAGATACCTTAACCCACCTGCTCTCACCCTCACCGCCATAGCTAAAAACAGCGAATTGCAGATCGCCAACCTTTAGTGTGCCCTCACCAATGACATCGAAGTAAAGCCAGGGTTCGCCAAAATCCCTAACGACCGCAACACCACACAGAGAACCACCACAAGCTTCAAGATTGATAGTATCGACACCCATGATAGAGGCAGCCTCAAGATAGAACAGCTTAACCCTAACACCATTGACGTCTCTCATAAAAATATCTGTCATGCCTTATCACGAAATACGATATTCCTTACTTTTAAATCCTATGTTAAAAATACAATCTTTATGATATGAAATGTTTAATTGCCATACTTTATATTATGGTGAATACAATGTTCATGTTATATCATTATTACATATCAGTGAAGGACCACGTCATCACTTCTCAGCCTTACTCCCGCTCATCAGTTCATTGTTATTGTCTGTAGTAAAGTTTTTATTTTATTGCTTTGTCGTTGGGTTGATGGTCTTACTTGATGTTCTTTCCAACGCGTTGACGATGATTAAGAATGCGGAGGTTAGGGGCCATAGGGAGGTGGTTATTTGGCCTTCTTCTAAGCTTGTGGGTAATGTTCTTAGGGTTATGCAGAGGTATGGCTATGTAGGCGAGATTGAGTTTATTGAGGATGGTAGGGGTGGTAAGTTTAAGGTTCAGCTTCTCGGTAAAATAAACGATGTTGGGGCCATAAAGCCTAGGCATAGTGTTAAGGTTTCTGAGCTTATGAAGTGGGAGGAGAAGTACTTACCCGCTAGGAATGTTGGTATTTTGATACTAAGCACGTCGAAGGGCATAATATCGCATTTAGAGGCTAGGCAGTTAAATGTTGGTGGCGTGTTGATAGCCTACGTTTATTGAGAGCTGGTAAATTTAAAAAGGCATTAATTGGGTGGTTCTGCGATGTCCACGGAGGAGAGTAAGCAGAAGGAGCAGGCTACTGAGCAGGGTGTTCAGCAGACCCAGCAAGCCACTGAGGAGAAGGGCGCTGAGAGGCAGGTAGTGACTCAGCAGGGCCAGGAGGCTGTCGCTAAGCCGGCTGAGGCTAAGCCTGTCGAGGTTAAGCTTCCTAGACCTAGGGTCTCACTTAGTGGTAAGTTGAGGCGTTTATTGAGGATTAGGATTCTAATGGAGAGGAGAGAGCCTAGGTGGATGAGGATGGATGAGTGGAGATTCCTGAGGGTTGCCCATGGCGAGCACTGGCGTAGGCCTAGGGGTAATGATAATAAGATTAGGCTTGAGATTAAGGGTTACCCGAAGAGGGTTA
>JAGDXB010000083.1 GCA_023256215.1 Vulcanisaeta sp. | reverse complement strand
GGAGCGCCCTGGGGCGAAGGCCCCGTGCAAGCCTTGTAAGCGGGAGGTCCCGGGTTCGAATCCCGGCCGGGGCTCCAACGATCGTATTTTTCTTGTGTTTTGTGGTATTTTTAATAGGACTACTATCACTCTATTGATATTTCGCCTGCTGTGTCTACGCCGCACTTTATTACATCTATCTTCGTGTTCATTAGGCATATGAGTTGTCTCATGGTTAGTGGTCCTAGTGATTCTATTTTGCTTATTTCGGTCGGTCCGAGCCCGTATTCCTGCGCTACCTCCTTGAGGTCTTCCTGTGCCACGTAGTCTGGTAGCGTTATGGCCCCCAGCCTTAGTATGTCGAATAGCGGTGTGTCTATTTTGGATATTAGGTTTACTACGTCTGGTAGTAACGTGATTATCAATTTAGTAGAGCCCAGTGCCTGCATGTTGTTTCTAAATGCGTGAAGTGCGTTTATGAAGTCCACAGCCCTTGGGTCATCCTGACTTAGTAATCCCTCATCGACACCAATGACGAGCGGTTTCATGTCTAGGATTTCTACAGCATCGTTAAGCAGCTTTAGGGTTTCCATGGGCTTTAACCTTGCGCTCTCAACGACCTCATCTGGGCTTGCTTTGGCGAATGCCTTGAGTATTCCCTTGATATTCATTTTCCTCAGTTTCTCCTGCACATTCCTAACCTCATATATATTATCTGCAAATACCGTAGATACTATCGCAGATAGATCCCTCTCCTTAACCTCGGTCATATCCGCATACATATAGATCCCGTGCTCCATGCCTTCGAGACTCAGTAATAACGTGGTTTTTCCAGCGCCCGCCCTACCAATGATTGTTATTAGTTGGTAATCCTCATCAATCATAGTAAGTAGCTTATCCCTGGCGGCCCTCCATGATGGCCCAAGGAGCTTTATCCTCGAGCCCCTATTGGGTACAAGTATCCTCTGCATCAGCCCACCACCTTTATCAATCCATAGTATGAAGAACCGATTTTCAACCTACGTGAGCCACCATGGGCAAACACGAATCTGCCCCTATGGAACTTTATCACCTTTATTAGGAAGTCCTCGGCCTCCTTTGTCGGTATCTCTAGCCTGCTCTCTATGTACTTAATGACGTCGCCAATATCCGCATAGCCGGAGAGAGGATTAGCGAGCTTTTGGATGCCCTCTACGACAACCGTGAGCGGGTCCGTATCCTCCTTAGGTGTTAATAGGTTGTTTATTCTGTTCATCATTTCCTTATCAGTTAATATTACACTGCGGCCAGAGCCGCTTTTTACTATCTTAGCTTTGTTAATATTGATTAGGTACTGAACAACACCGTCTGGATCTCTAACCCACTTACCTAGTGTTGTTGTGTACGTGCTATAGGCAATCCTAATACCGTCAGTATCCTCCTTTCCGAGAACAACACCTATGATATAAGCGACGTCTACCCTATCCACGGAATAAGATGCATACCTTAATTTAATTAGAACTGTCCTTATAATAAGTAAACACTACGCAAATAATATACTAGATAACATTAATACTCCTTAGAAAGTCGTTCACAATTCTAACAAAGACGTCGGGCTTATCTAGATATGCCGGGTGACCGGCGCCGTCGATTATCTCGACCCTAAAGCCAGCCCTCCTAATGGCATCAATATTCTCCCTACCAGAGACCCTATCATGAGAACCCCATATGCCTAACACCGGGACTTTGATTCTTGATAAATCAATACTAGGCACCCTAACGGGTCCTATAACTATGCCTGCTATGGCCGGATAATTGAGCGCTAAGTACCTAAGTACTGTCTCACCACCAAGGCTTGCCCCAACAAGTATTGGGTTTTGGATATTGAGTGCCTTGATCACGTTATATAGGTGGTCGGCATAGTCATTCGGATTCGCAGGCATGAAGTGCTCGCTCTTTGATTTTGGTCCATATGGCATGTCTATAGCGTATATCCTCATTCCTGGGAAACCATCGCCACAGCATAGTAACCAATCATCAGCGCTGAAGTTTAAGCCGTGAACCATAACCATGGGTTTTCCATCGCCCTTTATAATGTATCTGACGGATTTATTATTTACCTTTATCCAATTCTCGCTCATATTATTTTCACGTAAGTCTCTTAGTTTAATTTATTTTAATTTTGTTTGTTTCGTATTGGGTATCCTTAATTGAAATAACCGGAGGGTTTTTAAGTAAGTTTCTTGTATGCGTTAATCCGCATGAAGTTTTGTCCTCGATGTGGAGGTTTAATGGTACCCGTGAAGAGGGAGGGAAAGGTCTACCTTAGGTGCCAGAGGTGTGGTTATGAGGAGGAGTTGAAAAGTAGTGATGCCAAGGCCTATGTTGATAAGAAGAGTGTTGAGAAGAAGGGTGCTGTGATTGTTGAGAGTTATGAGGAGAAGGGTCCAAGCGAGGAGGAGAAGGAGCTCAAGGAGGATTACGTAAAGCAGCTTCTTGATAACTTATACGAAACAGAGAGTGAGCAGGAAGAGGATTAAAAGGAAGGCATTAATCTAACTGGGTAATGACGCGGTATACAGTAGTTGATTTGTTCGCAGGAGCCGGCGGTTTCAGTAGGGGCTTTTTAGACGTGGGTTTCGACGTCGCACTTGGCGTTGAGCTTGATATTAATGCTGCGCGCACGTATAGTTATAATTTTCCAAATGCCATAATGCTTCTTGAGGACGTTAGAAACATCAGCGGTGCAGACATTATTAAGTACATCGGTAATGCACCGGATGTTGTCATTGGTGGGAGTCCCTGTGAAGCCTTTACTGAGACCAACCCGAAGAGGGCTAAGGACCCTCTTGATAGGCTTTATGTAGATGAACTTGGTAAGTTGACACTGGAGTTCATTAGATTGGTTGGAGAGCTAAGGCCCCGTGTTTTTGTTCTTGAGAATGTGGTTCATATAATGGATGGCCCACTGAAGGAGGCATTGATCAAGGAATTTTCTAGGGTTGGTTATGAGAGGATTTATTTCAATGTTCTTCATGCCGAGGATTACGGAACACCAAGTATTAGGCGTAGGGTCTTCATAAGTAATATTCCAATACAACCTGAGAAAAAGAGTGCTTTACTTACTGTATGGGATGCAATAGGTGACTTACCAAGCCCTGGCGACCCATCAGTGCCAAATCATGAGTATGTGACGATTAGTGATAGGAAAATTAGGGGTATCGCCAGGCTTGGTTGGGATGAGGCGTTATATCGATTTAGAGGTGCCACTGGATCGTTCAGGAATTTTGTTAGGCTTGACCCATGGAAGCCAGCTCCAACGGTTATGGGTAGTGTGCGTTTTGTGCATCCCTTTGAAGATAGAATATTGACTGTTAGGGAGCAGGCGAGACTTATGGGCTTTCCAGATGATCATGTATTTTTCGGTCCAAAGGACTCTCAATTTAATCAAATAGGTGAGGCTGTGCCACCACCCTTAGCACGTGCGATTGCTAAGGTTGTACTTAAGTACTTGGGATGAGGTGATTATGGTGTTTGTTTATTTTTGTCAACAGATTAATAGACTTTATATTCGGGTTTACCTTGTTAAATGATTATTGAAATTTTAAGTGTTATAAGGATAAAGTATTAATATATCGGTTTAATAATACCTATTAATGAAGGTCACAGTTTCCATAATAAAAGCTGACATAGGTGGCCTACCTGGACATGCGTGGGTGCATCCGAAAATACTGGAGTTTGCGGCAGATAGACTTAAGGAGGAGCAGAAAAGGGGTTTGATAATTGATTATTTCGTATACAACGTTGGAGATGATATGTCACTACTTATGACGCACACGAAGGGTGAGAATAACCCTGATATTCATGGTCTTGCATGGTCAATATTCAAGGAGGCTACCGAAAATATTGCAAAGAGGGTGAAGCTTTATGGTGCAGGGCAGGACCTGCTTAAAGACACCTTCAGCGGTAATATTAGGGGTTTGGGTCCCCAGGTTGCTGAGATGGAGTTTGAGGAGAGGCCAAGTGAACCGTTGGTCGTATTTGCAGCCGATAAGACTGAGCCTGGCGCATTTAACTTGCCATTCTATAGAATATTTGCTGATCCATTCAATACCGCTGGCCTTGTTATAGATCCTGCGATGCATCAGGGATTTAGGTTTGAAATACTTGACGTTTATGAGGGTAAGGTCTACCTACTTGATGCTCCGGAAAATAGTTATGACATACTCGGCTTAATAGGTACGCCTGGTAGGTACATAATTAGGAGGATATACAGGAAGGCAGACCTAATACAGGCTTCCGTCACGAGTGTTGAAAGATTAAACCTAATCGCTGGTCGTTATGTTGGTAAGGACGACCCTGTGGCCATGGTTAGGGCACAGCACGGCTTACCTGCGGTTGGTGAGATACTTGAGGCATTTGCATATCCGCATCTCGTGGAGGGTTGGATGAGGGGTAGCCACGTTGGTCCACTAATGCCTTCTAAAATGGTGAGTATAGATTTGGAGAAGAAGATTGCCTTTGGACCTAAAATGACGAGGTTTGATGGTCCTCCAAAGGTAATAGCCATAGGTTTCCAGCTACATGACGGTTACTTAGAGGGTCCTGTGGATCTGTTTGACGACCCAGCATTTGATTACAGTAGGCAATTGGCTGCGCAGATAACTGACTATATTAGGAGGATGGGTCCCATGATGCCTCATAGATTACCGCCCGAGGAGATGGAGTATACAACATTACCGCAAATACTTTCTAAGTTAAAGCCAATACCTGTCGACGAATACGAGAAGAATAGGCTTCAGTATATACAATTCGTGCATTCAGGTGAGACTCAACAAACCGCACAACCTGCTGGACCTAGTCACGATTAAGTTTAAACATGAAATTATTTCAATTAAAATTCTTCGATATCATATTATTGAATATTACTCCTGAGAACCCTAAGGGCATTTTCATACGCTATCTTTCTAATGTCATTATCGCTCATACCAGCCTCAGCAAGCTTTGTTAATAATTTACTTACCTCTCCAATGTTTGTTAGGTCCTCGGGCGTCCTTTCAATACCCAGGAAATCCGTCCCTATTGCCAGCATGTTCGGACCAAACCTCTCATACACGTACAGCACATGCCTAATTAGTGAATCAATGTTGGGTCTTGGACCTATGGTTGATGGTATCATTGTAATGCCGATAACACCCTGATTCTTATGAAGTAGCTCCAGTACTTCGTCATCCACATTCCTAATATGTCTATGTACTCCCTGTACATTTGCATGACTTATAATTACTGGCTTCTTTGATACCTTAAGTGCATCTACCATAGTGTTCTTACTTGCGTGTGCCAGGTCAATGATTATTCCAAGTTCGTTGGCTAATTGGATGAGTTCCTCACCATTAGCGGTAAGTCCGTAATCCCTCCTCGTGAAGCACGATGCACCATACCTATTATCAAAATTCCAGGTAATTCCAAGCGAACGAACACCAAGCCTATGAAAGAGTAGTAGGTCGTAGGGATCATCTAATGCATCAGCACCTTCCATCGAGATTAATAATCCAATCTTATTACTATTGATTGCGTATTCGGCGTCTGAGTACTTCTCAATTAATAATAATTGGTTTAGATACCTCCTAATTAATGTTATATATACCTTAATCATTTCAAGAGCCATGAGTTTTGATGCGGCTGGTGTGTATGCCTTAAATGATTGTGATCCATAACCTGAAGCTAATCTCTCGCTAATTGCTGGATTATACGTGTCGTGTATTGGAAATACCGCACTAAACACTATCCTGACATTACCTCTGGCGAGTTTGGGTATGTCTGATTGCCTATTAGGCGTATCAACATCAAAATCCACATTACTCTCCTCAAGTCTGCCAGCGTTCATTAGATAGTAGGCTATGTCCTCATGTAGGTCTATAACTGGGTAATTACTCATTGTTATGCGCTAATATGAAACTACTTAAACTTAATTGATATTCTGTACTGTTCAATAACGTCCTTAGCCCTCTCCCTTCTCTCCCTATGCTCCTTCATGAATACCCTAATCCTATCAAAGAGCATTGCCTTACACTCACCGCAGAGTAGTTTTCCAGCCTTACAATCCTCATAGATTTTCTTAACCTTCTCATCACTATCCTGGAACAGGAGGTGGTACTTATATACGACACAGTTGTCCGGATCACCACCGTACTTACGCTGGAGCTCCGCTGTGGGTTGGCCGCCGGTTAATGCATTCATTATCTTACGCCTAACATCCTTCTCCTCATCAGTTACGTATATTGCAGAGTCAGGATTTGATGCGCTCATCTTATCCTCACCCGTAAGTCCAGGTATGAATTTTCCATATATTGTCGAGGGCTTGGGATAGCCGAGATCCTCCGCTATATCCCTAGCCAATCTGAAGTATGGGTCTTGATCTATGGCCGTTGGTATCAACACCGGTATTTGTTCACCATATAGCTCACTGGGTAAGAACGCTACAGATATCTCTAGGGTTGGGAAGAAAGCCGCGCCAACGTTTGTTGAGTCTGTAAAACCGAAGGTGTGTTTCACGGTTGATAGCGTTAATTTCTTGCCGACCTTTACTGCGATTTTATATAGGTACTTTATATCCTCGGTATCGATAATTATGTGAAGCTTGTCTGGTGTAAATCCAAGGGCTATTAAGTCGAGGGCATTCTCGTATGCGTACTTATTCGTTTGCTCCAGTGTATATCCCTCCTTAACCAGGAACTTCTCGTCATCCGTCAACTCAAAAAAGTAATCCACATTGAACTTATCAACAAACCACTTACTGAGCATCCATGGAACTAGATGACCTATGTGTAGGTCAGCGCTCGGCCCTCTACCATTATATAAGGCCCACCTCAAGCCATTTTTCTGTCTATCTAGGATTACCTGGAAGTCCCTATGTGCGTAGAAAAAGCCTCTACGTATTAAGTAATGTATATCACCAGCCAGTTCCTGAAGTACTTTCAGATTTTCGTCAGTTATTAACTGAACGCCGAATTCACGGGCAAGCCTTAGATAATCCACCTTACCCTTAACCTCCCAGGGCGTTACTGTAAACTCATTCGCCAGATAGTAATCACCAGATACGCAGTATTACTGAGCAATTATAAGCATTATTGGTTATTGCTTTGTGTGGTGCCGAATCTTGACGGCAACACCCCTACCAACACTCATGGCCTCCTCCTTCGAAAGCATTAATCTGCCAACACCGAGTAATTCACCATCCTCAGAATACACGGCCACCTCATCGCCAGGTACGGCATTCCTAATATCAACTACGAACTTAGCCATAACACTCTTACCCTGTTTTATGAAAGGTACTGCATCCTTACGCACAATAACCACCTTATTTATTAATGATGCACCATCCAGCGTTGGTAATGCACGGCCATCACTGGCTCTAATAACGAATATTAATTTACCATCCATATATATCCTCCTTAACCCACCGGTTTTACCCACGTCTATCCTCAGCTCTTCACCTAATTTCTCCAAGGTCTCTTTGCCGTAGATGTACGATAGTAGGCCCCTAACGATGTCTTTCGTTAATTGATCCATCTAGACTGTCAATTCATCAATCCTTATTAAACCTTAACAATCATGCGAGCTGCCCTGTCCTTTAGGGTGGGGCTTCCTGCCACATTGTACCACCTCGCCCCTGGATATACTCCAATGGCCCTGGGTTGGGAATGAGCCAGCCATCACTAGCCGTAACAAGCCTATCAACACCAAAATCAAGCCCAACAACCTTACCGGTCCTCGGCATTTTGGATACTCATAATCATCGACGGTGAGTATTGCGTAGAGCCTACCACTCCTCTGACCTCCCCCGCCCTGAAGGGCAAGACTTTAAAGGCGAGACTTTAAGTACGCAATATAAACAAGTCATGAGTTGGTATGAAGGGTTCATAGATGAATTAATTAAATGCAGGTTATGCCCACGTTTAGTAAAGTATAGGGAGGAGGTTAAACCATTGCCAAAGTTTAGCAAGGAGCATTACTGGAGAAAGCCGGTACCTCCATGGGGCGATATCAACAATGCTAAGATAATGATCGTCGGCTTAGCACCGGCTGCGCATGGGGGAAATAGGACAGGTAGGATGTTCACAGGAGATTCTTCAGCCCAATTCCTGTTTAAGGCCTTGTATATGGCCGGTCTATCGAGTAAGCCATACAGTATTTCACGAAATGATGGAGTAAGCCTAAGATGTGTGTATATAACCTCTGCCGTTAAGTGTGTGCCGCCAAATAACAAGCCCAGTAGTGATGAGTTAAGTACATGTGTCAGTCATTGGCTTAGTCGCGAGATTAAATATGTTAACCCAAGGTCAATAGTTGCCCTTGGTCGCATAGCCCTCCTTGGCATCGAACAGGCATTAGGCTTTAAAGCCGAGTTTAAGCATGGTAGCTATGTTGATGTTAATGGTGTTAGAATATTTATGAGTTATCATCCAAGCCCTAGAAACACGAATACAGGTAGATTGAAAATCAATGACCTAGTTAGTATATTGTTGCTGGCAAAGGATTACGCTGGTTGTACTTAGTCATGCTTAACGAGCCACTTAGACAAAACTCTCATTTGTACTTCATTTGTGCCTTCGCCGATTTCCATAAGCTTCGCATCCCTGTAAATTCTATTTAACTTATTGTTAACGGATAATCCATACGCACCCAATAATTGTAATGCCCTTCTGGCTATATCAACACTATTTGATGCAACTATTAACTTGGCAATAGATGCAAAGGCATAGTAATCATCATATGATTTATCAAAGTGCATCGCTGTTTCATAAGTAATAGCCCTCATAGTCTCTATTAACGCCCTCATATGTGCTAGTTCATACTGAACCCACTCAAACTCAATAAGTGGGTTTCCGAAGGCTGTCCTTTCTCTAACCCATCGAAGCGCCTCATCATACGCAGCTTCAGCAAGGCCCAGGGCAACCGATGCAACGGCCAGTCGTCCTATGTTTAATGCATCCATTGCTATTTTGAATCCTTCGTTAACTTTTCCGACAATGTCATCATCACCGACAACACAGTCGTTGAATCTAAGCTCAGAAGTGCCTGTACCCCTAATACCCATTACTTCTAATGGTGTTGCCTCAATACAATTATTTCTTCTCAATAGAAATGCCGTTATGGTTTTGTGCTTTGCCTCTTTAGGTCCCGTTCTCGTGAATACTACATATATATCTGCGTAAATACCCTGTGTTATCCAGATTTTTCTTCCGTTTATTACCCATTCACCACCTTTCCTCTCAGCCCTTGTTTCAATTGCTGCGGCATCACTACCACAACAAGGCTCAGTAAGGGCAAATGAACCTATTAATTCACCTGTAGCTAATTTTGGTACTATTTCCTCCACCATATATTTAGTACCGTACTTATAAATTGAGTGTGCAACTAATGATCCCTGAACCTCGGTGAGTATTCCCAGCGATCCGCTATAACGAGATATTATCTCCACCGACAGGGCAACGCTCAAATTATCGAAAGAAAGTCCGCCATAATCAATGGGTAATTTTGGATCAAGAATTCCATTCTTACCAAGTACCCTCATGACTTCCCTAGGATAATAATTTTCCCTGTCTATCTTATCGGCTATTGGGTCAATATACTGCCTACTTATGGAATCCACAAGATTTATGAATTCCTCATGCCGGCTCGTTAATAACGAATTCTTGATCCTAATCATAATTCCGCCTCTGGAAGGCCTCTTGTTAGTATCTTAAAGAGTACTATTTTTTGCACTTCGTTTGTGCCTTCTGCAATTTCAAGAACTTTGGCATCCCTATACGCTCTTTCTGAGAAGCTTTCCTTCGAGTATCCAAAGCCGCCGAGTATTTGTACACCGTTTCTTGCTATATCAACGGCCATCTGTGCGGTATATAGCTTTGCAATAGCGGAATACTGAATGAATAATGGGTCTTTATTGTCAAATAACCATGCTGCCTTATACGTGATCGTCCTCCCAATCTCAAGCTCAGAAACCATCTCTGCCAATTTAAATTGAATCCATTCCCAATCAATTAATAATTTGTCGAATGCGTACCTCGTTTTCGACCAATTCAACGCCTCATCTAGAACTCCCTGTGATAGTCCAACAGCAACACCGGAAATACCGATTCTGGCAAGATCCAATGTTATCATTGCTATTTTAAACCCCTCATTAACCCTACCTAGCACATCATCATCACTAACAACACAATCATTGAACTTAACCTCAGCCTCACCAGCACCCCTCATACCCATCATCTCCAACTTACTAACCTCAATACAGTTGCTCCTCCTAACGAGGAACGCCGTTATCGCCTTGTGCCTAGCCTCCTTAGGACCCGTCCTAGCAAAGAGTAGGTAAATATCTGCATAGGCTCCCTGCGTGATCCATATCTTCCTACCATTTATTACCCATTCACCACCTTTCCTCTCAGCCCTTGTTTCAATTGCTGCGGCAT
>JAGDXB010000003.1 GCA_023256215.1 Vulcanisaeta sp. | reverse complement strand
GTTCTTCAAGATAAAATAATGATGGAAGAATCCAAAAAAGTACTAAATATGTTAGGAGTTGATATACCACTGGAAATTAAGGTCGAGTCTCTCTCCGGAGGTCAAAGGCAGGCTGTTGCTGTCGCCAGAGCTCTTTATTTTGCTAAGAAATTATTACTTTTAGATGAACCCACGGCAAACCTAAATCTTGTTGAAGCTCTTGAGGTGATTGATATAATTAGAAGCTTCGTTACTAAGCACAATGCAGGTGCCATATTCGTTACTCATAATATGATTCATGCTTTTGCGGCTGCTGATAGAATTTACTTTATAGATAGAGGACAAATACTTTTTGAGAAACAGAAAAAAGAACTATCCTCTCCGGACGAGTTGGCAATGACTATTGAAAGAATAGTCGAGGAAAGAGAAAGAAGAGAAGGTAAAGTTGTGGGATAAATCAAGTTAAATTATCGTTGATAGTCCCCCTACAGTAATACATTTTATTTAGATTGGAACAGATCAATATAGAACAGAAAGTAATATAGATGACAATGATATATAAATTATTAACTTCATAGCTTATCTCTTCTTCTCAAGCTTAGTATTCTTTTAGTTATTGTATCAGTTAGCTCCTCAACAGTTGTCTCCTCTTTACGTTTCTCAAAGATTATTTTACCTTGTTCCATATAGTATATCCTATCGGCTACATCATATGCCTGGAATATATTTGGAGTAACAAAAATAACACCAACATTATGTTCCTTCGCATATTGCTTAGCAATAGCAAGTACCCTCTTACTTTCAACAACGCCTAAACCCGCTGTGGGCTCGTCCATAAGCAGTAATTTTTTAACAAAATACGTAGCTCTTGCCACAGCTGTAGCCTGTCTCTGACCACCAGAAAGTGCTTCAGCTTTGACTGTAACTTCAGGCATAGGTATCTTTAATACACTTAGTGCTTTTTTGGATTCTTCCATCATTATTTTATCTTGAAGAACCCCGTGTTTAGTGATCTCATGTGTTAGGAAAATATTCCTATAGACAGGGAGATCTAGTATTACAGCCAGATCCTGATGAACAACCTCAATACCAAGCCTCTTTGCATCCAACGGCGAATTAAACCTAACGGGCTTACCCTCAAAGATCAACTGACCCCTATCGGGCTTCAAATAACCCGATATTATCTTAATAAGCGTCGACTTACCAGCACCATTATCACCAAGCAAGGCAACAACCTCACCCCTCCTAACAACCATATTAACGCCCCTAAGAGCGACAACCGGACCATACGACTTCCACACATCCTCAACCCTCAACAACTCCTCACCAACCATCAAAAATTTACTTATCTATGTTCTTTTTATCTTTTATCCCTCGATATCTTTAAATAAAAAATGGCTATTGTTTTTCAGATGAATAGTAATCTAGATAATATAAAAGCCATATTTTTTGATTTTGATGATACATTAATACATGTGAAATATGCCATGAATACTGCAATTTATGCATTAGCTATTCTTCTCAGTAATAAGTTTAGCATTAGTATCTTAAAAATAATGAACTCTTTATATAATATTCAGCACACTATGATTAAAGACGGCGTTCTAGATAGAAATAAGTGGTGGCTTAGACTCGCTTCCTGCCTTAACATTGAATTAAGTGATGATTTGATCCATAAATTAACGGAAACCTATTGGAATATAATAATTAGGTATAGTTATGTTGATCCAGAAACCATACAAATACTTTATAAATTAAAAAATTGTGGATACATACTTAGTATAATATCTAATACCGATGGTAATCCAAATATAAAACTTAAGAGAATTCAGAACGCATTACCCATAGATTTATTTAATGTTATCATAATTGCGGGCGAAGATACCAAAAGTCTAAAGCCTAGTGTTGAACCGTTCATATTAGCTTTAAAGAGACTTAAATTAAATGCCAATGAATCTATTTATATCGGTGATGATATTTATTATGACGTCCTAGGTGCAAAGAAGGTAGGCATGATTACCATACTACTGCAAGATGAACGAATTACTTCCCATAGTGTAGATAACCATGCCAATATTAATCCAGATTTTAAAATAAGAAGATTAAATGAAATACTTAATATTATAAAGTGTGAAATTAGATTAAATCATTATTAGATAATGTCACGATATTAAAGAGACAGCGTAAAACTTAAAAATAGATACTTATAATAATTTATTCAATGAGCGGGAACATACGTATTCCTGTCGTATTTATAATCTCGCCGTATGGGGCGATAGGTGAGGCACCGCAATCATTAGAGTGGTTTAATAAGATTGAATCCAATGTTAAATTTAAGCTTAAGAGCATGTATCCTAATATTGATTTTACTTTCTATGAAGTATCCTCGGTAAGTGATGTGGAGGCTTTATTATCGAAGGAATATGGTTCTCCTGGCTTCCTTATCTTTGTCCTTCAGTCATTACCTGGACTTTTGAGACCTATTATTTATAGCGGTAAACCTGCTATAATTATAGCTGAGGCCTATGGAGGTGCTGGCGAATATTTATTTGAATATTCAAGGGCTAAGGAGCAGGGATTTCCTATAATTGGTATTTCGACCGACGATGTTGCTAACGATCACGTTCTGAGTAAGGTTAGACTACTTGAAACAATAGCTAAGTTAAGGGGTTCAAGAGTTGTCTTTATAGTAGGTCCTGATTCTAAGCAATATATCGAAGGTGAGTATCCACTGAGCGCTGAGCTATTTTCAACATTTAGGTCCATAATCTCAATAACTGGCGTGGAACCAATTATCATGGATGTGCTCGAATTTAGGGAGAAGTACTACGATAAGGTCGATGTTAATGACGCAGAAAAAATTGCTGATATGTGGATTAAAAATGCTGAGAGCGTGCAGGAGCCACTTAAGGATGAAGTTATTAAGTCAGCAAAATTATATATAGCATTAAAAAATATGGCCCATGATTTAAATGCTACTGCTGTTGCGGTAGACTGCATAGTGCTTTATGGAAGCCGCGCTAAGATCCGATACTTAGATGCATGGCCATGTTTAGCCTATATGCAGCTTTGGTATAACAATATTATTCCCGTGTGCGAGGGTGATCCGTACTCTGCAATTGTTTTATTAATAGGAAAATATTTGCTTAACCTGCATGGTTTCCTAAATGATCCAGGTATTAATGAGATAAAGAATGAGATAATTTATTATCATTGTTATGCACCAACTAATCCGCACGGTAGCAGTAAACCTGAAGTACCATACATAATAACAACTGCTCATTTAGGCGCGAAACATGCGTCTATTCACGTTAAATTACCTATAAATGAGACATTAACTGTCGTAGGTTTTGACCCGGAAGAGAGAGTATTAACTATACATCGTGCTTATGCATCGCGAACTGAACTATCACCGTATGCGTGCGCAACAAAGCTAATAGCTACGGTTAATAATGCTAAAAGAATAGCCGAAAAATTCAGATGGAGACTTGGATGGCATAGAGTCGTGTTTTACGGAGATCATGCCGAGGAGTTTAAGGAAATCGCAACATTGCTGGGCTTAAAGGTAGTCGAGGAAGATCAATGAGATACTTTTCGGATTTTATTAGCTAAGTAGTAATGAATATGTTTAAGATAAAATTTAAAAACGCAAAGGACCCAAGCAGACTTGTATGAAGATATTTAGGCTAATAAATAATGGCTGGACAAGCAACTTCGTTACCATAAATAACAATGTCTATGTATTAATGACAGATCCGGTAACTGCTTTAAAAATGCATGCAGAGGGTAAAGAAATACCAATCGGGCCTAAGGTCGAATTAAATCTTGATGAGATACTTAATAGGGATTACACATTTAGAGGGCTTAGATTCACTAAGCCTTATGACCCGCTTGAGGTCTGGGGTAGCGGTATTGTTTATGAGGTGGCTAGGGCTAGGTATACTGAGGAAGATGTAGCTACGATAAAGGGTAAGACGATCTATGAACTCGTTTATGATGCCGAGAGACCAGAGATTTTCTTCAAGGGCACTGCAAACAGGTGCGTTGGTCATGGCGAACCTATAGCCATTAGAGCTGATTCAGAATGGACATTACCAGAACCTGAGCTCGGCGTTGTCATAGACTCCACGGGTAAGATATTAGCCTATACCATTGTTGATGACGTATCAGCAAGAGACCTTGAAGCGCAGAATCCACTTTATTTGCCACAATCAAAGATCTATAACGGCTCATGCGCCATAGGACCATTCCTAGTAACTCCGGATGAGGTTGGCAATCCATACAACCTTGACATATCAATGAGAATAATTAGAAATGGCCAGGTAATATACGAAGGTGGTATTAATACATCAAAGATGAGAAGAAGGATAGAAGAGCAGATAAAGTATTTAATTAGGAATAATAACGTACCTGATGGGACATTATTAACCACAGGCACTGCTGTTGTTCCTGGCAGAGATAAGGGGTTAAAGCATGGTGATATTGTGGAGATAACAATAACAAAACTTGGTACTCAGAGGACACCGGTTATAAAGCTAAGTCTATAGTTTGACTTATTTTTTCCATAGTAAAACTTAAAATTGAGATAAAAACGAGAAAGAATCGATGAGTGAAAGGGGTGTTTATATCGGACGTTACGTAGTTCCTAAAGATAGAGAGTATTATGAAATTCGAAATCCAGCTGATACAAGGCAATTAGTAGCTAAATTTCCGAAGCTTACGAGAGAAGATACGAGAGGCACCATTGCCATAGCTAAGGATGCATTCTTGAAATGGAGTAAGACCTTACCTGTCGAAAGGGCTAAAATACTCTATAAGGCCGCAGAAATAATCGAATCAAGGGCAAATGATTTGGCTAAATTACTAACAATGGAGGAGGGCAAGACCCTCGCTGATAGCATGTTTGAGGTCATTAGGACCGTAAACTTACTTAGGTTCTATGCTGGGCTGATAGTCAAGGACATGGGTAAGGTAATACCGTCTCAAGATAGGAACACGATAATACTTACCACCAGAGAGCCTCTTGGTGTAATTGCCGTAATTACACCCTGGAACTTCCCACTATCATTACCTGCGTGGAAGATAATACCAGCTATAGCCACCGGAAATACTGTGGTTTGGAAGCCAGCCAGTATAACCCCAACAATTGCTCTTGAACTGGTTAAGGCATTTTACGAAGCCGGATTACCAGAGGGTGTTTTAAATCTCGTAACTGGTCCCGCCAGTGAGGTTGGTGATGAATTGGTAACGAATAGAGAGGTAGACGCCATAACATTCACAGGCTCGTTACAAACCGGGAGGGAAATTAATGAGAAGGTTGGTAGACAAAACAGATTTGTTAGGATACAGCTTGAGTTGGGTGGTAAGAATGCCATGGTTCTTTCTAAGAATGGCGATGCTAACTTAGCTGTTGAATTAACCGTTAGATCAGCCTTTGGCTTAACTGGACAAGCCTGCACAGCCACGTCAAGGTTCTTAGTACCTGAGGACATGCACGATGAGGTGTTAAGTAAGTTGATAGAGAGAACGAAGAAGGTTGTTGTTGGTAATGGCCTTAGGCAGGGTGTCGATATGGGTCCGTTAGCAAGTAGAGAGCAGTATGAGAAGGTTCTAGGTTACATAGAGATTGGCAAGAATGAGGGCGCTAAACTTGTTTATGGTGGACAGCCAATTAAGGGTGGTGAGGAGTTTGATTATGGGTATTTCGTTATGCCAACAATATTTGACCAGGTAACTCCAGATATGAGGATAGCTAAGGAGGAGATATTCGGCCCGGTATTGGCTGTCATGACTTATAGGACACTTGATGAGGCAATAGACATAGTTAACTCCACAGAGTATGGCTTAATCGCAGGTATAATAACCAGGGATATAAGTGAAGCCGCGAAATTCGCTGAAAATGTAAAGGTTGGTGTAGTAAAGGTGAATAAGCCAACGATAGGTCTAGAACCTTGGGTACCATACGGTGGTGTTAAGGGTTCAGGAAATGATATATACAAAGAGATGGGTGAGGAAGCCATAGAATTCTTCACGAGAATAAAGGCAACATACATAGGATACTGATATTTATATAAACATCTATTATATAAATATATAAATATTATTTTATCCTCGAAAAAGATAAAGATAAAGCTTTAAAATGATTATTAGCAACACAGTCTAATATGAAGGCAATAATCGTACAACCCCCTAAACCAGGTATTGAGTTCGTAGATTTAAAACAACCTATTCGCCATGGCAATGGTGCAGTAAAGGTAAAAATACTTGAGAACGGGATATGCGGTTCGGATAGAGAGATCGTTAAAGGTAGATTAACTACAGCTCGACCACCCGCTGGTAAAGATTGGTTAGTTCTTGGACATGAAGCGTTAGGGGCAGTAGAAGATTCAGTTGATCCCAGATTTAAACCTGGTGATTTAGTAATGCCGATAAATAGAAGAAGCTTTGAAGGAAAGTGCCTTAATTGTCTCGTAGGTAGACCTGACTTTTGTGAGGCAGAGGAATACGTAGAGGCTGGTATGGTGGGTATGGATGGATTTATGATAGAGTACTATTATGATGACCCTAAATATCTAGTTAAGGTCCCTGCAGAAATTAAGGATATAGCTATACTTGCTCAACCCTTATCTGATTTAGAAAAATCTGTAGAAGAAATACTGGCAATACAAAAGAGAGCTATTTGGACGTGCGATGATGCCACCTATAACTGTAGAAGGGCAGCGGTATTTGGAACGGGGGCTACAGGCACATTATTTGCCTTATTGTTGAAAACGTATGGCTTTGAGGTCTACATGATTAATAGAAGGGATCCTCTCGAGAGTGAAGCAGCGATAGCAGAGGAAGCTGGGTTGATTTATTATAATTACGCAAAGGACGGTCTCGATAAGCTTAAAAGAATGAGATTCGATCTAGTAATAGATACTACAGGCGGGTCGGCATCGTTAATTAAAGACGAAGTAGAGATGCTAAAGCCTAACGGCATTCTTGGTTTATTTGGATTCCCATCTGAGGGTGAGGCTGTTATACCCTATGATGTTTTTCAAAGATTTATATATAAAGCCAATGTTATAGTTGGACTTATTAATGGCCAGAAGCCTCACTTTCAATTAGCCCTTTTACATTTAGCACAATGGAAGGCCATATGGCCTGGTGTAACGAAAAGGTTAATAACGAGGGTAATTTCTATAAATGATGAGAAGGAAGTTATTAAAGCTCTTAGTGAAAAGGAACGGGGCGAAATAAAGGTAAAAATTAAGTGGGATTAAATATCCCTTTAGGTTGTCGACTTTCATTCTTGTGAAGGAAATAGCCCAAGAAGCTTATTTGCCTTATTAATATACGCTATAGTAACAGCAATCCTTGGCTTAATAATTGGATATGATGCACATACGTATGTATCATCCGCCGGAGCTTACGGAAGAGGCAAATGCTTCGTGATCTAAATAGCGTTAAATCTCAATTAACTTATGCCTATACCCCTAGCTTTTAACCTAAGGCGTTCCAGACGCACAAATCAAGGCAAATCATGTTGGTGCTCAGAATGCACCAATCATAGCGGCCAGCTTTACGAAGAAATAGCCCAACCAGCAGCCGTACCTCTCTCATGTGCTCCAAAGAATGCATTTATAAATGCAATACAATAGGAGGATTAAATGAATAATATGACAAAAGCATTTAAGTTCTACGTCCAAGTTGAGCATTATAATGATTGGAGTTATTATACTAGGGATTTTGATGGTATACGAACTTCCATGAGGTATTATTACCCATTTAAGGAGAGGGGCTTTAGTTTCGAAGTAATTACCGTAACTGGAACTAAAAGCGATATTGTTAAGTCCTTCATTAGGAGGTTTAAGTATCTTGGAAATATTATAGATGTCGTTTCAATCAGTAAGGTTAATAATCGTATATATGAAGTTGTTTTCCTGGGCGATATTAAGGGCATGCTCAAATACTTAATTCTTGAACATGGCGGTATTGTGGTTAGCTCTTACGTTGGTAATGGAATTAAGGACTTTACAGCATTTTTCTTCACAAAGAACATAAATGAACTAGAGACATCACTTTCTAAACTTCACAACGAACTTAATAATTACGGTAAGGTACTAACATTTAACATCACCAATATACCGAGAACCGCCATTTTCACATCACCCATTTACGGCTTAACCGATATTGAGAGACGAATCTTACAAGTGGCTTATCATAGGGGCTTTTTTAGCTATCCAAAGGGTGTGAATCTCAACGATCTTGCTAGGGAATTTAATATTAGTAAGGCTACCATGGATATACATCTTAGAAACGCCTTAAAGAAAATCATATCTTCATACTTAAATAATGAATAATTATTTAGCACTAATATTAACAGGTAATACTTAGTGTATTTAAGTATGAATTATCATTATTCACTAATGAAAGTAGGTATCATCGGTTTAGGTAGGATGGGTGGTGCCTTTGCCCGTAACTTATTAAGGAGAGGGTATGATTTATATGTATACGATATCGTTAAGTCTAAGGTTGATGACCTCGTTAAGCTTGGAGCTAAAGGAACGTCTTCACCTGCTTGATATGGCGTCTAAGGTAGACATAGTGTTAACCAATGTGCCCAGGTCTGAGGATATATCGGACGTATACCTTGGCGAAAATGGTACTCTGAAAAATCCTAAGGCTGGATTGATCGCAGTAGAGACCAGCACTACTGATATACCAAGCAAACTTAAACTTGCTGAAGAATGCAGCAAAAGAGGTGTTGGTCTTTTAGTAGCTATGTTGGGTTTGACCGTACCTCAAGCCGAAAGAGGGGAACGTCTCTCTTTGTCGGTGGTCCTAAGAAACTCTTTGAGAATTCTAATGTTCAAAATTATTCATGGATCTTTCGTCAGGTAGGATTTACTACGTGGGTAAGATCGAGACTGCCGTTGCCTTTAAACTAATAACTAATGCCATGGGCTTTGCGCAACTCTTCGTATTCATAGAGGGTCTGCAATTTATTTCTAAGTTTAGTATGAACATTGAGGACTTCTTAAAGGCTGCCCGTGATACCGCCGCCTACAACTATTGGTTTGATGCTAGACGTGAAAAATACTTAAGGAGGACTACTCAACATACTTCCCAATAGATTACATAATTAAGGACTTAATGTATACCCTAGAGTCAGCTCGTAACATTAATTGCCCATTGCCAATGACTAGCCTTGCTGTGCAGTTTTACGTAATGGCAAGTAGTAAGGGTTATGGGAATGAGGATGGAATAGCACTAATGAAAATTTTAAGAGAATACTGTAAAGGACATTAAATTATACTAGGCTAAATACCGTATCCTTAAACTAATACCTTTTGTTTCTGGACCTACGTAGGCGCCTATTGCCGATAATGTACCACCTATAATAAGCATTATTGCAACTATAATCCACATACTATGTAATAATGGACAAAGTATTATTAAGAGGAGGGGCATTATTGGTGATTATAAAAGATGCTTGAACTATACCCAAAACCTAGCCAGATCCTCTCCTAACAGTTGCAAATCTTTCGGTTAAACAGCAAGTTCTATTCCCCAGACCCAATTAGTGAACCATCCAACGAGTATGGTACCAATCTAAAGCAACGATATATTTCTCGTATATGCATCTAAATATAATAAATAGAATGATGGTACTGCCATAATGACGGAGCCAACATCAGCTATTACAATACCTAGTCTTCGTCTTCTACCTATATAATCAGACGCTAACCCCCATATTATTAAACTAACCGCATCCACAATACCGGCTACTGAGTAATAAAAGACAGCTTCACCACCAGATAAGCCAGCGCCTTCCACAATGCCGACGAAATAATTAAACATAGACCAGGAACAATAAATAGAGAAAAGAATGGTATCTTTCTAGTTTTCCCTGCTCTTTGATATCCTCAAATATTGGTGACTTAGGTAATGTAATTCTTAATAATAAAGCCCACCAAAGCAGGTATAAGTCCTGCCAAAAATACGTACCTCCATCCATAGGCAAGCATTTTCTCTGGACCAAGCCATGAATAAATGCAGAGACTACAGCGCCGCCAAGAGCAACATCCCATGCAAAACCTGATTGGTATAGACCAATCAGCTAATCCTCTCCATTTAATTAGCGCCTTCTATGAGAGGTGAGGTTACGTTAATGCTGTGCGTTTATGGTATGAATGCATTAATATTATATGTAAGATAAATTCTTAATAAATTCTGGGATATGATGCATAGTAATGGCACTCTTTGGTTGGGTTGGTAAGGTGCTGTATATTGATTTAAGTAGTGATAAGGTGTGGGTTGAGAATGTTGATGCTGAGATTTATGATAAGGTACTTGGTGGTGAGGGTTTTGCCGCCTACGTGATTTACAAAAGGTTGAGAGAGATAGGGGGTCCGCTTGACCCATCAAATGTATTGGTATTTGCAAGTGGTCCTTTGACCAGTGAGTTGATTCCACAGAGTGGTAGGGTTTCTGTTGGCTTTATATCACCGTTGACGGGCATATGGGGCTCTGCGCACATAGGTACTAGGTTTGCATATGAGATGAAGAGGG
>JAGDXB010000087.1 GCA_023256215.1 Vulcanisaeta sp. | reverse complement strand
AGGGATCTGAGTAAGGAACTCGTTGATAGGGCTAAGTTCATGAAGGTTAACACTGACATTGTTAAGAGGATAGCAACCCACGACACGACAAAGGTGCTCCATAAGTATGGCACAAACGTTCTGATGAACATAATTCAATCAATAGGAGCACTGCCCCATTACAACTTCGGCGGTACCGGAAAGCTTAAGGATGTAACGCCAGTTAGCGAGGAGTACATTAAGGATCACTATCCAACTGAGGTTCATGGTTGCTATAACTGCCCAATAGGATGTACGCAGATGCCTACGGTTAAGTCCGGCCCGTATAAGATATCGGCCACGGAGAAGTATGTTAAGCAGGAATACGAGAATACCTGGGCCCTCGGTCCCAACATTGGTGTTACTGATCCTGAGGCTGATTTGAAATATCAGAAGTTGGCTAATGAGCTTGGACTTGATACAATAAGTCTCGGTAATGCATTAGCCATGGCAGTGGAGCTGGCTAAGAATGGCAAGTTGAACCTAGACATAGATTGGGGCGATGCTGGTGCACTTGAGTACCTAATATACAAGATCGCCTATAGGGATGGTGTTGGTGATGATATAGCCGAGGGTGATTATAGATTAGCCGTTAAGTACGGCATGCCGCAGCTCTTCACGGGATCTAGGGGCCAGGGATTACCTGCTTACGATCCAAGGGCGCTTAAGGGCTTTGCAATAGCTTACTACACGGCCAATAGGGGTGGTGATCACCTGGAGGCTTACACACCGACCTGGGAGGTGTTTGGTGTTCCTGAGAAGGTTGATCCATTCTGCGAGACGCAGGAGTGCATTGAGAAGGAGGCCAGGCTCGTTAAGTGGAACCAGGACTTATTTGCAGTTGTTGACTCCACAATATTCTGTAAGTTCGAGAACTTAATGCCTAACGTAGACACGGAGAAGGACTTTGCAGACCTATACAACGCGGCCTTTGGTTGGGACTTGACCCCACAGGATGTGCTCACTATTGGTGAGAGGATATTCAATGTCGAGAGGCTCCACTGGGTTAGGGAGGGTAAGTGGATTAAGGATGAGTTGCCGCCTAGGATGAGGGAGCCAATACCAGATGGGCCTGCCAAGGGCCACTCAGCGGCTAAGATGTTTGATGAGGGTATAAAGGTGTACTATAAGCTTAGGGGTTGGGTTGACGGTAAACCAACGAGAGATACGCTGAAGAGACTTGGTTTAGAGGAGTTCGATTACCTACTATAATCGGCGAACCCTAACTCCGTAAATTTAAAGTTGTCATTGTTTACTCATTTCATTTCTAATCCTTATTGCCTCCCTGAGGACTCTATCCTTTATTTCCTCACCGTCGGCCTTGCCATCGGCCAAGACCTCTATTATTGCCTGGTAGAGGTTTGTGCTTTGCCAGGTTTCACCGACCTTAACCTTAACATCCTTAATCCTACCATCTATAAGGGAACCTCTCAATCTCTCCTCGAAGGCCCATGGATCAACGCTGGATGGTAGGTCAACCCTAGCTCTAATGCGTTTAAAGGGCGATGCATTCCTATGTATTAAAAGTGCGTCTAGCATTACGTAATTGGGTATTGTATAGACCCAACCATTATCGCTCACCAATTCCGTGAACATGAGCGTTATGTTTCTAATAGTTCCAGTAAACCCATTAGGTAACCCCTCATGTGGGTACATGACCCTTATTATGCCGTATCTCCAATTAATTATTGTAACTCTATCGCCAGGCTTATACCTACCGGTCATTATTATCACGATTCCGGCAATGACGTTGGATAGGGTTTGCTGGGCCGCAAGACCTACTATGATACCGACCGCAGTACCTGAAAAGGCCGCTACGGACAGACCGAACTTCTCGAAGGTGACTGCGAGGGCTATTAATATTGCGACAATGAGGACCGTATCAAGGACAAACTTAAGCACCGTACCCCTAACATTATCATACCTACTAATGTAGTCACCAACCCTCCTCCCAGTATCCCAAACAAGGACCGCGCCTATTGTCACTATTATGGCCGACCTAACAACACTATCATAAGACAGAAGCAAGTTCTTCCAGGAAACTGGCAATAGGTAAATGACTATGTTCAGGTAAAGCACATAAATCAGAACACCAATTACCGCAAGGAAGAACCAATCAACCAATATCCTACCAATCAACCTACCAACACTAACACTACTACTACCCATCAACCCATTACGAATAAGGATAGATATAAAAGCTTCTCACCAAAGCACCGACAAACCTAACCCGGAGGAAGAAAAACTAAAAAACTGTGAAGTGAGAGCTTATTTCGGAGGGCCCGTAGCTCAGCCAGGTTGGAGCGCCCTGGGGCATGTGCCCCGCGTATGGCTGATAACCGGGAGGTCCCGGGTTCAAATCCCGGCGGGCCCACCAGTTTCTATTTACTATTTTTCAATCCGTGGGTTAGGTAGAGTTCGTAATTTTAATATTGTAACTATGTCTTTATGCCTATTTCTCATTACTGTGCCACTTAATTTTATTTTGTAGTATATGTTTAGGGATTGTGCTTCCTTTTACTTACGGGGGATTTATGATTCTATACTGGCTTGGCTTGCTTACTGTTATTAAACTTTAATAGTTTTAATTATTTATATAGGAACTGAAGCTAGTTAATCAGTTATTTTACTATGGTCGTTATACCTTGCTGTTTTTGGTATTACCATGTGTATCGTTACTTCGTCGAATGGTCTTATTCCATATTTATCTCTGACGTCTTTAGGTATTGTGAATTGCCTGCTGTCTGTGTGTTTTGTTCTGAGTAATTTTACATCTCTTAGTTCTATTTTTTGGCCGTTGTATTCCATTACCACGTCTACGTACTTAACCCTGTCAAGGTTGAGGTTTCTGACGAGGTTTGCTGGTATCAGTACTTGATTATTAATGTATATTTTTATTGTGTAGGGTAGTGCGGCTATTGGTAATCCTTTCCTGCCAACCCTAATTTCCTCCGCTGTGGCCATCGGCGAGATCGTGATTATGCCCTTTTTAAGAGTTCTTGTGAAACTGAATTGTGAACTTACGTGAAACTTGTTGAACTGTCGTGGTTTAATTGTTTTGTGGTTGAAACTTTATTAGTAATTGAATGGTTATAAAAGTCTAGACATATCTTTGAATATTTGCTTTACTTTATTCTCAATAGCCACGAGTGAGTATGTTCTCGATGTATGCTATTATTCTACGTAATTAGTGTAGATTTAAAAGTGCGGGATGAGTAAGATCCTTAGTGGTGTGGGTGATGATGCGGTTGGGTAATGATTGGTGATTGGAATCGCATGGTCTGAGAATACTTAATAATTTCGGGTTTAGCGTAGTTGTGTCCTTTAGGGAGGATATTGAGTTGATTAGAGGTTCGAGAAGTGGTTTGTTACGTGGAAAGACCGTAGTCCTTGCTTTAACAGGTGGTGTTTCGATTTATAGGGTTCCCGATATAGCTAGGGAGTTGATTAGGCATGGGGCTAAGGTTGTAACCTTCATGAGTAGGGAGGCACGTAAACTACTTAGTCCTAGGATTATGGAGTGGGCTACGGGTGGCCCAGTCTATGTGGAGTTGAGTGGTTATGCTGAGCATGTGAATGTCTGTACGACGGCCGATGCCGTGGTCATCGTTCCGGCAACCGCTAATACAATTAGTAAGGTGGCCAATGGGATTGGCGATACTTCAGTCACGCTTTGCGGAATGACGGCTCTTGGTTCAGGTAGGCCTATACTCTTTGTTCCTGCCATGAATGAGTCCATGTGGAGAAATCCAATAATTAGGGCGAATATTGATAGGCTCAGGGGTCTTGGGGTTAGGTTTGTGGAGCCTATTATTGAGGAGGGTAAGGCCAAGCTTGCGCCCAATGAGGAGGTTGTGGATTCTGTCATTGATTTGTTGTCACCGAGGGATATGGAGGGATTGTCCGTCCTAATAACCTCTGGGCCTACGCATGAGCATATTGATGCCACTAAGTACGTGACAACACCCAGCACTGGGTTAACGGGTTATTACTTTGCCAGGGAGGCCCTAGCTAGGGGCGCCAGGGTTACGTTGATTGAGGGCCCAGTGAGTATTAGGGATCCACCTGGTGCTGAGGTTTTTAGGGTTACGAGTGTCCTCGAGATGTACGATGTAGCCATGAGACTCGTGAGTAAGAGGCATTATGACCTTGCTATCTTGACGGCAGCACCACTTGATTTCTACGTTAAGAATAGGGTTGAGGGTAAGCTGAGTAGCGACCTGGATAAGGTGGTTATTGAGTTGGTTCAGGCACCTAAGATTGCGAGGGATTTAAAGAGAGCTTCGCCGAGCACCTTCCTAATAGCCTATAAGGCTGAGGTTGGTGTTGGTGAGGAGGAATTGATAGCTAGGACATTGAAGAGGGCTCAGGAGGGTGACTGGGACCTGGCGTTGGCGCATGTTGTCGGTGAGGGTAGGGGTTTCGGTACGGAGAAGGATGAGGTTATAGTCCTAAGTAGGGGTAGTGTTGCGAGGAGGATAGGTCCTTTGCACAAGAGAGAATTGGCTAGGGAAGTGTTGAGTCTATATATAAATATGGTAATTCATAAATAAAGAGACATCCTTAACAAATAAATTCAATATACTGGTAATATTTTAAATGGTACCCTGTATCAATGCTCGTATGAGTGTATCATCAGTACCTGAGAATGTTAGGAGGAGGGGCTTGATGTTAGCTTCAGTCTCTACGTTTCTTGCATGGGCCCTTGAATACTACGACTTCTTAATATACTTCTCGTTGATACCGTACATCAGCGATTTATTCTTCCCAAAGTCTGCGCCGATGACTGCGCTCCTCTACACACTTCTTGTCTTCTCAGTTGGATACTTTGCGAGACCTCTTGGAGCGATCTTCTTTGGGCATATTGGTGATAAGTATGGTAGGAGGAATGCACTATTGGGTGATGCCTTAACGATGGCTGTGGCCACCGTCGTTATAGCGTCATTACCGACATACGCACAGATAGGTATTTGGGCACCGATACTGTTGACAATATTTAGGTTTGTACAGGGTTTTGGGTATGGTGGCGAGGCTGGAGGTGGTGTTGTTTGGGCTTTGGAGTTTGCATCGCCTAAATGGCGTGGTCTTGTTAATGGCGTACTTAATTCAAGTATGTCCGTGGCCTCGCTATTAGCTACGGGCTTACTACTCCTTGTTAGTATGTATTATCCACTAGGGACCATTGGTTGGAGGATATTATTCATGAGTGGTGCTGTGGTGGTTATCGTGGGTTTGATCATAAGGTTCGCAGCTCCTGAGTCAATACTTTGGGTGAGGAAGAAGGAGGAGCAGAGGCTGGTTAAGATACCGCTGGCTACGGCGGTTAGGAGGTATTGGTTTAGTTTATTGCTGGTCATATTGATAAATCTGGGTCTCACCTTTGTCTTTTATGCAGGGTATGGCTTCGTAACAACATTCACCAAGTTGCTCTCCAGCTACTTACCGGAGCTTAAGAAGGCATTTGTACAGCTGACGTATTTACCGCTGATGCTTGGTAGCATAGGCGGTATTATAGGTAATACATTTGGTGGTTATTTAACGGATATTTTTGGCAGGAGGAGGATGCTCATAATCCCAACGGCAATACTGCTCATATCCATATACCCGCTTTACTTAGCCTTAACCACGTTATCAATACCAATAATGGCTTTATCCCTGGCTCTGATGTACTTTATATTCACATTATCTGCGACGGTTCAGACAGCGTACTTCTCAGAAATATTCCCAACGGAGGTCAGGTGGTCAGGGATAGGGTTTGGTTGGAATGTTAATGCGGCCATTGGTTCGTTGGCCCCAACATTCGCATTAATACTCTATGAAAACCTTAGGGGTTCTATGAGTCCTGTGACGGCTGCCGCACTTGCGCCATCGATAGTGGTCATGGTGGGTGCAGCGATGACAATAATAGGTGCATCCATAGGTCCCGAAACCGTTAGAAAACCGCTTGAGTGATTTACCCAGGTGTTTAATTATGCTTTAAATTAAATTTTCTTGCTCTTCAATAACTCTATTAATTCCTTAACCACATCCCTATAATCACCCACTACCCCATAATCGGCGTATTGGAATATTGGTGCATTTGGATCGCTATTTATTGCAACTATTATCTTGGACTCCTTCATACCAAACACATGCTGTATTGCGCCGCTCACGCCAACACCAATGTACAGTGTTGGCCTTATTGTTTTTCCTGTCTGACCAACCTGCCTATCTGCGGATAACCATCCAGCATCAACGACCTTCTTAGAACCACCTATTGTACCTCCCAAAAGCTTTGCAAGTTCTGTAAGTAGTTTAACGCCGTCAGCACTGCCAACCCCACGGCCGGCCACCACGACTATGTCAGCCTTCTCCACTGGCGGTAATTCCTCACCTTTAGTTACCGATCTTACTTCAATGAGTCCTTGCCCGTTTATATTTGGTAGAGAATCAACGGTCTCGGCTATTATCTCCCCCTTCCTACTCGTGTCCCTTGGCGGTGTTGGGAAGACGTTAGGTCTAACACTGGCTAGTTGCGGCCTTCTCGTCGGTGTCCTTATGTGGGCCAGTATGTTACCACCATATGTGGGCCTTACCTGGTCAAGGTCCCTCGTCTTCGGATCCACGTCTAGTTCTGTACAGTCTGCCGTTATTCCAGTCCTTAATGAATTAGCCACGTAAGGTGCCAACTCCCTGCCTCTCTTTGTGGCCGCAAATAGTATTATCTCTGGCTTGTACTTATTTGCTAGTTGCACTATTACATTGGCATATACATGGGGTATGTACTTAGCTAGGGCTGGGTGGTCTACGTATATTACCCTGTCGGCTCCGTAGTAAATAGGTTCCTTAACCACATCACCAAGGTTACTGCCTATCATTATTGCCGTAACATCCGTGCCTATCTTACTGGCTAATTCCCTGGCCTTTCCTATGAGTTGTAGGCTTCCATCCTTGATGACGCCATTTACGTACTCTACGTATACCCATATGCCCTTATAATCATTCTTATTGACGGGGTTCCACTCACTGCAAATCTTCTGCTGTGCCTGGACCGCACTCATGGCTTGACCACCCCCTCCTTAATTAGGTTGTCCAGCAACCACTTAGCGGCTTCCTTGGGATCTCCCTTGAATATTTGCTTCTTTCTCTCTATTGGCTTTGCGTCCTCAATCTTAGCAACTATTGTCGGTGAGCCTCTAAGGCCAATGCACTCCCTCTCAAGCTTTAAAGCATTATTATCTATGCTCTTCACTAAACCGTTTATCTTGGCCTCGACCTTCCTAACGAGACTCACATCCCTGGGCGGATTACTATTCTTATAGACACTCACTATTATTGGCATCTTGTACTCATACGTCTCGTAGACACCCTCGTCCTCTAGGTACCTGGTAACGAGGATTAGCCTATCCTCAAGCTTAACCTCAGCGTCAACAGCATAGTAAACATAGGGTAGGTTGAGCCACGAAGCCACCTGGGCAGGCATATGAGCTGTCGTTGAATCCGTAGTCTCCTCACCAAATACCAATAAATCAAAGTCTGGGAAGAGCTTCTGGACGCTCTTGGCTATTGTGTACGATGTCGCCAGCGTATCAGCGCCCGCAAATGCCCTATCCGTTATTAGATAGGCTTCGTCGGCCCCCATACCGATTGTTGACTCCAGGAAGTCCTTGCCGCTGGGTGGTGCCATGGATATGGTGATTACCTTACCACCGTACTTATCCTTAAGTCTCAATGCGAATTCAAGGGCGTTTCTATCGTAGGGATTAAGCATGAGCGGCACTCCCTCACGCACGAGGTTGTGCGTAACCGGGTCCAGTCTAACGGCTGTTACGTTGGGTACGGCGGCCTTTACAGGTACTATTATCGTTAATCCACCCATCAAGTAAGAGCAGACATTTGACTTAATATGTATTTCTAGACTTTGACATATATAGCATTATATAGCTAGAGTGGTGGTTCAGCCGAACCTATATTGGACCCCAAAGCCTGACTTGGGGTAGTTCCACTCGATATTATTCTCTGGGCATACTATACGGCATGTACCGCACTCTAGGCAGCCCTCGTGTGAGAATAAAACAGTGCCGTCAGGTCCTGGCGTATAACATCTGGCTGGGCATAGGTATAGGCAGGGCTTCTTATCGCATTTTCTACATTGGTCTGGGTCTATAATCCTGATATGCGGTCTTTGGTCCACATCCCAGGCGTTGGTGTTGAGCCTTTCCTCAATTGGTATCTTCCTTTCGAGGCTCATAGGTTCATCACCACCCTAATGGCGTCCTTTGCGAGATCTAATAATGTTAAGTTACCCTTTGTCTCAAGCAGTGTTGATCCTAGTTTCCTAGGTGTTCCGTCAACCTCGAAATACCTCTTGAGCATAGTATTTATCATCCTCACGTAATCGCTATAGAGCCTAGGTTCTATTAAAACCTTGTGTGCATTCCTAAAGGTCTTGAGCTCCCTAAGTACGAAAGATTCCTCGAGCAACTTACCGTATATTGACAGAGACTCCTTATCATACTTACCAGAGTCATGGGCCTTGACCACGGCCTCCGCTGCCAACCGACCGCTCTCCATGGCGAAATCAACACCCCTAATTATAATGCCTAGGTGTAGCAGGAAACCAGCTGCATCTCCAGTAACTAGGTAGCCATCTCCATATAGGCTTGGTGGTGAAGCATTTACACCAGCCACTGGTGTTAGGTGTGCGGAGTATTCAAGAAGTTGGCCGCCCTTTACTATCCTCTTAATCATTGGGTGAAGCCTGAACTCCTCTATCAATTCATTAATTGGTATGTCGAGTTGGTAGCCATAGCTTAGGTAAAGGACTATTCCTAGGGTTATGGCCTCCTTATTCGTATAGATAAAGGCGCCACCCGGTAGGTAATGTGTTGGGTACCCAGCCAGCACCCATGCCATTCCCTCATCATCATCCAGGTTAAACCTCTCGTTAATCTCCTCCCTACTTAGTTTAATGACTTCCTTAACGCCAAGGGCAACGAGTTCAGGGCTTAATTTAGGTGCTAAGCCACTTCTCTCGAGGACAAGCCTATTGATTCCCTCGGCTATTATTGTGACGTCGCTGTAGATCTCATCATTGCCGGCCCTAACACCGACGACTTTACCATCCTTAATGATCAGTTTATCCACGGGTACCTCTGAGACGACTACGGCGCCCGCTGACTCTGCCTTCTTATCAAGCCACTCAACGAAGTTTGTTAGGTATGCTGTGAATGACCTGTGCTCAACCTTGGTTGTTTCAAAGTCAAGTGTTGTCCAGGAGTCCTCAGTCATCATTGTTATCCTCTCCCTCCTAACCCAACGCTCCACCGGTGCTTCCTTAACGTACTCTGGGTATAATTTATCGAGGACGTGGGCATATATCCTACCACCAAAGACGTTCTTACTACCTGGTTTCTTACCTCTCTCAATAACGAGGACCTTAAACCCCTTACTGGCTAATTGCTGAGCGGCAGTAAGCCCCGCTGGTCCAGCGCCAACCACGGTTACATCGAACTTAAGCCCCACGGGTCAGAGATTAGACATATACCTTATTAAGTATTAACACTACATAGACTTATTAACTAATATATTCTCTTTCTATGGGTGATGAGGATGAACCCAGATGAACACGTGATTTATGCTCTATCCATGCTGACTATGACGTAAAGAGTTGGCTTCTCGGAAAAGCGACATAGGGCTTATACGTCGTTTTTTGAATAAACAGGCTTAATTGATATCTAAAAAGATATTTATCGTATGTCATCACTAGGTGAGAATATTGATAAGATTATCGAGAGGAAAACCGATAATTCAGGAAGTGGTGCTGGTGCATTAATCGCGGCAATTCGATTACTAAACAGGGGCGCAATTAGGTGGGCATTGAGGGTATTGACTAAGGAGGTGGAGTTTAATGGTGAAAGAAAGCCATTGATGGAGTGGGTATTGGCAAAGTACGCCGGTGAGTCCCAATGCCCAACCGTGGCTCACCTCGTAGCTCCATTCTTTGAGATGGGCATGAAACTCGCCATGGCTTGGCTTCACGCGGATGAGGAGCCAATTAAGGAGCTACTGAGTGATCCAGCGATTAGGAGGGGCATTGTGACTACGCTTAGGGGTATTGCATTGTTCGGCGTTACAACACCGCAAAAACTACCTGCCCCATTCTTCATAGTCTGGAACTTCACAAACGCCTGCAACCTAAAGTGCATTCATTGTTATCAAAATGCTGGTAAGCCGTTACCTAACGAGTTAACTCTTGAGGAAAAGCTTAGGGTTGTTAAGGAGCTTGATGAGGCCGGGGTCCCGGCCATAGCCCTGTCCGGCGGTGAGCCGACGGTCCATAGGGACTTCTGGCCAGTGCTGGCCGAAATTAGTAGGAGGGGCTTCTACCCGGCCATTGCAACTAATGGAACGACATTCGCAAACATGGAATTCGCGGAGAAGGCCAAGAAGCTTGGGCTTAGGTATGTCGAGATAAGCATTGATGCTGCTGACCCTAATGTCCATGATAAGTTTAGGGGCGTGCCTGGCGCATGGGCCAAGGCTGTTCAGGGGCTTAGAAACGCCGTTAAACTTGGCTTTAGTGCTGCCCTCGCATTTACAGTTACTAAGTACAACCTTCATGAGGTTGATAAGATACTTGATTTAGCCCAGGAAATCGGTGTCAAGAGGGTTGTGTTCTTCAACTTTGTGCCTGTTGG
>JAGDXB010000046.1 GCA_023256215.1 Vulcanisaeta sp. | reverse complement strand
AAAATAAATATTTATTCAATATACTTATTTTTATTCTAGAGAAAACAATATAAATACCCTTAGGCACAGCATGTTGATCTGCCATGGATATTAACCAATTCCTGTCAGACCGATCAAGATTAATGAAGGCTTCTGAAATTAGGGAGCTACTTAAGTGGATTACGGAAGACGTAATATCACTCGGCGGCGGAATGCCCGATCCATCATCATTCCCCACTAAGGAGATAATAGAGATCACAAGGGATGTATTATCAACTAAGCCAGATAGGGCGCTTCAATATGGCGCAACAGGTGGTGTTGCTGAATTGAAGGAGGAGATAGTGAGGTTTATGGGTAAGGAGGGCATTAAGATTGAGGGCCCTGAGAATATAATAATAACCGTGGGTAGTCAAGAGGCTCTTGATATAATTGGTAGGTTATTCATAAACCCTGGGGACTACATAATTACTGAAAGCCCGACGTACTTAGCCGCAATACAGGCCTTTAGGATTTATGGACCTAAAATAGTGGGTGTTCCAATGGATAATGATGGTATCAGGATTGATGTACTTGAGGATACGATTAAGAAGCTAAGTGGTGATGGTAAGGTTAAGTTCATATATGTAATACCGACAGGGCAAAATCCAACTGGAATAACAATGAGTATGGAGAGAAGGAAGGCCCTCTTAGAGATTGCCAGTAGGTATGACCTATTGGTTATTGAGGACGACCCATATGGTTATATTTATTTTGGTGATGGTACACCACCAGATAGGCTCAAGGCCATGGATACTGAGGGTAGGGTTATTTATTTATCCACATTTAGCAAGATAGCGGCTCCCGGGCTTAGGCTTGGTTGGGTCGCTGCTAGTAAGGAGATTATTAGGTGGTTTGAGCTTGCTAAGCAATCCATTGATTTGCATACGTCGACGCTTAATCAGTACATAGCCGCTGAGTTGTTAAAGAGAGGCGTCATAGAGAGAAATATACCTAAGATCAAGGAGATCTATAGGACCAAGAGGGATTTGATGCTTCAAGCGCTTGGTGAGTACATGCCTGAGGGCGTTACCTGGACTAGGCCGTCAGCGGGTATGTTTATCTGGTTATCTGCGCCCGAGAAAGTAGATACTGGGGAGATGCTGAGTATTGCCATTAAGAAGTACAGGGTTGCCTATGTACCGGGTAAGTCCTTCTATCCAAATGGAGAGAGACATAATGACATGAGGCTTAATTTCACGTATCCAACTCCGCAACAGATATTTGAGGGTATAAGGAGGTTGGCGTTGGCGATTAAGGAATACTTATCATTAGTTTCATAAGTCTTGATTAGTTTTTACTTGTTTCACGGCGAGTTTCTCGTAGTTAACACGTGGAACTCCTCCACGAATCCTTATAAATTACCTTATTGCCTAATCTCTCGAATGCAGAGGCGTAATTTTGAGAATAGCGCCATTAATAGGATTGATACTAATAAGCTGGGTGATGTATTGGGTATTGTCGAGAGGAGTGTTAATGAGAATGATAAGCTAATAATGAATGTAAGTTCGAAATATAGCTATAATGATTTAATCAGTAGGCTTTTCATTGGTTCATACATCGTCGTTATTGATTCATCAACAAATCACGAAGTAATGCTTAGGGTCAATAAGGTTGAGGGTATGATTAATTCCCCACTTTCAATCAGAGGAACTGAGGCAACGTATGTAAGAATTGTTGGTGAATTCGTTCTCACAAGGGCATTAGATAATGGTTCCTATAAATACACGTCATTTCTCATAATACCTACTAACGGTAGTCTCGTTATTTATCCAAACGCTGATACAATACAGGAATTCCTAGGATTAAGGGGTAATTTATTGTTGGGCAAGGCTAGTATTAATGGGCACGATATACCAATACTAATCAAGGATAAGGCATTGGATAAAGGATTCTTAATAATTGGTCAGCCTGGATGCGGTAAATCGCTACTTATTAAGAAAGTAATTAGGGAGCTTTATCCCATGGAGGATTATAAAAACATTATCATATTTGATAGAACGGGTGAGTATGCCAAGCACTTGGTCGAGAATGGCCTTAATGCGTCAATATTAATACCTCTAGATCTAATGAAACTTAATCGCCCAATAGATATCGATGAATTAAGGAAGTATATAATTGATAAGTTACGAATATTGGGTTTCAGGAATAGGGTTAGGATTAAGATGAGTATGTCTAAGAATGATGGGATTGAGTTTAGTGTTGAGTTTTCTAAGCAGGGGTATGGAAAACTAAGTGTTTATCCATTGTCGATTAGATTTAGGTGGTTTATTGAGAGGGCAATTAATTACCTGGATCCAGAGATTAAGTATGTAATAACAACATTCATGCTCGAAAATGATAAGGCATTAAACACAGTGCAAGGTTTCATAAGCGCCATAAAGGATCCAGAGCTACTCAACACTATTGGGCGTTCACCAGTTAATAAGGCCATGGACTTGGCATACTCACTGAAGAGTACGGGTTATTTCGACGCAGTCCTTAATGTTGGTGGTGACAATATAGACCTCTCGGTATTCAGTCCAATAAGGGTGTTGAAGAGTAAGTTGGTGATTTTTGATATTCATGAATTGCCGGAATCAATAATAAATATTTATGAGACGTTGCTCATAGAAGATATCGTTAAGTGGTTCACGGGTTCTCAAGGTGTTAGGGCGGTCATGGTTGTGGATAATGCTGAGGGACTTATGACTAATGATGATTTACTAAATTCGGTGATCAATAGTATTAGGATTGGTAGGATATATGGGGTATCCTTCATAATAGCCGCAAGGTCCTTCTCAAGAAGGCTACATAGGGAATTTGGGAGTACGATTTTCATGAGGATGAGTAATCTATCATCGAAAATAAGAGGTTGTCATGAAAGCACAAACCTACTTAATAATGAGTTTATCCTTGTATCACCATGGCTAAATGTAGGCTGTATAAAGGGATTAATCGCATAATTTTTAATTAAGGGCAACACCAGCATTTGGCGATGGTTGTTATAATAGCGGAATTACCACCATTAAGGAAAATCGATAATACAGACGATTACCTAGGTATGGTTGGCAGTGTTGTTGATTACGTAACGCACATAAACATACCAGACTCGACATTTGCGAATCCCTCGGCTAACTCGATATTAATTGGTTCGTTAATTAGGCGTAAGTTTAATACGGAGATAATAGCTAATGTTAGGGTTGCCGACCACAATAGGGTTGGCCTTACGGCGTTAATAATGGGCGGCCTAATTAATGGTGTTAGGAACTACCTATTGATGAGGGGTGATTTAGGTCCTGGCGTTACTGCTGTTACCGACTTAACACCGACCAGCGCGGTTGAATATTTAAGGAGTGTTAAGCAGTTAGTTGGTGTTAGGTTGGGTGTTTCTATTTCGAGTTTCAATGATGATTACATTAGGGATAGGTTGAGGGTGAAGCCTGATTTTGCAATGCTTCAATACACGTTGTCAATGGATGACTTAATCAGGGTAGCTACTATAAATAGGGATTTCAATGTTGATATTTATCCTTCCTTACTCGTAATAACAAATAAATCAGTAAAGACGATAAGTAAGATACTTAATACAGAGGTTCCGGTGCCGCAGAATCCAATAGATGATGCGGTTGAGAGGGCACGAAAATTACTGCAGTATTTCCCTGGGTTCTACATATCAGCGCCTGGGGATTTTAATGCCATAGTCGAGACTGCTAAGGCGCTACGCAAATACCTATGACTCCTCATTACCCTCTTCCTCCTCACCTGGTAATTTCAATAGGGACTTTATCTGTCTCTTGGCAGGGACTTCAACCTTAGCCTCCAGCTTATCCTTATACATTGCTATTATTGTATCGACAATACTCAGTATAGCCCTCGCGGTATCCGTTGTGGAATACCTCATTAAGAATGGCTCACCTAAATCGTTTGACTCCCCAATCCTTGGGTCAAGCGGTATCATTCCTAAGTACGGTATTCCATACTTATCGGCCATCTCCTTCCCAATCAGTTTCCCAAATATGTAATACGTCTTGCCTGACTCAGGACAATAAAAGCAGCACATGTTCTCAATAACACCAACAATAGGAACCTTAACCTTCCTTGAGAAATCAATGGCCTTCTGCACTATTCGCTTGGAGACATCACTTGGCGCAGTCACTATTATGCTACCAGTTAACTCATTAGTTAGTGCTTGGGCTATTGTTAATGGAGCATCGCCAGTACCTGGTGGCAGGTCTATGAATAATGCGTCTAGCTCACCCCAAAGCACACTACCCAGGAAATCCTTAATCGCCCTATCGACCAATGCACCTCTCCAGATCACTGCGGTATCCTCACTTGGTAGTAGGAAATCTATTGACACAACCTTTATACCGAAGGGCCCCTCGGCAGGTATTATCTTCTCATCCTCACTAAGATATAGGTTGGCGCCAACTAGACCGAGGAGTTTTGGTATTGTTGGCCCATAAATATCGGCATCAAGTATTCCCACCCTATAGCCTCTCATTGCAAAGCCGAGCGCTAGGCTTGCTGTGACGAAGCTCTTACCCACACCGCCCTTGCCGCTCATTATCGCGAACTTAGTCTTTATGCTCTTCATAGCCTGAGCTATCGCTCCAGTATCAAGAGGACCGGCCTTCTGTACTGAAACCCTTATCTTGCCGCCCTGACTACCTGATGACATGCGTTTTACCTATACAATGGGCGTATTTAAAAAGCAAACTCCTGTGATGAGGTTTACTTATTTGATTAGTACTGTGACACGAAGTCCTCAACCTTCGGAATCTCCTTAGGTAATCCCTTCCTCTCCCTAATCTTCATTATCATGTCTATGAGCATGTTCTCAGGAACAGGAGCCCATCTGGCAAACTGTAGGCTCCAGAACACCCTACCAGCAGTGGCGCTCCTTAACTCATCGCTGAGGGTGAATGACTCGATAACGGGTATCTCACCCTTTATAGTCACCATGCTCTCGCTTTGGACCATATCCAAGACCCTACCCCTATGCCTATTCAGCACGCCAATCACAGAACCAATATTCTCCTGAGTGGTCTTAGCCTCTATTGAGAGCACAGGCTCAAGCAAAGTGGGCTTTGCGGCAAGTATTCCTGCCATTATTGCGTTCTTCGTAGCCGGCATTATCTGAGCCGGTCCTCTATGGGCTGGATCCTCGTGAACAACAGCGTCATGGAGTATTACCTTCAAGCCTCTAACAGGCTCCTGAGCTAGTGGACCAGCCTGTACAGACCATCTAAAGCCCTGAACAATGTAGTCCCTAACCTCCCTTAAGTATTGAATACCTGTTGTCCTATCAACAAACACATTTATGTACTGCTCATCAACTGCCCAAATACCTCTAGCCTCATCAGCATCCCAACCAGCCTTCTCCCTAAGTATCTTAGCCCTCTCCCTTGGATCCTGGTCGTCTGTAACCTCACCAAGTTGTATAAGCCTAATTGTCTCATCATCAAGAGGCTCAACACTTATGTAGAGCTTATTGTGCTTATTCGGCGACTTACCCTCAAAGGTTGGTGATGATGTCCTAACGGCCTCTCTAAACCTAACCAATGGTTGGGAAACTGTGAACTCCAACTTAGTCCTCTCCTTAAGCAACCAGGTGGCAATTTCGAGGTGCAGGGTACCAACACCACTAAGCAGTACCTGCCCGGTCTCTTCATCGATCTTTAGGCTTAGGGTTGGATCCTCTATGGTCAACTCCTTGAGGCCCTCAACAAGCTTAGCAAGGTCGTTCGGGTTCTTAGGTTCTATAGCTACGGTAACCACAGGTTCGCTTATGTACTTCATCCTCTCAAATGGTGCCGCTACATCCTTAATTGACGAGGCGACTATAGTTTCACCTGCTCTAGCATCATCGACGCCCAACAAAGCCACTATATTACCTGCAGGTACCTCGGGTATGACAATCCTATTGGGACCCATGTATAGGTAGGTCTGGAGGACCCTCTTCGTGGTCTTCGCATTTATCAAATACACCTCATCGCCCTCCCTAATAGTTCCGCTAAAGACCCTACCAGTGGCAATCAGGCCTGCATGCGGGTCCTTATTCATCTTGCTAACGGCTATCACGGTTGGTCCATCAGGGTCGGCCTCAAGTAGCGCCTTACCAAGTGGTGAATTTATATCTCCTCTCCAAATCTTCGGTATCCTATACTTCTGGGCGACGTTTGGTGGCGGTACATGCTCAACAATCATGTTGAGTATAGCCTTATACAGTGGAAATTCCTGTGCCAATTCATCCACGTAATTCTTCTCATAGGCATCAACAATATTGCTGAACTTAAGGCCTGCCTTTGCGGCCTGCGGTATTGTAACGCCCCATTTATGTAATGCTGAGCCCAGGGCAACCTGGCCCTTAGCCGGGTCGACCTTCCACTTATCCTTGAAGGCTGGGTCTGCATACATATCGATTAGGTTATTGAAGTCCTTAACGATATCGATTATCCTCTGCTGTATCTCATTTGGACTTAGCCTAAGCTCCTTGATCAACCTATCAATCTTGTTAATGAATAGTACGGGCCTAACCATCTCCTCCATCGCTTGCCTAACCACAGTCTCAGTCTGTGTCATAACACCCTCAACAGCGTCAACTACGACTAAGGCGCCATCCATAACTCTCAAAGACCTGGTCACATGTCCCGTGAAGTCGACGTGGCCTGGCGTATCGACGAAGTTTATTATGTATGGCTTACCCTCGTACTCGAAGTATAGGCTTATGTTTGCAGCCTTAACTGTCATTTGTCTCAACTGTTCAATCTCTACGTAATCCATCGCAAGAGCCTTACCAGCAACTTTAGGACTAAGCAAGCCCGCACCCATTAATAGTGAGTCTGTGGTTGTTGTTTTACCATGATCAACATGAGCTAAAGTACCTGCGTTTCTAACCTGAGCGGGATTTCGCATCATTGATAGTATATCCTCAATCTTCTTCTCGATAATCCTAACAGCCATCGATAATCAAAACCCAGCGTAAAATAGCCCTAATAAACCTTTCTAATAATGATAAAGGATAACCACAATACTCAATGCACGTTCGTGGATCGCCCATAACCATCGCATACCTTAATTATTGAACGTAACCTCCTCGAACAATTCAAGTAATATTCCTCATAAATCATAAAATCACTAACAACCCTACCTAACTCCTTAGTTACGAAATTCATCGAAACCCTGGAATAACCCCTCTTACACCTGCCCAATGAGTAATCAATAAGTAGATAATAAATGGCCGGCCCGGCAACACTGGTGGGCAATGAATCCAGTAATAACGCCTTAGCCACACTTAAATGGACGTTACCGTGCCTAAGGTAATGATTACCACCCACACCAACCAAATGGGCAATCTCATGCGCAATAACTTGCCATCCCCAATACGGAGCGCAATTACCAAAATCTCTCCTAATACGGCCAACACCGATATGGAGACTAACTGAACCATATCTCCTAATGTACATGACGTATCCATAAACATGCCTAAAACTAACCCTACCATGAACCCAAACACTACGTATATTTTTAGGGACTCCAAAGGATTGGGCATCATCGAACATGGCAGTTAATGAATTAACAACACCGGTTTCATCAAGTTCGGCGGTTTTAAGTAGGTTAATTACGGAGCGATTAATGTTATATCTTCTACCACTATTTACTAGTTTAATCCACAGGATGGACTCGATCTATAGTTGCTTTATAAGGAAGACCTTATGATCAGTTCCAGGCTAATTATCTTCATCGATCAGAGGAGGTGCATTACATCACGTATATTGTTTAGAGGCTGGAGTTTATAATCCTTAATAATGGAGAGAAGGTTTCTTAAAAGGGATAGTGTTTGGACGTAATTGTTAAGCATGGTAAGTGAAGATGTTAGGTTTAAGGATATTAGGAGGGTTGGTAGGGACTGGGTGATTAAAGGTGAGGTTAGGAGTAGGACTAGACCAGGTACTTGGCATTCTGTGGAAGTTAGAATTAGAAGATTGAGGAGTGGTGAAATTGCGATTATTGGTAGGTGCGATTGTGAGGCCTTTGTTAAGGGGCATATGGTCTGTTGGCACATACTGCACATGACTAATGTCTTCATTAGGAATAGGCGTAAATTAATCAGTGGGTTTAGGGTTTCCGTGAATTAGTAATAGAAAGGCTTTTTAACAACCAACTAAGGTGATTAGCGCGTGATTGATGCATTATCAATAATCATACTCATATACCTAACAGGAAACAACTCATTAGTCCTCATGAACATAACAATAACGCAACCAACACCACTGATAAACATAACACTACCAACACAGCCCTTAGGACCAATAACAGTCATGAATAGCACAGGACAGTCAATACCATATTACATAAGCAACAATGAGCTATACATACCAATGCCGACACCAGGCAACATAACTATAGAGTACACACCATACATAGCCATACTAAACAATGGAACACTCCAACTAACAATAAACACGCAATACCAAACACAACTATACATATCAAACAACGTACTACCCACAACAATACCAGACAACATGATAAACTTCCAAGAATCAAACAATGGCATGTTAATGACCCTACCACCAGGCAATTACGCAATAAACTTCATAATCACAAACCAACATGCCAACATACCACAAACAAAATCACAAACCACAAATAACGTAGGTAGGCATTCAATGATACCCTGGTCAATATTGAATTATGCGGTGATAATAATCATCGCCGCATTAATAATAGTAATCCTATCATTAATTAGACACAGAAGATAACTTGATCAAAAATTATTAAATACCACATAATCGACAAGAGTAATTGTGAGTATTAAATTACCACCATACACCTTTGATGACTTCCAGGTTGGTATGAAAATAAAGTCGCAAGGATTAACAATCACTGAGACACACATAATACAATTCGCAGAATTAACAGGCGATTACAACCCCCTTCACATTAATGAAATCTTCGCCAAAGACACCATATTTGAAGGTAGAGTGGCACATGGGTTATTAACCTTATCAATAGCCTTTGGTCTCTTCGTACCGTTAGTAGCCGGGACAACAATAGCTCTGCTTGAGGTCAGTTCGAAATTCCTAAAACCCGTGAAGATAGGCGACACGATATACGTAATTACCGAGGTTGTTGATAAAAGACCAAGTAATAAATACAATGGAGGTGTTATAACGTTCAAACACGAGGTCAAAAATCAAAATGAAGAAACAGTGGCAATAATAGAAACAAAACTATTACTAGCAAGAGATTTAGCATTGAAGAAGAATGTACTTAAGCATTAATGCTTAACGATGCGTAGCGCTTTTAAACCAGCCAACTACCTTCATAAACAGCCGGGTCGTCTAGCGGCCAAGGATGGCGGGCTCTGGACCCGTTGACCCCGGTTCGAATCCGGGCCCGGCTACCATCTATTACGTACTATCTCTCTTTATTCATTTCTGGACCATTTTCATGCTAAAGAATCTTAAGTATCGTCCTATCATGTTAAGTCTGATATGTTTATTTAATAAAAATAAAAATAATTATTAAGGCTCTGTAATGCTATGTGTGAGTTTCTAATATTTTGTCGTATTGTGGTTTGTTTATCATTAGTTATGATGGTAAGTTGCGAGCCTTAAAAATGCTAGGGATATAATACAATTATTTTGCTGGGCTTCCCTATTTTTTCGTGCATTACTACCTTAACATATTTGCTTGCCCTATTCATTGTTTCGTTTATCTCTTCCTGTGTTGGTTTTCTCCATGGTGTTCCTGGTATTGGTATTAATGGGTCGATTATTAGTATTGGTTCCTTTACAATGCTCGCCAGGTACTTTGCGATTTCCTCGATGTCGTTAGCATCGTTTAGGCCGGGGATTAGAACGGTTTCGAAGATTACTTTAACTCCGTTCTCCAGTAGTTGTTTTATGTTTCTTAAGACTGATTCAAGAGGTTTGCCTGTGTATTTGATGTGTTTGTTTGGGTCTAGTGTCTTTATTCCAATGACAACTCGGCAGTCGATGCATGACCTTAATTCGTTTAGTAGTTGATTATTTATTTCGTAAGCGTTGGTTAGTAGCTTTATCCTTAGTCTCCTGTTGTTCAATTCCTTGATTATTATGGGCAGGGTTGGGTCAATTGTTGGTTCCTCGCCTCCAAGGACAACCTCCTCTAAGCCGTATTTAGTAATTGCATTGTCAATTATTCCTAGAAATTCATCCATGCTTAGCAATCCTTGGAATCTCAGTTTGGCTAGTTCATTGTTGCTTAGGTGGTGGTCCCATGGTGTTAATTTCCTTATGCACCATGGGCAGTTGAAGTTACATCCTAGGAATTGTATGTAGGCCGAGTGTAGGTCTGTGTAGTATGTTATGTGATTGATTCTTGTGATCACGTGGTTGGTTAGATATCCTATTTTTAAGCATGACTGCTTGAGCAAAGGTTAATAATGGTGTTATTAGGGGTTATTTTGATGCTGATGACTTGCCCAGCTGATGCGTGATGTGGCTTTAGGGGCTGGGCTTAGACTAGTAATTCTACCCCTGCACTCTTTAGTACTGAAATCGCTATTTCCTTATCCTCCTGTGGTTTATTACCCGCAATGCCGATTGCAAATAACAATTCCTGCAATCTAAAGGGCACACCACCTGCTGATGTATTTAGTCTCTCGTTCCATTCACTACCATGCTCAGTACCTGTATAGTTAGGAACTTCGTCAGATGGCAATTTAAAGG
>JAGDXB010000060.1:6254-10721 GCA_023256215.1 Vulcanisaeta sp. | reverse complement strand
TAAGCATCTACACTCAATTTGGATCACCATACGGTGGCCCACCAACACCTGGAGATACTTAGGGAGGAGGGGTTAATAGAATTTAAGAAGGGAATAACACCCTTGGGTATTAGGACAGTGGTAAAGATTACGGATAAGGGTAAGGAAATAACCAAGAAATACCTAAACCTAGTTAAAAACCTCAAGTTATAGGCACATGAAACACATTAAGGCGAACCTACAAAGCTTAACTCAAACCAACTAATTAGGGCACATTGCTAAGCATTACTAGTCTCCCTCACGCAGAACGGTACACTACACTTCATGCATAATAAATTAACGCGAGTTAATTTAAGGGTTTAGACTTAGTTGGTATTGCGTTAATGATTTAATTCATTAATAATAATGTTCACTGCACCTTTTACACTCTCATCAACAGTATCAGCACTTATGGTGCTTCTGTAGCCCCTCCTAGCTAATGCGTGGATCCACGGTAATTTCATTAACTCACCATCACTCATTGATGATAATATTATTAGTTTCCTCTTAGCCCTACTAATGGCTACATTAAACCTAGTGTAATTGTACAATGCCTTATGCCCATGATCAGTAACCATTGAATACACCACTATCTCCTTCTCACGCCCCTGAAAACTATCTACAGTATTGGATACCCTTAAGTCCAGTATGGATTCAACACCTTCATCATCCATTAAGCCTTCATCATCCCTACCACTGCCATGGATTAAGTGGGCTATTGATGGCTTCTCAATGTTCAACTTCTCCAAGGCCTTCATTAATAGTATTGCTTGAGCCTTATACGTAGTTATTATGGCTATCTCCTCGCTCTTAATACCGTACTCGAGGAGCCTAATGTAGACCTCAAGCGCAAGCTCAGCCTCCTCAACATTGTATGCTGAGTAAGCCTCATACCTACCCTTCCTAATGGGTACCCACTTCATGTGTCCATCAACGTTAACCCAGTCAATAGCCTTATCATTAGTTAACAGTTCATCAATGTAATCATTACGCTTACTGGTTACCTTAAAGACCTCTTGATCAGTACCCATGGTTAATACACTTTGATAGAAGGCCTCACTAATGTATTCAAATAATTCACTAACACCTCTTCTCTGCACAGTAAGCATCCTTGAGCCATACTTATTAACAAGTAACTCAAGAATCGACTTAGACCCCATGTTTTCCTCCCGTACCCTAACTATTGGTGGTAATTGCCTAGTATCCCCCAGGATTATCCTCCTTAAGCCGTAGTATATGGGTACAATAGCTACGCCAAGTGGAACCATTGATGCCTCATCAATGAATACGTAGTCGAATAAGGGCCAGACATTGAGATTCCTTGATAATTGTTCAAGACCATAGAATAAGTCAAGGACAGCTAACTTAGTTAGAGTCATACCGAATATTAACTTATTATCAAGGAGACTAAGAAGCTCATTCCTACCACCATCACCCACATCCCAAAGCACCCTCCTAATCCTCCTACTAACCTTAGCAGGGTGGCCTATCCTAATCATGCGCTCCTCCGCCTCGGGGCATAGGTCCATAATCCTCTCCAAGGCATTATCAACAGCAACATTAGTGTGTGACGTTATTAAGACCCTACGATCCAGCCTAGTGAGTTCGCAGACTGAAGCCGCGATTGTTGTAGTCTTACCAGTGCCGGGGGGTCCTTCAATGATTAGGAATCCACCTGGAGTTAGATTAAGCACCTCATTAATCACATCAACCTTCTCGTAATCTAAACCATACCTTAAATCATTGAATCTAATTAAGTGACTAATACCTGTATTATAGTTACAGTCGCCTGCACCCTTTACTAAATCGTGAAGGCAATCCCCATTATTAAGTATTCTTAATGCTGAGTCATAAAGCATTACTGGTTCAGCAATCTTAATGAATTCCCCATCATGCAATATATTATTAATTTTAAAGTGAAGCTTAAGGAATCCATTAACACATGAATCAGCCCTAATCACCTTACATGGCATTTCACCTCCCTCATCAAACCCAACTATTACACCAAGGTTAGTCCCATAGTATACTGAGTCGTAAGGCCTAAGTGAATTCACGTAATCACTAGCTACTTCAACATTAATAATGGCTAATTTAATCAAGGAATCCCCCTTCACCTTCTTTACCTTCAGTATTTTCTTACCGTACCCCATTACCACTGTATTGGATTCGGCGATACTTTTCTCAGCCTTTAACCATGATTCAACATCCCTTGGTTCAGCGGGTAAACTATGACTCGGTGGCTTATACTCTGATGTTATGTAGCCGCACTTGTGGCAGTACTTGAAGAGCAGGTTATGTGATGATGCGTAGCTTAAATCTGAACCACACCTTGGGCATGTTTCCTTCTTCCTATCAGCCACTGCAGTAATTAATGGTTTCCTTGACTCCCCATACTTAACAATTACTGGCGCATCAAGGGGTTCTTCATAACCACATTTCATGCATTTAAAAAACATGGAGTCAGAATACCTAATTACCTTCATGGCACTTCCACATTTTGGGCAAAACTTAACACCCCTACTCCCCACAAAACACTTAAACCCAAGTTATGCGTATAAGTATTACACTAATCTATGTGTAAATACTTTATAAGGTCTCCTTACAGTAGTTAACCTTAACCCTATAGCATTACTGATTGGTTTATTTTCATCATTAAATGCATCCTTAATAAATCCCTAAATTCCCCTTGCATTACACTCAATGCCTCTAACCATTCAACACTCTTGCATAAACTACACATACCACTTTTCATGAATTTAATCACCGTGAATAAGACCCTTACCGTAAAGGAATAATAAACCATTGGTATAACCCCATTCATAAATTATCATACTCAGGCTTAGCATCAATAAGTCTCAGGACTAGCAACTCACGTAATGTAGAGAGGAGGATTAGTGTGAAGCTATTGTGGTTTTGCTGAGCAAGCGTGGTCATTAGTATTTAAGGGCTTAGTATTTAAAGGCCATGCTTAATATTTATTGTGTGGATTCTGTAGAGCTTATTAGTAGATTGATTGGTACTCCATTCATTTACCTACTTACTGATGAATCTAGGGTTATGAGGGTTACGAAGATACTAATATGGATTAGTATTGGCTTAGCTATACAGTTATGTTTTCCACTATTAAGAACTTTATTATACTTATCCCTTGTCTTAGCAGCTACTACAGTGATAATGTATTGGTACACTAATAAATTATTGAATTCTGTTTTGGATGAGGTTATGTTCGATTATGCTATAAAGGATCCAGTGGATTTATTTACTTTACTTGAGTATACAAGAGAACATTCTCTCGTGGAGGATTTAATTAATCATATTAAGGCTTTGAAGTTACAAAAAATAATACCATTAATACCTGTTGTATTCTTGCCGTCTGCATTTTCATTATTCATAGCATTTATCACAGCGTTTACTGTGCAAGCACTTAAGCAGTCATCTATTGACAGTTATGGTTTAGCCATGTTAGGTTTAGCAACTATGATAATTTCACTTGTTGCACTAATCCTAATGTTAATGCGTGGTGAGTATAATGAGAGTGATAATGGTCAAGTGAGCCAAGGTCCATCATCTTCATCTGTCATTAATGATATTCAAGGTTTCGTAAACGACTATGTTAAGCCTAAGAGAACTGGAGCAGTACTAGGTCATGTGTATCTAATTGGATATTACTTGATGTCTTGCTTTCCTAAACCAAAAGTACACCTAAATATCCCAAAGGTCTTTGGAGACATATATGTGTGTAATAATGATTTAAAGAATAAATTAATGGAGTTTTTAGGGAATGAGAACAAGAATAAAGTTAATGAAGTACTCACCTGCAATAAGATACTCAACCTTAGTTCCATTTTAGGGATTGAATCACCATACAGATTCCTCATACCAAATGACCCTAGAGATGGCAATGATAAGGGTGGTTCAAATAGTTTCGTAACCATTAAATTAAATAAGAATAACGCTAGAATAGTGATTGCATTTAAGGCGTGGAAAGGTTCAATCATTGAACACAATAATAAGAAGATGAAGTGCAAAGACCTTAGGTTAATCAGCGTCCTCGCAGTGGGGCATGAGAAGCTACTCAGAGAACTAGAACTCATATTAAGGCTATATAGTAGGGTACCCAATGAGCACGAGCTTATTGAATGCGCTAAAAATAAAAAATAAATCTACGGGGTATGTTTATGTCAAGTAAAGTTAATTATTTTGGCACTATATGGTGTCGTTAAGGTTTTTGTCATTTTAAGTGATTGCTAAAATATGCTTGGACTAGTCTAATATGGATATTACATATTGTTGAGGATTGCTTAAACGTTGTTAGTATTGATCTTGATGGGCGTGGTTTTGGGGTTTATGATTGGAGTAATGTAGGTGCTATTAGTCCCTTAGTTTCATGGCATTAATGTACCTCTTAAATCCACATTAATAATAATGTGCTTATGTTACTTTCCTGGC
>JAGDXB010000060.1:5160-6244 GCA_023256215.1 Vulcanisaeta sp. | reverse complement strand
CAAGTTCCAATGTAGACTGCCGCATCCTCATCATAGAGCTCCCTAATGTCTGGGTCACTCCTTAATTGTTGGGTCACCCAATTACCCCACTTGGCCACGTCATGTATTAACCTAGGTACCCTGTACTTCATAGAATCGCTAATTTGCTTTACATCATTGAGCTCCTTAACGGCATCCTCAATGTCGAGTTCCTTAGTCCCCCTGCCCGTGGTCTCGATGAATTCATTTCCGAAGCTCTTCGGGTACTCTAGGATTGCCTTTAGGAATACGTAGGCTGTTGGCAATAGTTCAACAGCCGTAGCGTCTACACCAAGCCTCAACGCCTCCAACGGTATTGAACCGAAGCCAGCGAATGGGTCAAGCAGTCTCCTACCCTTAAGCTTCTCAATTAACCGTGGTGATGGGCTACACTTATGCTTAACCTTCGTATCATTACTGCAATTAAATAAGTCTCTGAGGAACTGATTATGATCCGCGTAGGCATTCTCAGGTAGTAGTGATGCAGCCACGATAGCCCTAGTCCCAGTCAAGGGCTTCCTGGTCCACCAGAACACCATCTCCCAAATCGGCGGCCTACTGCCACCCTGCTTCTCACTTGCCGAATACGTATTAACATCATTTATAGGAAACTTCTCGCTCTCTATAAGACGCCTGGCAACATTACTCGACATCGCTTATTAAATTACGTTATTAATTTAAAAACATAGTAGGCAAGTATGGTAGCCTCTATACTAATACTACTTATTGCGCCTTTCAAACTTGAAGCATGGATAGTTGGATAACCTAATTCATCCCTCTGAAACGGTAAATCAACCTCATCCGCCACAGAGGACCCGGAACCCACATGCAAATGAGTAACTGCACGAATAAAAACGGTTTAACGAAACTATAATAAGTCATTAATTACCACTATAATATAATAATATCTAATTAAACCATTCAAGAGATTAACTAACTTCCTTTTTATCAATTCCATAAAGCTGAGGCCAGAAACGCCTAACCACTCGCTGGGGCACTTGTCGTGGCCGATCTAAGCTTTTCCAGTTCATGATTCGAATTACGCTGTGGATCCTCGTGGGTTAAC
>JAGDXB010000060.1:3265-5150 GCA_023256215.1 Vulcanisaeta sp. | reverse complement strand
GCAGGACAGAGAAGACTAGCCGCGATGAGCGGCAACCATCTATTGAATACTGCATTATGGCCAACGCTTTACTGAATGTGATTTTTACGGGTGGAGTAGGGGCATGATTTGCGTGTCCAATTAATGGTAACGCATATATAAACATTGCTATAAACTAAAAGTATCGCATCTAGCCACAATCCATCCATGAAAGAGGCAGTGCGTGGAACTAGTCTCTCGCCCTCAGGGGTTTACTGTCCTTACCGTCATGGATGTTCTGTTCCATAAGAATGCTCGCGTCCAGCGTCTTTAACGGCTTGACGTCGTCTTCCTTTTTCCCCAGGGGCCTAAAGGAACTAGAGTTCATGGAGTACTTGAAGAAGGGAGTCAACAGGAACGACGAAGACGCACTATCGTTGCATTGAGGCAGCAAGTTTAGTTCCTTTAGACCGTGGGAGACCATCGATAAGCTGATCAAGGAGGTGTAGGTTAGGTTAAGGCTTTGTCGGAATACTTATATACCTGTAATAACTCATTATATTAAGAAATAATGAGTAATGAATTATCTAGGGGCCTGGTGCTCTTCATATTGAAGGAGGCGGGTGGGAAGCTTGAGGGCGCTACTAGGCTTCAGAAGATTGCGTTCCTAATAACCATGGAAGCGAAGATGGGGGGCATCGGCTTCGAGCCAAGCGAGTATGGACCATACTCAAGCGCTATAGCGAATGCTGTTAAGGAGCTTGAGGGGGAGGGGATCATTAGGGTAACGCGAATGCCGGTGCCTGGATCTGATAAGGGGTATAAGGAGGTCTATGAATTAATGAATAAGAGTGCTGTGAAGGGCGTTGATGGGGTTTTCGGCAGACACGCGTTAAAGAGGGGCGTGGCTAAGGATATTATCTGGCTGTGGAAGGATGCACCGCTCATAGCATTAATAGAGTATGTCTACCGTAAATACCCTGAATACGCGGTGGAAAGCATCATTAAAGACAAGATTGATGCCGAGAAAGCATTAAGTAAAAGATACCCCCACCTATGAGTATTGATTACTTACTCAACTGGTTAATACAATTATTTAAGGAGGACCTCGACAACGCATTAAAGGCGGTGTACGGCAGCTTCATAAGCTACCTTAACATTAGTCTTAAATGGAGCGACAAAATGATTACTAATACGCAAAAGTTAAAGTCGGATATGGATCTAATAACTAATTTGCTGGATCAGGCACGTAATGATGCGGAGGTGCAATATCCATTAAGCATAATTAAATCAACGGTACTCTACCGCTACGAGGTATTTATGGGTCTTCTACCTCAGTTCCTAGATTTAATAATTGACTCCCATGGGGCCGTAAGCGATGCATTAAGAAGACTCAGGCTAATATCCATAACGGTAATACTCATTCTAATAATCATGGTAATATTCGCGCCAATATATGCGACGTATATACCGCAACTCATGGAGCTTCATGAAGTAATGTATATCATGTACCTAACGCTGGCCTGCATGGCGATGCTATCCTTATTATACTCGCTCATCTATATAGAATACATAATACGCAGCATAAGAAAACGGCTTCAGAAACTAGAGAAAACCATGATGGAGGCAATGCCATAAATCGAAGCGGATATATAGGCCCAAGCAAGGGACTAGCCCAGCCATGAAAGGCCTCCAATGGAGGAATCTTTATGCCCGCCTTCGTCCCACCATCATTGCACCGATCCTCCATGAAGAATTAACCAGCAGGGAAGATCCTTCCTCAAGAAAAACCTAGCACCCTAAAGGCAGCCCTCTTTTCATTAAATAAAGCCCGCCCAGCTCCATTCATTGATGCATCCATGAATTAAGGCAACACTTTGGAATCATGAATATTACTCTTCTTTACAATCCTATCCACTACGATGAA
>JAGDXB010000060.1:0-3255 GCA_023256215.1 Vulcanisaeta sp. | reverse complement strand
GCCCCACTTGGAGAGGGGGGCCAAGTCGTAGAGGGGGATGGGTAGGGTAACAACATGAGTCACCGATCCTCGTCCCCCGCTCTCCATGATTATTAATCCAAAAGCCTCATCCTCGATACTGATGAGGGGTTTAACGCTTATGGAGTGGCCCCTAGACGCCGCGCTCAACACGCCCTCATACAGCCTATCGCTCAGGATGAAGGTCAACCCCCCACTGGGGGAGCGCCAAACGCCCTCTCCCTCCAAGTACACAACCATTAACGAGAGAGGAACAATAACCAAATAAAGCTTACCTCTCTCCTCTCAGCTCTCTAACCCCCATAAGCCTAGGCTCTAGCTCTTCATGATCCTCAGCCAATCTTCTCCTCTTTCCTCTCTTCTTGTTGCGTGTGCTAATTAGTTGTGTTTAGTGGTTGGTGTGTTTGTTTCTCTGCTTTTTAATGGGGAGCCTGTTGAGGATAAGTTGGTGAGGCGTTACCTATATGCTGAGTTGTTTGTGAGTGGGTTCAGCGCTGATGTGGAGTACGTGAGGAGCGTGATCAACATTAACGAGGTGGTTCAAATCATTAAATCAATAAGTAACGACGATGCCTCAGCCTACCTGGCTGGAGGTTGATGAAACCTCAAATTAAAGTCTCCTTTCCCATGCAGAGAATCTAGTAAAATAAAATTGGCATAAGATGGATTTACTCACGATTACCTAGTTCCAAGGAGTTCCGAGGAGTTGCGTAGCGTTCTCCGTGCGAGGAGTGGAGGTAATGGATTCATCGTTAGTTAGGGCTTATCGGCGAAATGTTTATATATGCGTTACCATTAATTGGACACGCAATTAATTGCGAGAATTAGTAATACCTATCGATAAAGATATCATTGTCATGTATGGTAACATTTCGACCAAAGATAAGTCTATTTGAAATCTTCCTATACACGCCTTGGCGATACATTTATTGATTATGTTTAGCATGCCTTACGCTATATTATCTACAGTCGATAGCTTACTAGGAGATATTCATGGAGAATTCCTCATTTGCCTCCACTCTTTGGACCTTTGATCTCTAAAATAGTAGAGGATTGGCAACTAAGGATTCACCGTATGAAGCACTGCTTTCCCCTCAAGATTATTCTGGCTCATTCCTGAATTCTCGATAGGAATGAAGCAAGTCTAATCATTAATATAGGTGTGTAACTCTGTTCAGTCCCTTTCTTCTGTGTTATCTATCGTTTCATTGCCGGGTGCTTCGTAAGAAAAGCTTAACGATCAACTGAGAGTTGAGAGGATGTTGAGCATCACCTAATAACCTAAATAACATCAACATCAAGTTTTATCGGCGAATACTTTGGATCACTAAGCCTTACTAGGTTTCCCACCTGATAATGATGTGCCTCAAGGCATTATCTATTTGCTGCTATGTTATCCTTCTGGAAGCTGGTTTTAGTTATGTTCAAACCCGCTTCATCCCCTTTTCCCGTATAAGTGTGAGTCGGGACCACTGCGCACAAGTTGAGACACCCGATATTCTGAAAGTTTCATGTATCGCCTGGGCAGAGTAGTGGTACTACCTATAATACTTTATAAACCAAGTAACTTGGTTTACTTCAGGAAATACTAATTATTAACCGCAGACAGATAATGTACCTGAACTTGTTGGTGAGTTCAATATTGCTGTACCAGATGCAATAATAAGTTAGGAGTTGGTTTGTGTTACAGACTTGTTATAGTTCTTTTAATGCCCAGATAATATCGGTTAACCCGTGAATATGGGGAGTGCTCCTCAATTTTCAAGATCAAGGCCCAGCATTAGCCACACATAAATCCAGCGTTGAGGTGCTGTTCATGAATATGGTATCCCCATCGTAGTACTGAACGCCGTTAAGGGGAGCAGCGCTTATTTGATTCATTAATTGATAATAATTAGCCCAATAGGGGGGATTTGGCCAGAACACTACCCACTCAATCCTGCTGCCCCAGAACTCGTAATCATTATAGAGACAGCCACCGAATGGATCGCTAATATAGGTTTGGCCCGTGTATATGTGCATCCAAGAACCCACTGGTATATCTATTTCTTGAATCGAGGAATTGCTCTCCGGCACGGCCAGCGGTTCATCTGTGCTAGCCATGTATGCATTAATCGTTTGCCCAGCCCCAACGTTCTCATTGGGCTGGAAGAACCAAGTAAAGTTAGCCGCGCCGCCAAGCGGGCTGCCAGTATTCTCCGGCGCATATAGGGCTATTGTGACTTGGGGCGTGTTTATCGTGGTCGACTCAGTTATGCCGGAGGAACCTAATACGCTGGATCTGTTGAAGCCAATGGCGAAGTTCAATCCATAGGCCGTCGAGGAGGAGCCCAAGTTAGAGTTGGGCCACCAACCATAGGGTGCAGGCATGAATCCCATGTCGACGCCTGCCAAGCGGCAGTAACCATCCGGCGCTTGGTAATTGGAGCTTGCGTAGCACTCATATGAAGCATATGAGTCTTGGTACAACCCTCCCTTAATTATGTACCCGCCGTTATTGATCAATGCACTGCTTGGTTCGTACTCCACGAAATTATAGGCCCATGCGGGCACATATGGGATCCCGTTTATCTTGCCCCGTATGTAATCAGCCATTTCAAAACAGTAATCCACCACGAAAGTGCCATTGCCGTCTGATCCATATCCCTGCCCAGTCCAATAGAAGTAGCCGTTCTCTATGTTGCTAAAGCCAGTGCTGCTAGAGCCTATATCAGAGCATACATCGTTGCCGCCGGACTGCAGCTGGGCGGTCGCCGGCATCAATCCCAGACCAACCCCACTGGTGACCCTTATTATGCTGGCCCATAGCCCCAGCCTCTCTGTGGCTCCCTCCTCGTCGGTCTCCGCAATCATGAGGACGTGGGAACCCACGGGGGCAGCCACCACGTACCCCCCAGTAGCCTCATGTAAATCTATTGGAACGGCAACGGGAGCCCCCCTTGACTTAGCCCACAGGTAGGCCAGCTCCATCTCCATGGGAAGGGCTTGGGAAGAGTTAACCCTAACCTCTAGGAACACTTCTCTACCCATTAATGCCGCCAAGTACTTAGCCGCCTCGGAGGCATTGCCCCCCAGTTCCCTCATGAAGTATCCCCAATCCACCACCACGGCAGAGCCCGCTGGAACACCTAGTATAGAGCTTGCCGAAATGCCCACTGCTCCGGGGAATAAGGTCCTGACCCCATCAACCAGGGATGAGGGACCCACCACATACACAGGAGTGGCGGGGGCCTGGGG
>JAGDXB010000135.1 GCA_023256215.1 Vulcanisaeta sp. | reverse complement strand
GGGTTAAGGAATTCGCCAGGCCTGCCCCTATGGGTAAGGCACCATATAAATTGATTATTCTTGATGAGGCAGACAACATGACCTCTGACGCCCAACAAGCCTTGAGGAGAATGATGGAGATGTACGCTAACGTGACTAGGTTCATACTCATAGCTAACTTTGTCTCTAGGATTATAGACCCGATACAGTCACGCTGCGCCATGTTTAGGTTTTCGCCATTGCCTAAGGATTCAGTATTGGCTAGATTAAGAGAGATTGCGTCAAAGGAGGGTGTTAAGATAAGTGATGATGCTCTTGAGGCAATTTGGGACGTTAGCCAGGGAGACATGAGAAAGGCCATAAATACCCTGCAAGCCGCGGCCGCTACGGCTAAGGAAATAACACCTGAGGTTGTGTATAAAACCGTGGGCTTCATAGAACCTAAGGATATTATTGATTTAGTAAACACGGCATTTAGCGGTGACTTCATTAAGGCTCGTGATAAACTACGTGCGTTAATGTATGAACATGGTGTATCTGGTACAGAAATACTGAGGGCGATACAGAGACAGATAATGAGTGGTGCTTTGTCGATATCTGATGAGGCTAAGGTCGAGATTGCCGAGATCGCTGCAGATATTGATTTTAGGTTGACTGAGGGTTCTGATGAGGAGATACAATTATCGGCATTTCTGGCTAGGTTAATGCTGATTGGTAAGAAATACGGATTGGCGACCAGTAAGGAGGTTGGTAAGGAAACTAAGGCACCGCCGAGAAAAAGGTGAGTATGAATGTCTAGGAGAGAGCCTTGGGTAGAGAAATACCGACCTAGAAGACTAAGTGAAGTTGTTAATCAGGAGGAGGCTAAGAAGGCTTTGCTTGATTGGATAAATGGCTGGGAGAAGGGCAAACCCAGTAAGAAGGCTGTTATGCTCGTAGGCCCACCAGGCATTGGAAAAACTACCCTGGCATATGCCTTGGCCAATGAGAAGGGTTACGAAGTTCTGGAGCTTAACGCCAGTGATGTTAGGACAGGCGAGAGAATTAGGCAATTGGTTGGCAGCTCTATGAAAATGGGCTCGCTCTTCGGTTTTAGGGGCAGGATTATTCTATTTGATGAGGTGGATGGGTTGAACGTTAGGGAGGATAAGGGTGGTTTAGCCGCCATTGTGGAATTGATTAGAGAGTCGACCTGGCCCATCATAATGACTGCGAATAACCCGTGGGACCCTAAATTCAGGGAACTGAGGGATGAAGCTGAGGTCATACAGCTAAAACCTCTTGATGAAGATGATATAATGGCAATACTTAGAAAAATATGTAATAATGAGGGCATTAAGTGCGAGGAGGATGCCTTAAAACTAATTGCTCAATCCTCAGGAGGCGATGTTAGGGCAGCCATAAATGACCTACAGGCCGCCGCCGAAGGTAAGAAAGTCCTTACTAAGGATGATGTTACGGTAACGGAGAGGGCGCACCAATTTGATATGTTTAAGATACTCGATAAAGTGTTTCATGCTAGGAGGTTTGATGAGGCGAGGTCTGTCACATTCCTACCCAGTTTTGATTGGGAAAGCTATTATCCGTGGGCATTGGATAATGTACCATCAGTTTACGCAAAATCCACTGATGCAGTTAATGATGCCTTAAACAACCTATCACTATCAGATGTTGTTAGGGGTAGGATTGCGAAGACCCAGGAGTGGGAGTTGATGCCGTACATGCTCGAGCTAATGACAGCGGGGGTAGCGCTAGTACGTAACAAACCTCCACTGGCTAGGTTCGTCAGGTTGTCATTTCCTGAGAGGATTAGGATGATGGCGAGGACTAAGGAGACAAGACAACTAAGAGACGCCCTCATAAACAGGCTTAGGATTGAGCTTCACATCAGCAGTTCTGAGGTATCGCTTTACTACATGCCACTACTAAGGCTAATGGCCACGAGTGACGTATTTAAGAAGAAACTCCTTGAGAGATTAATGAAGGTCCTGGGATATTCAATGGAGAGCGTGGAGAAGGCCCTGGGCATTGAGGAGGTGAGTACGGGTGGTGAGACTGGCAAGGGGGCTGAACGTAAGTCGAAGAAAGGATCCCAGCAATAACTATGTCGTTATTATGGATAGGGAGACATACGAGAAACTCAGGGACTCGTTAGTAAAGCTGGGTCTTAATTTCGAAACCGTAGGCAATATCGTTATTATTAGGGATAGGTCCTGGAGCCGTATCGAGAAGCTCATAAATAAGGCTCGAGAACTCAGTATAGATGTATTCATAGATTAGCGCAAATCTATCCTATCTTTATAGTCATTTCATTACTTCTCTAGGCTGCTCTCCTCCCTATGGGATAACTGCGGTCTTATTCTTATGGTTATGTAGGACTTATCTAGACCTTTCGTTATTATTACGAACCTAATGAGGATTATTATTGATGCAGTCATTAGGATGTCCACTTCGCCGCCAACCAACGGTCTTAAAAGAACATATATTATCCCACCGAGCATGGCAATGGTAGCGTAAATATCACGCTTAAATATTACAGGAACCTCGCCCGCCAATACATCCCTAATAACACCACCGCCTGTTGCGGTTATAGTTGCCATTAAGATTATACCGAGGATATTAAGCCCATGTTGATATGCTATTTCTGCACCCACGGCAGCAAATGTACCAAGACCGATGGCATCGGCGTACATTAACGACTCCCGAAATTTAGAGAAGCAGGGATAGAAAATGTAGGCTATTAATGATGACGTTATTGCCGTGGCTGGGTATGGCAAATAGACGATGTTGGTTGGTGGAAATATCCCCAAAAGCACATCCCTAATTATACCACCAGCCAATGCGACCGACGAGCCCAGCACAATGCCACCAAGTATGTCCAAATTCTTCTCATAGGCCTTAAAGGCACCGGATGTTGCAAAAGCCATTATTCCAATGTAATTCAGTACATTTATTAATAATGTTATGAGACCCACGAACCATGGAAAGAACGCATAGTTATTTAACTCTAACTATACAGAAACACGGTATTAAGCAGATTGCTTGAGTACAATAACACCCCTGGGATCCTTGACCCTAACCGCTAAGGTTTCCCACAGTGTAAAACCGTGGGCGCCATCCTCAGGGCCTAGGTATACCAACGCCGTATCTACGCCTACGGCTATATCAATAATTGATTGATGCGTCGATAGTAATAGCGCTGTATCATCCCTTAACTGCGGAATAATGACTACGTCCTTAACAAGAGACTTAACCCTCGTTAACTCCATGATGCCCGTCTTCTCAACAATCATCAAAAGCCTCGTATACCTGCCGGGGCTCACAAATAGTACGTACGGTTCAGGTATATAATTACTATACAATGCATTAATCACACCTGAAACCTCATTAACGGCTGAACCCGGTGAATCCCACGATGTAATGCTCATGACTCTAACCTTGGGATTACCTAGAATCTCATTCAGTATCGTGGAGTCCTCCTCATAACTAAGCCTAATCGCCGCCTGATCTGCGGTCACCGAGTAAACCCTCTCACCCCTGGCCCTGGCATATTCAATTTGTCTTTGCGATATTGAAAACTTAACACTCAACTCCTTAAGTGGTATTACAGACCTAGTCGCTGTTATTAGAGGACCAACAGTGACCTCGTCAAGTGGCACCGCGTCAAGTCCAGAACCAGCCTCGTATACGGTTAAGTACTTCCTAAAACGTCTCACATTATTAGCAACCTCCCTAACCCTATCTTGTATATACCTAAGCTCCTCAGGGCTTAAGTTTGATGATGAGACCACGTCGGGTGGAGGATCGCTAGACTTATTGGCATTACCTACATTTCCCTGAACATTACCAGGGTCATTCACTGGTGCTTTAATGCCCGTTAATTCACTAACCTCTGATGAACCAGCTTTTAGCTGCTCGACTTGTTCCGGGTCGTATGACTTAAGCAATGCAAGAAACTCACCAAAGTGTGTCTTCTCCTCCTTGGCAATATCTTCAAAGACCCTCCTTACCCTCTCATCATCTATCAACCTGGCTAATTGCAGGTATAGGTTTATGGCGTCAAGCTCAGCCATTATGGCAAGCCTAAGTGAATCGGCAATCTCGCCTTGCGAGAACTTCCTATCCCTAATAATATCCACCGGATTCTTGGAAAATACCATAACCCTTGACTTATACTCAAGTATTTAAGTATTATTATTAGCATAATTTTTAATGTTAATTTCAATGAAGCTTAAACATAGATTTATTAAAGCACGCTATTTCAATAACTCGTGACTAATGAATTTGATGAAATCGTTAGGACCGCATTAAGTAGGTCATGTGATAAAATAATTTTCAGGCGTGAATTACCGCCCAATCAAAAGGTTATTCCTCGCTTCATAATTTACGACGTTTATGATCCTCCCGAAAACATTGACTTACCTAATTATAAATTAAGGGTGACTGGGCTTGTTGAGAATAAAATCGAAATGCAATACGTAGACCTACTCATGAAGGCGCCCTGTGTCGACTTGATCGCCGATTTTCACTGCGTTACGGGTTGGAGTGTATTAAACGTGACATGGAGGGGGGTACCAACTAATTACTTAATGAGTATGGCAAAGCCCAAGGGTGATTACGTAATGGCCGTAGGCATTGACGGTTATACGACTAACTTACCATTAAGTGCCCTTCTTGAGGAAACAACAATAGTTGCCTACGCAATGAATGGGAGAATATTACCCAGGGAGCATGGCTTCCCACTAAGGCTTGTTGTGCCGTCGCGCTACGGCTGGAAAAGCGCTAAGTACCTCAGCGAGTTAGTGGTTATGAGTAGCAATGAACCTGGTTATTGGGAATTACTTGGTTATCACAATAATGGTGATCCATGGCTTGAGGAGAGGTTTAGTGAGGGCGGCCCTGCGTCAATGAGGAGGAGGGTTAGGGTGGTGAGGTGAATTACAGTGCGTGAGTTTCATTACTCAATAAATTACTAATCATAGTATTATTTATTGTTGACGTAAATTAGACATAATCATTAATCACCACCTGCGTCGAATTAATACGTGCACCGGCCATTAATTAGGCCGCAAGGTTAATCACATTGTTCAGCGTATTAATGGTCCCAAGGTAATTACCCATATTGGCGTAGGACTTAGCCTCGTTAATCAAATCAATAATGGCTGTTGAATTAATACCACTCATATTTAGAGCCTCGACCCAATGCTCAACAATCATTAAGTGAACATGGTAAGACACAACGAGACCAATGGCATTAATACTCCATCAACGCCGATTGTGGAATTAACACCCTGAGCGTACAGGGCAGTAATGCCAATAATGCCTAATAGCGTTATTACCATGAGGAGGAGTGCCAGGAGCCTCATCAAGCCTTGAATTAAAAATAGATATATTTAAGGAAGCACCCATGAAAAGACCGTGAGAAGCCGACTGTCGAGAAGATGCGGCATGTATTGTGAAGTAATTATCGCCTCGAAGCCCCTGATAATAAGGGTCGAGAAATCGCGAAATTAAGCCATGAAACTCAAAGAGAAAATGAAATGTGGAGCCCCGGCCGGGATTCGAACCCGGGACCTCCCGCTTACGAGGCTTGCACGGGGCCTTCGCCCCAGGGCGCTCCGACCGGGCTGAGCTACCGGGGCTCGTTAATCATTGGTTAACCGTGGGTTTTAAGTTTTTTGTCTTGGGTTTAGGTCGTACTTAGGGTCTTTCGTCTTGTTGCTTGTTGGTTTTTACACGCTCATTGTTTGTTCTACGGCTTCGTTGAATAAGTACCCTATTTCGTGTATTTTTACTGTGTCTTCGTGTCTCGGTCTTGTGACTGTGGCTATGTATACTCCATACTCTGAGTGATTGCCCTCTTCTGGTCCTTCTGGGTTTCCGTATGGTGAGAATATTATTATGTGCGTTATATCACTCCTCAGCACCAGTTCTCTGAGTGCCCTATCTATTACCTTATATATTTCACACTTTAGTTGTGGCTTCGTGTGTAGGAACCTGTCTAGGGCGTTTATTGACGCTATGACAGGCTTATCCCTTGCCTCATTTATTACCGCACTAATTACCGCATTAACTTCGGTTGCTGGGTCGACATCTTGGTTGAGCCTTATACTGTATTTACCGTATGTTGGGTCCGTAATTGGAATGTTTATTAACGACGCCCTGGTCAACTTAATCAGGGGAGACTGCATTGGGTCTATGTTTGGGTTCTCCTTCACTGGCTCCATCATCAGTACCGACCACCAGGACTTGTCCGGATACTGCGGCCTCCTGTTTTCAGTGACCCCCCTCTCGATCGAGTTCATTAGGGATAGTAAGAAGTTTGTCTCGCATTCCATGAATCCCTGATACTCAAGACCTGGTATGCCTAATAGTATTGGTTGCATATTGATTTTTCGTCATTTGTTTACCCTTAATATTATTTCTTAGTCTTAAATATGACATAGACCTCGGCTATTACGTGAATGTTGTTTCGGGATTACTGCTCTTTATTAATTCTCTAAGTAGGACTGTGGCGTAGTTTCCCCTAGGTAACCTAAACACTATGTTCAATTCGTTATTCACAACACTCGTACTTAGTATTAACGGCCTAACATAAAGAGGTCTATAGCCGCCCTTAATCGAGAGTTTAGGTATTGACCTAACCCTAAATAGCCCTGGATCAATACCCTCCTTCTTCAATATCTCCAGCTCAATATCACCCTGAGGTCCGGGCAAAGGCTTCGTGGTATAACCTATTAAGTGAGCGGCAGGTACTGCGCGTCCTTTCATTATTAATTCATTAACACTATTAATCATGGGCTCGGTCACATGTATTACATGCTTTGTTGGTAGTCCGTACTCATCAAGCAGTACCACGATGTCACCCGATACTGCCTTATTTATTGGTAGCCCTCTACTGATACGTTCACTGAGTGCCAGGTTAAATAAGTATGATTGATACGCCTCTACATATATCATGAGTAACTCATGGGGTAATTTCCTAAGGGCATTGACATAATCCCCTGGATTACTCGATAGATGTCTCAGGATTACCCTTTCTGGATAATATCTATAGCCCTTTGGTATCAGTTCCAGGGCCTTTGTGTAATCCCCCGTCTTTGCTATGAACTCCCTGGCTTCCCTAATCTTTGGTGGTTCCATTGGGTAACCATGCGCAAGCAGCTCATTAACCGCGCCTTCGAAATCGCCAAGAACTATGTACTTGCCTATTATGTGAGAATTCGGTCTCTTTAACCCGAATCTCTGGTAACCGTAGTAAGAGGGTAAGCCCCTTGCCAATATTTGGCTGATTATGCAATCTATATTGCCCTTTCGTGAGGTGTCGATGCCTCTAATCCTTATCGTGAATTCGTTACCCCAGATATCGCCTGTGGTGAATGGCTTATCCATAGTGTAGGTGCCCAGTATCTTCACGCCATTGCCCAATTCATTAGGTATGCTGCTCGATGAAACACCTCTTATAGAAATTATTTGCGAGGTGATGGCGAGCGCATCCTTAAAACCTCCGAAACTTATATCGCGGAGGTTAATACCCAATTTCTTGCTAAGTATTAGTAACAGCGTTATTGCATCTACGCCCCTCTTCTCAATTATTAACCAGGTCCAGGGTCCTGGCTTACCCATTATTTTTGGCAGGGGCTTGTTCGTAATGCTCGTAGGCACTACCTGCCCATCCAATAGGACCTCCTCAACAATGAAATCCTCAAGATTCTGCTTAACCTTGCCGTCAATACCCTCACAATCACTAATGTAGTAATTCATCCCAAGGTACTTATCCAGCCATGACCTTGATTCTAACGGCATTTTAAGGGCTGTTAATCAGTAACCCTAGGTATTTAATATTATCTTATCTAGAGGATAGGCATTGGTCAAGAACCTCAACCACACTTGAGCGTATCTTTGCCATGCATCTTTGGCATACTGCCCTCGTGACCTTATTGTTAACTATTTCCACATATCCCAACTCCTCAGCCTTAACGAGTTGCCCGCACATGCGGCATCTCCTGAGCCCTAATAGTCTATTAATCTCCCTAATTATGCTCTTAGTCTCTCTATTTACCAAGGTATGTCTTTCATTATTTATTTCGACTATCATCAGTGATAGTCCTTCGGCCCTAATTAGTGAAAGTTTTCTGAAACTACTCATCAATATAATACTCTCTCTGCGATTAATAAATTACTTACAGAGCTGTGGGTAGAAGACTAACAGAGTTTACTGAAAGTTTCACTTTACACCTGAAGAACCCACGCAATTCTCGATAAGATCATCAACGCGGATAAAGGGCGATTTACGAACATTATACCCCATACTCATTAACCTACTAACCAATGACAAGTAGTCACCAAGTCCCATACTCTGCGGTAAGGAAACGAAGACATTACCAATGCAGTAATTAGTGTCGGTATCGATATTTATGGGCTTTGGTAAGGTGAGTATGAAGTCCTTACCAACAACCTTACTTACGGCCCTAACCCTAAACCTCACAATTGCTGAGAATACAGGATCTGAAGCCTCAATATCCTCAATCCTAGGCATCGCGAACTTACTATACGGTATTAAGCCGGGGTTAGACCAATCAACCACATAAATGTTGGAGGTATACTGTCTGGATAAGTGTACGGAAAACGTCCTCTTAACAACACTGCATTTAGCCTCTAGGTCTATCGTAAGCTCCTTACTAATTAATTTATTCGGGACCAGGTCAGCCGGCTCTCTAACACCCAGTAATATCGACTCCGGATTCTCATAGAATATGGCGAGCCCGAGGTCCAGGACATTAATATCGTTAACGAGCTTAAGGTAATTATTCATCATTATTAGGTCAACCAGGGAAAACCTCCTCCTACTAAGCAAATCAATTAATGACTTAGTCAAGTCCTCATTATTAATCAACCCTCTCCTGTACTGAACAGCCAACGCATGCACATCCTCAATAAAGCCCTCATTACCGGTTAACCCATTCCAGACCCTCAGGAACACGCTGTTAATTGATTCATCATAACCACCACCAATCATTACGATGAGCGAAAGGGCATACTTCATATTCCTCATTAGCAAATCATCTAGTGATGCGTAATCCTCAATTAATCGTCTCCATTCAGGATAATCTATATATCCAAGCACGCGATACTCCTTATTAATTGCCTGTTAATAAATCATTGCCGTGTATATACTCGTTAGTAAGTGGGCTAGGTCCATGATGGCTTGGCCCGTTGGTATAGCGATTGGTAAGGAGGCGCCTGAATCTATTATTAGGGTAAGGAGTGAGTATGAGAATCCATTTCTCATAACCGTTGGTGATGTTGTTACGATGAATACAATTAGGTATTGGAAGGTGCCCAACCTAGCATTCATGGATTTAAAGACCAGGAGGACCGTTGGTGTGGGTATGGAGGTTACGGGTTTTGATAAGGTCATTAATATTGTGAATAAGCCAGCCACATTGAGTATTGACGTGATTAATACCGTAAGGGACGCAGTAAAGGATGCATTAAGTGGGTTACGCGTACTTATTCAGGTCGATGGTGAGGAGGATCTCTTGGCAATACCAGCCGTGCTCATGGCGCCTAAAGGCTCCGTAGTGCTTTACGGACTTTATACGGGATACTTGATCGCAATACCGATAACTGATTATTACAAACTGGCAATGTTAAAAATGCTGGCAATGATGAGACCTAGAGAATGACTAAGCCATACGTAATAATCGTATCAGCAGCCACCATAGACGGTAGGATAGCCAGTAAGACGGGTTATTCAAGGCTTTCATGCCCCTTCGACCTCAGGAGACTACATGAGGTTAGGGCTAGTGTCGATGCCATCATTGTCGGCGCAAATACAATAATAAATGATGACCCATCACTAACCCCTAGGTATGTTAAGGCCAATAAGAACCCCATTAGGGTTGTTATTGATGGTAGGCTGAGGATACCATTAACGGCTAGGATTGTGGTAAATAAGGAGGCGCCCACAATAATCGTTACAACGGAATCCGCGCCAATCGATAAGGTGATGGCGTTAAAAAATAATGGTGTTGATGTTTGGATTATCGGTAAGGACAGGGTTAACCTTAGGGAAACTCTTGAGAGACTTTATGAAGAGAAGGGTGTTAGGAGGGTTCTTGTTGAGGGTGGTGGTCATCTTAATTGGGAGTTGATTAAGGAGGGTCTTGTGGATGAGATTAGGTTGACAATCTCGCCATACGTGTTTGGCGCAGGTACATCATTTATCGAGGGTGAGGGATACCCAACAACAATCGAAGGACCCAAACTAAGGCTTAAATCCGCCAATATATGTGAGTGCGGTCAAGAAGTCATACTTAACTATGTTATTGAGAATAGGTCACTTCAAGATCATTAATGCAAAGACAACGTAATATCACCATTAGGGCTTCATTCTAAGGTCTTCATATCTATAATAATGTGAAATAATGTGAATTTTAGTAAATAATGCAAATGCTTAGTCCTAGCCGAATCGGTAGGGTTATTAAGGCCTTACGCTGACCTAGTTCGTTGAGTAAGTTATGGCCGTGGGTAAGGTCGAGAGGGTAAAGATGCTTCTTGAGGATGCGGAGGATTTCCTTGTTAGGGGTTCTAACGAGCTTGAGGAGGGTATTAGGCTTAATGATCAGTTTAGGATTTATGATGCTGCCGAAAAGCTTTGGAATGCCGTTGTGAGTGCCACGAATGCCCTAATCCTTCATTACCTAGATGTCGTGCCGGCTAGCCATTGGGAAAGGAGGAAACTCCTTGAGAAGTTAGAGGATGAGGTGCCTGAGGTTGAGAAACTTGGTCTTAAGGATGGGTATGAGGCCAGGGAGGGGTATTTACATTAAATGACTTTCTACGATGGGATAATAGACCTTG
>JAGDXB010000042.1 GCA_023256215.1 Vulcanisaeta sp. | reverse complement strand
CGATGCACACATGCAACAGGTGCGGAGGGAAATTCAACCACTACAAAAACACCACAGGCAAGGGAAAGCTGGGATTCTACATAAGGATTAGCCTAAACAGGGGTAGCCCTATTCCAGTCCTCCTCGAACATGCTTAGGTAATTGTTAACGCCGGCTAGGTCGGCCTTAACCTCCAGAGTCTCCTCATTCTCAACAAGCCCTTTCCTTGTGAGGTTCATCGTTAAGTTAAACAACTTAGTACTAAATGCAATTAAGGTGTTTACTCGTATTATTTGATCTGAAATTGAAGGAATAGTAAGGTAGATAAAGGGGGTGGCACTTACTTCCTGTTGTGTCTCTGGAATTGCCTGTGGGTATTTATGGTGTTAGGATTTACCCTGATGGGCCTCCTGAGGCCAGTAATGATTTTCTAACGATAATGAGGACTGAGGGCTTCATACTCATTGTCACGAATAATGAGGAGAAACCGTAATCCTCATCGAATCCACAGAGGACGGGGTGTTCTATGGTACGTATGATAATGTGGAGGAGGCGTTGAAAAGGTATAAGGAGTTATACGGCGATGAGGCGTATGAGGAGCTCGTGGAAATACTAAGGAAGGAGGCTGGTGAGTAGTGACCCAACCCGGTGGTTGGGTCTCTCAATTATTGATTATTAACCCTACTTAACCATGATTTAGCCCCATTAATATTGCCCCTCTCAAGTAGATGAAGAATGACCTGCTTACTTTCGGTACTCGCTAAGTTGTACATGCCATATGCATCATTAAGCCACTCATGAACCATTTGATTAATGATATCTAATTTGTCGCTTGTAATTACAATGATGTCACGGCCGCACTTAATCCTTACGTATGAGCCATTATTGATGGCGCCGGAACATGCCTTACTGAAGTATTCCTCTATATCGGCGAGGCTTACCTGAATTTTGCTTAAATTCCCGGTTAAGAAATAATGCCTATACTTATGAATTACGAAACCCATAAATTCATTAAACAATTCCTGAGGAAGATCCTCTAATTCCACGCAATATTATTTAGTATACCATTAATAAACTTTGAGTTATTGATATATTTTAATGTTTATTTTAGGAATAGGTATGTATAACCCTAAACTTAATTCGCATTAACCATTGAATACTTATTTCGTTTTCGTTTCTTTCAATTTTACAAAGCTTAAGTAATATAGAGTTGATGCGTTAAAAGGATTTAAAAATCGTAAAATCAATTATTAGTGAACTATGGGTAATGAGTGCAGATTTAACATATTTCCTGGAGACCCCAGTGTAATTCAGGGTATTTCATTGCTTATGGATTTCATATCGGGATTTAACGTTAGCGTTAAATCAAGGAGAGGTATTGACATCGATAAGGTATCTGGCTTAGCAAGGAAATTATCCGATGAACATTACATATTCCTGGTCAGTTTATCTACCTTAATTAATACGAATTTATTGGAACAATGGGATGGGTATAGGGATAAGCTTGAGAATTGGCTCAGGGACTTCATAAAGACATACTGCCTTGACGTGGGCATCGATGATTTACCCAGCAATTATAGGGCTAGGATAGCCCTGGACTTCCTCATATTATTGGCGAAGGACGTAATTGAGAATCACCTTAAGGAATTGCCAAGTGAAGAAAGGAAGCTCTTTACTGAGAAGCCCGTGATTACGTGGATGGGTGTTTCGCTCAACTTAGTTGACGTGATCAGCATACTTTACCCAACCATATTATCGGCGTTAACGAGCGGCGCCATTAGTTATGGAACGGAACCAGTAAGGCTCGCGGGGCAATACTCAGGTAATATAAAATCACTACTTGAAAAGACAGCAACAGAGGGTAGGAAGGGCGGGCAGCCATATAGGGTCTATAAATTGATATATTTACCGTTGATTAGCGCTGGCGTTGCCAGTGAATACATGACTCCAGAAATACTTGAACTCAGTGAAGGTTTTAAGTATAGGTTTACCATTACTGGCATGGGTCATAATTTCGCGAATAGCATGGTGTTTATACTTTCGCAAAGCCTTAATAGGGTTTATTATGAGTATGTACTCAATAACCTAGTTGGCATAAACCATGCCTTTCAAACATTCATTCAATACTACCTGCCCAATATCTTCTCAGTTGATGTGTACTCCGTGGCTAGGGGGTTAATTGATGAGTATTTAAAGTACGTAAAAACCAATGTGGGGATTAACAGGTATTTCACGTATAACATAAGCGACGCGCTTAAGGACATATCAACAACGACCCTAGCCCTCCTAAGCCAGTACTACGAATTACAAAACCATGATGAACTTAGGGATAGAATACCCAGCGATTATATCAATGAATTTACCAAGTATTTACCGTTCATAACCTACAGAGTGCCCGTTAAGGATATGATCAAAGAGGCTATTAAACGATTATGGCTATACTCCTACGTTAATTACTGACCCTGTTAAGTATTTCCGAGGCCCTCATTATTATTTCTTGCCTGTACGGGTTGCCCTTGGCCATGAGGGCGTCAACCCTATTCAGTATTTGCTCCACGTACTTACTGACGGAGCCGAGGGCACCCTCCCTAAGCACCTCCATTGGTACCTGCCTACCGGAGTCGTCGTACTTACGTATTATTTCATCAGCCTCCCTGGGAGGTAGCTCATAGAACAACTCCCTGAGCGTTACACCATCAAGCCTCGCCTCATCAAGCCCGTAGAAGAACCTCCCGCCGATTAACTCCTCAACCGTGGGTATTGCGTTGAGGATCACAGCCCTACCAACAGCATTCAATGGGCCCAAAACACTATAACCACCGCTCTTTGGGGTCCTAAGCTCCGGTATGTCTGAGACAGCCCTGTAAATGAGCCTAAGGGCCTCCACATAGAGGTACTGGGGCTTTAGGTAAAGCCCCTGCTGGACACGGGCTAACGTGCAGTGCCAACAACCGTACCTAACGCCGAGGTTGCCGTTAAATAAGTACAGTTGTACTAGGTCAGTTACATTGAAGTCGCGCTGGGCCTTGAGGAATGCCCAGACCTCCTCGGTGCTCCAGAACCTTATTGGGGCAACCTTAGGGATATCGTTACTAACCGCGAAGTAGGCGCCTAGGCATGAACCAGTCCTCATGCAACTACCGAACCTAACCCTCATGGACTTAGCCCTAGCCGCGCTCTCCTCATCCCTAGAACCCACCACGAGTATGTAATTCCCATACCTAGCCAGGGACTGCTTGGTGGGCACTATCTTAAGCAATTCAACGCACCACCTAAAGTTGAAGGTTGGCGCTGGGTAGCCACGCACAAAGACACGCCAGTAAAAGGTGTCTGTGGGCCTCGGGCTAGCCACATCCACAATGACCTCCACACCCAACCTACTCATCTTATCCGCGTACTCCTTTATGAACTTCCTTGCCCAATTCTCCATGCCGGGGACCTCACTCAACGTATCATTATGCAGAATAACAACCTCGAGATCCTTAGGTCTCCTATCCTTTACCCACTTATAAAGGAGTATTGCCACCGCCGTTGAGTCCTTACCGCCACTATAGGCGAGTATAAACGTCCTATACCTGCCATAAGCCTCGTCAAGAGCCTTAAACGAGTCATTAATCATTGATGATAACAGCATTTACTGCTTAATTAGTCATTGTAGTTTTAAAAATATAACGTTTTATTCAAAGTACCTAGACCTGAGTAATACTTTTAATTTACTTTGATTAAGCCAGACAGGCATTGAGGATGGTTAGTGAGGATTTGAGTGTTGTCAGCCTTAATGAGCTTGGTGAGTACCTTGATGAGGTTATTAAGAGGTTCTACGGCGCAGGTAGGTTACTCCTACTACCTGCCTTACTAAATATGCGGAGCGTAGATTGCGAGTTACTGGGTAGGCTCTGTTGCGATGGCTCCTCACTAACCATTAATTATAGGGTTGGTGACTTCGTATCAGTAATTAAGGCATCGCTGGGTAGCTTGAGTAGGAACATGGTACCGTGCATCATGGACATAAGGAGGATGCCACCGTTGAGCAGGTTCGTGAATGCCGGTGTGATTAGGGTTTCTGGTGGTTCGTTGATTGTTAATTACTGGGATGATTATGAGGGGCTCCTCAACGCATCAGGTATGGCTAAGAATGTATTAATCGCACTACAGTCATTGGTTAAGTGCAGGGCGTACACCGTCGGTATGTTGGCCAAGTGCGCCAATCTCGATGCTGGGGATTTATATGAGGCATTGCTCACCGCTAGGTTGCTCTACCCAGCACTCCTCGAGCTGGTGATGCCCAGCGGTTACACAGTAAATTCAATGCTGGGTAGGTTGGGTGTTGGGGCTTTGATCAGGGTTGGTGAGTTGATGAGCATGCTGGGTACCACCGAGTATGAGCGTGTTGTTATTGTACCGAGCCCATTAATTAATGAGTTGGCGATAAGGGTTGTCGATGGTGGTTGGGGCATCCCCAAGCCTTCACTGCATCGTTTTAGGGCTGGCCGGGTATCTAGTCGTGCTAATGTTGGTGATGGTGTTGTTAGTGTTAGGTCCGGCGTGACCAGGTACTCTATACCGGCCATGCTTGACCTGGTTAGGTTTAGGGGTGTTGTTGCGGATATTGGTTGTGGCTTCGGTGTTAAGGGGACGTATGGGCTTAGGCGTGGTGCATCCTACGTAATCCTCCTCGACATTGATGAGTATGTGCTGAGGCTCAGAAGGAGTGGTTGGGCCGTGGATAGGGTTGTTGCTGATGCGAGGATGTTGCCGCTTAGGGACTCATCAATTGACGTTGCCATTGTTTGGAACGTGGTTAACTTCATTCGTGAGAGGGAGAGGGCTTTGGGCGAGGTTAGGCGTGTGTGTAGGGGTGACGTGGTCTACTCAATATATAATGCGGCGAATGCCCACTGGCTGTATGGCTATGAGGACTTCCTAAACGACATACTTAGCCTAGGCAAACCGCTGGCGATTAGGAGGGGCGGTAACGCACAGTTCCAGGCCGTGGTGAGGGTTCTCCATGGCGAACATAAGGATTAGGGTCTTAAGGGAGGAGTACTGCAACCACTGCAACATTAGTAGGAGGAGTCCGAGGAGTACTGGGGTTAGGCTTCTCGAGGAGGTGATTGATAGGGAGGGCTTTAGGCCTAGGGTCATTATTGATTATGGGTGTAGTACGTGGAGGAACTCGAAATACCTAGCCAGTAAGTACGGTAGTTTCACCATAAGGGTTGACGCATTAGTGGGCACAAGGCCGGATGTCGTTGCGTACCCAACCCACCTGCCGTTTAGGGACTCCTCAGCCGATGTTGTCCTCCTGACCCATATACTGATGTTTATGAATAGTAAGGATGAGTGGCCAGAGGCGATGAGCGAGTTGAGGAGGGTGAGCAGGGGCTACATAGTCATTGAGACTTATCACGTGAAGAATCCAAAGGCGTTGAAGTATGATTATCAAGAAATAATACAATTGATAGAGGGAAATAAGCTAAAAATAATTAGAAGAAATGTAAGACAAGATATGGAAAATCTAGTACTTACCTAAGGACAGATAACCTTACGTAATATAGCGCCATCACCTGAATACTCAGAGCGTATATCTTCTGCACGTCTTCGTGAAGATAAACCACTAATTCCCGCTAATTCAAGCATAATATCTAAGGTTTTTCGTATCCTTACAATATCCTGAGCGTTATATCCGCTTAACCCCATAACCTGAGCGGTATCCGCTGCGGTATTTCTCAACCTAATTACATTGCCTATAACTATGAGCATAAGTCTATGTCTACTAAATTGAACATTTAAATTCTCGGGCTCCCTAAAATAGATGGTTGGTTCGTCATGTTTTGGATTCCATTCTTTACCGAGCATGGAAATGATGATGTCATCCTCTCCTCCAAGCATTGATTGAACGGTTAGGAACCTAATGTTGGTCCTATTAACCCCCGTAATATTACTTAGTTTCCTATAATAGAACCTCGCAGCATCTACTAATTCTCTATACGGCGCAATAATACTGATGCCAAGTGATTTCTCGCTTAAACAACTTAGTGCTAAGGCAAAATACACAGCCAACTTCACCCTACATGGCTCAAATTGCTGACCACTCGGTATTTCTCTCTGCGTATTTGCGATAATTATTGATTTAGGATCCTCCAAATCACCTAAGGCTAAATCCAACATTCTAATAACGTTGTACCACAATGGATCATCCCTAGCCTTTTCACACTTATTGAACCTCTCCCTAATGTCCATACCTTTAAAAACACTCTTTATCCTGATCCTTGCCTCCTCATAAGCTCGCAATCCGCCAACATCACCATAAAAACCATCGCCTATCGGTTCCTCGGTTGGTGAGGGTAACCTAAACGTTACTCTTAGGGTCTTGAATTGCTCATCTAACCCTAACGACTTAAGCACCTCCTCAATCTTAGGCAATACGAGTAGGCTCTTACTAAATCCCTGGTATTCAGGGCCCAATGCTATGGCTTGCCTATCATCACCGACAACGACCAATCCATGTATCACGCCACTCCTATTGCCACTGGCTAGGTTCCTTAACTCACTATCGGAAATTGGGTTGAAGGGTAGATAGAATGGTGACTTTGATGCCTCATCAACAAACATTATAAATTTATGGGAGGAACCTCTTGATCTTGCCGAAGCCCTTTGATAATCAGTTGTGAATATGAATAAAGCATCATCAATACCTCCATACACGATCTTTTTTAATAAGTCCTTATCTATTTTGTTATTAATATTCCTTAGTAATTCAAAGTCTCTGCCAAGGTAAGGAGCAGGTACGGCTGATCCATATATACGAACCATGCTTAAAATACGTGCAATATCATATGAACTCTCCATTAACCTTCTCATTATTGGCATTAGTGCGCGTCTGAAACCACTTATCGTCAACTCATTTGTTGGCGCTACGTACACAAACTTAATATTATTATTGAGTAATTCGTCAATCACATCTTCATCATTAATTAATCCCTCCATGATTTTTGTCTTACCAGTGCCAGGAGGACCCCTAACACCGGCGGTTGGTGCCTTTGCTTCATGAATAACGGTCCTCTTAGAAATCTCTAATGCCTCAGCCAGCATCTGTTCAAGTGTAAGGTTATAGCTATGTACTTTATCTAATACTTCCCTTACGATTGAGGCTATGGTGACCATAAAGCCTCACCCTGTGATATACGTATTAAAGGCTTCATTCAGGGTTTCCTCGACTGTATTAAACATGGATTTACGTTCATCCTCCGTAATATCCTCTAATTCCTTTTCTCTTAAGGCCTTCAAAGCTTCAGCGTTCTTCAGTGACATATGAAGCGCGTGAAGTGTTGCTAAATCCATGTTTGTTAAGTCCGCACCTACCTCAGTAACTAAGGCTTTAGTTACTTCGTACATATTGATATAGCGCTTGAAAATCCTAAATGGCAATCTAAGGTATGGACTTATTGGAGTTATTACAACACATGCTTCATCATCACCACATTTCAATCCTAAATCCTCATCCTCCTCGCCCATCGATAATGTTCTTTCAACTCTACCAAAAAGTGATGCGCCAAGGGTTGGGTACGTAACATGGTTCTCAATTAAAGTAACAAGTACCGGTTGCTTAATCCTTGGCAGGATTATATTGGGAATCTCATCCCTAGTTAACCTCTCACAAGGCAGTAATTTCCTCTTGAGTATGAGAACATCAATACTTTTATCGTAATCATTACCTTTAGAGTATCTTTTCATAATGTCATAAACGCCTACTCTCGCATTTTCATATGTATCAAACTTCTCAAAATTAACCTCGAAAATACCACATGTAGACCTAGTGTCTTTCGTACTTCTTAAGCATGAATACTGATAAATCCTAGGAGACTCTAAGTCAAGTTTTAAACCACAGAATTGAGTACCTATTTTTGCTGCAAAGTCGTGAAGCTTTAACCCAAGTAATTCAGAAGCTAAATATAATGCCCTATACATTAACAAATCTCTATCACGCTCTCTATATACCTTAAACCTATAAAGCCACATTAATTTATCAAGTCTATCCTTCTCGAATGAACCAAAATAGAACTTGCACTCCTGCAACTTGCTCCTTTCATTGCTAAAGGGACACGCTATGCAGGGATAGCCATTCTGTTTCATTGGATATCCACGCGGTAAAGTAGCGGGCGTCATCCTGAGTATGTAGATGGAACCACCATCGTTACCATTACGCTTAGCTACGCATTTCTCACGGGTAGTTATTACCCCTTTCTCTCTACGTTTCTCAACTCCATATAGTAGGGCATCAATATCCATTAAGAGTAACGTTAAGTATGTCGAGGTAATAATGACCCTATTCAGCCTATCACGTATATCTTCAATACTTGCTGGTTTGGTATTTTTATTGCAGGATATTGGGTATAATGGATGATCTGAGTATGCGCAGTTTGGCCTTATTATTATTGGTATTATCTTAGTATCATTAATATTATCTGGGGCTATAGCATTTACGATTTCGTTAAATGACTCGCCGTGACCAAGCCTAATGGCCTCAAGCATTGCGTATATGTATGCTTGGTATTTCTCGACTTCCCTCGGAGCCTCCTCATCACTCTTCCACTCAATAACAATTGCTTTTCTCGTCTCTGGATGCTCAATTAGAAGGTCGGGTACGCCCCAAATGTGTAATTTATAATCAACTAGCTCAAGCTCTGTGTAAAACCTTAAGCCGCCATAAAGATTATAATTAATGCCAAGCCTACGAAGCGCCTCAGGTAAAATGTTCATTAAATTCTTCAACATTCTGGTTGCCTTATCCTTTATCTCCCTAATTTCATCTTCATTTTGTGCATTAATTAAATCACCCAATTCTTCAATGCTCCTACTAATGATGTCCTTTAGCATATACTCACTTATACCTTGACCTTTTTTCCACGAATTCAGATAATCGAGGCTTGCTATTGATAATACTTTATGGATATTATTGCCTTTACCAGGCATATTTTCGGCAATGACTACCTTCCTAGCGCCTATCGCTGTCATAAGCCTAGCCGCATAGATACAGAAACCAGCGCCCCAGGCAACCGTTGTCGCTTTCACGACGTGGCTAGTCCTAATTATGGCTTCATGAAGATCGTAATCAAGGCAGTCCTTAATTGCATTCTCTTCATACTCATACTCGCTTAGGGCTTTTCGCAGTGCCTCCTTATAAGGCTCTAAGAATGTACTTATTGAGGAGAGTCTATGGCTCATGCCCTTCACCCAAATATTTTATTACGTAGGCTCTGAAGCCTATCCGGTGAGTTTACGTACCTCCTATCGCCGGTGAGCACCGCAATATCGTTATTATACCTTGTTATTAATATGAATAGGTCATCGTACGTAATCTTCTTGAGTTTATATGTGAATGATACAGGAACACCATCAATTCCACTTCTCAGTAATGTATTGATTGCGGCATTGGCATTTCCAACCTTAACATCCTCAAGAGTTATAAAGGTGAGTTCGCAGGAGGGTTGCGGTGGTGGTTGACCCTTCTTTTGTGTCTGTTGTGCGCAGTATGTCTTCAATATATTGCCATAAAGTCTCTTAAATTCATTCAAGTAGCTTCTCATATCATCAACATCACTAAGCCTAGACACTAAGATCTTAATACCGTTGTTCGTAAATACGTAAGCACCCTCAAACCCAACCCTCTCGATTGTTGTGGCTATTGTATCGCCACCGTAGTAATCCTCAAGAAGACCAGCCAATGCATTTGCCAAGTATTTACCCTTCGCAACATCCCTCTTACCTCCGTATATAGCATATGCCATGTAACTCTCCATAAAGTTCTCGAACTCGCTCTTAATTACGTCAGGCGTTACGTTGGGCAATGATAATGCTGTAATAAGCAATTGCTGTAATATGTTGAAGGCTATGAGTGCTGGCATGTTCGGTAAATACTCCCTAAGAAGTCTTCTTATGTTTGAATCACGGAATGCCTGTAGAGCTAAATCTGCAATCTTTTGATTAATGTAATTATTGACTACAAGCCCTCTTATTGCATTCTCGATGTATTTCATATACGCCTCAATACTATAGTGGACGGGTATAGACCCATCATCACTAACGCTGAACATCCTTCCAATGGCAGGGTACGAACTTTCTGCGACGAGTTTTCTCATGCGATCTGTAGGATAGTAAAGCTCTTGAATGAGCAGAACAATACCGAATTTGCCTGGCTGTTCATCTAAAACGCCAGGCCTTAATGATATTAAAAGTTGGTCTATTAAGTTGTATACGTACTCTACGTTAGGACGGCCGCCCGTTGTGGAGGTTAACTGTTCAAACTCATCAATAATAATAACGAGTCTCCTAGGGCTAGCCTTGGCTATATCCCTTAGGAATTCCCTTAATCCGATTGGTAAGCCTTTACTAAGGTAATTTGATATGTTGGGGCAGATCTTCTTTAACAAATCCGTATTTGTTGCTAGGTATATCCCTTCATTGGTGTTCACGATCTGCGGCAGGTAATACCCAATGCAGATCAGCCTAACTATATCCAATGCATCTCCAAGAAGCAGCAGGTTATGGAGTTTCAAAGTTTTTCCTTGATCCTCAGTACTACCAATACTTGTTAATCTATCTCTCACCTCTCTAGCGTTTATGTAAATAACCTCTTGATCCCTCTTAATTCGTGCTGTATGATAAAGGTTGTAACCAAAGCCGTAGGTCTTGCCGCGACCGTAGAGAGCCTTCACTATGGCTATGCCGGCCATTCTCACGGTATCGAAGTAATCAGGCTCTACGAGTAAAACAGGCTCACTAGGGCTTGGCTGTTTAGGCGTCTCGTTGGTCCACCTCGCTAATAAATCACCTATGGTGTAACTCACGGCCATAGCCATCACCCCATTCGTAAAACGTAGATATCCCTCTGAGGAATATTCAGCTCAGGATCGTCATTTAAATCTCCATATTTAATCACAATAACTGGCATTTCACCATAATCCTCGTACTTTTTGATTACCTCGTCAACATGCTTTTTCGATTTCGTTAGTTCGATTAAGGCTTTACCCGTTGATGTGCAGATAATACCATCGGACCTCTTGCCACTAAGCGATGGTATATCAATCTCACCAATCATCACATTCATTGGAAACTCAATGTTAAGTCCCTCCACATTTTTGTCTTTGAGTGCTATAATAGCCCTCAATACGTGGTATGCCAAGACAAGATCTTCATACCCTTTAAAGGCCATGTAGGCCATCCTACCACCCCTTCTTCTATGCTAAACAGTGCTATTTAAACCTTTTCTATCATAAACTATCATTTCTCAATTAATAAATATTTATACAATCTTCTTCCGTAAAATTCAATTCCACATCATTATAAAAATACAAAATATTATCTAGATAAATAATGATTGATTAACTTTAAATAAGTATAATTATTTTATAAATTAATACAATAACCATTTATGTCTATTATTTATATATGCATATGCCTTGTCTCCGTACTCAATTATGTAAGCCACCG
>JAGDXB010000034.1 GCA_023256215.1 Vulcanisaeta sp. | reverse complement strand
CTTCTGGGTACCCTTTTCCTTAAGTTCCATTAAGGCGTCCTTAACAGCCTTCATGGCGACCCTAAAGGTCGTAACGGGGAATATAACAATCTTATAACCCATCTCCTCAAATTCCTTAGCGGTTATGTACGGCGTCTTACCAAACTCAGTCATGTTAGCTAATAATGGAGCCTTAACCTCCCTGGCGAACCTTACGAACTCCTCCTTACTCTCAAGGGCTTCAGGGAATATTATATCCGCCCCAGCCTCAACATAGGCCTGGGCCCTCCAAATAGCCTCATCAATACCGTAAACACCACGTGCATCCGTCCTAGCGATAATTAGGAAGTTCTCATCCCTTCTTGCCTCAACAGCCGCCCTAATCTTCTTGATCATCTCATCAGCAGGCACCACATGTTTACCACTCAGGTGGCCGCACTTCTTGGGTAATTCCTGGTCCTCGATCTGTATTGCTGCCGCCCCGATACTCTCGAACTCCCTAACCGTCCTGACAACGTTTAGAGTTTCGCCGAATCCGGTATCGGTATCTACAATAACGGGTATGTCCACGGCATCCGTGATGTACTTAGTAAACCTGACAAGCTCATCTAAAGTAAAAACTCCAAGGTCTGGCAAGCCCAATGAGCTACTGAAGGCAGCCCCGGACACGTAGAGTGCCTCAAAACCCAATTGCTGTATCATTAAAGCAACAAAAGCATCAAAGGCGCCTGGTGCAATTACTATACCTGGTCTTGAAAGCCTATCCCTAAACCAAGACCTAACCTCTCTCGGATCCCTCTTGACTCTACGTAATAATACGGCATCCATCATTGGGAATTATGCGTTCCAATTTTAAAGTAGTTTGCCAGGCTGAACCATAACTTTATATCTAAGGATTCATTAAAATCATTAATGCGTAGTATAAGAGCATTATTTAACAAAAGGGGTGCACGAAGATTACCGCCTGAAATTGCCAGGAAAAGGCTTGAGGAGGTTGTTGATATGGCGTATGCATTGTCTAAAATAAATGTTGTTAGTACTAATGATCATTACTTAACGGTGAAAGATTGGTCATTATTTACACGCTACTTCATTACCTGTATAGACAATGATTGCGGAGATATGAGGTTAGATGGAGGACGCATCAATAATATACTTAATTTCTTAGCGAGGGTTAATAGGCGACTTGAGGATGAGAGGGTGGGTAGGGTTGTTATTGTTGGTGGCTTCGCCAGCGAGCTATATAGTGGTGGTATCTATAGAACAGGCGATATTGACGTGATTATTGATACCAAAAACCCGGGAAGGGCCATGGATATTGTCAATGATGAATTAAGGAATGTTAATGCAAGGCGGGAAGGTAGGGTTTGGGTTAGTGATTACTTTGGCGTGCTTGCACTTGACATTGTTGGTGTAACTTACGTTGGCAGAACTAGGGTGTTGAGATTGGATTCGGATTATGTCTATGTTGAATCACCAGAGGATTGTATCATCGAGAGCCTTAACGCCTGTGTCTATTGGTCATCAGACGCTGATTGTGAGCGTGCTGCTGCCGTATTAATGATGCAACGAAATAGTATCGACTGGACTTATTTAATTGATAGGGCAGGCAGGGAGAGCGTTCTTAATAAGTTGGATGAGATTAAGAGGTTAATTGAAAGTAAAGAGCACAGTACCTAATCTTAGCATGTGGAATAGGTTTTTGTGGGTAGAAACTAATACATAGTAATGGGTGAGAGACTTAAAGGTAAGGTTGTTCTAGTTACTGGAGGTACACGTGGTATTGGTAAGGCGATAGTTGAGGCTGTGGCTAGCGAGGGCGCGAAGGTCATCATAAATTTTAGGTCATCTATCAGTGAGGCTGAGGAAATGGTAAGGAAACTCAGGGATGCAGGTATTGATGCGATTAGTGTGAGGGCCGACGTTTCTAAAGAGAGTGAGGTGGAGCGTATGTTTGAAATCATCAGGGAGAATTACGGTATTCTCCACGGTATAGTTAATAATGCGGGGCACGGATCAGGGCGAATTTGGAATAAGAGGTTCACGGACCTGGCATGGAGTGATTTTGAGGAAGTATTAAGTGTTGACCTTAAGGGAACATTCCTCGTTAGTAAATTCGGAGTCGGCCTTATGAGGGATGGTGGTTCCATAGTTAATGTGGCGTCGATTTCGGCTAAGATGGGCGATATTATGGGCATACCGTACCTAGTGGCTAAGGCGGGTGTTATTTCTTTAACAAAATCAATGGCTCTATGGCTCGCACCCAAGATTAGAGTTAATGCCCTGGTTTTAGGTAGTATTGAGACTGGTTGGATTAATTGGCTTAGTGATGATGAGGTTAAGAGGATAATTAATTACATACCCATGGGTAGGTTGGGAAGGCCTGAGGAGGTTGCTAGGGCGGTGGTGTTTCTGCTGAGTGATGAGTCGTCATTCATAACAGGGCATGCGATCGTTATTGATGGTGGTGAATGCATGGCATGCGATTAGATACTTTAAATAATCTCTACGTGCATAGGGTGTGATGAGATGCGCAAAGACGTATATGTATTAATTATGTCTAGGGCATTAAGAAGCGCGGCGTTTAGCTACCTTACATTCATAATACCGCTCTACTTAAAGTCCGTAGGCTTCACAGTATCAGAGATCGGCCTTTACTTCTTTATTGCCGTAACATCATCAGCGCTCCTAGTATTGCTATCGGGGTTTCTCGGCGATATTATCGGTAGGAGGGACTCCTTAATAATAATGTCTAGTCTCTTTGTGGCGTCAATGGTTATATTTAGCATAACAAGCAATAGATTGCTCCTGTTCATAACCTCGATCTTCGGCACAACAACGGGAGCAGCAGGGGGCGGAGGCGCTGGCGGTGGTCCTATAGCACCGTTACAGACGTCATTATTGGCTGACTATACGGAGAGCAGGGAGAGGACGAGGGTCTTTGGACTGGCAACTTCTGTATCCATTTTGTCGTCGCTCACGGGTTCTGTGATATCTTACGTAATGTTAAGTCTGGGTTTTAATGACATTACATTGTTTAGGCTATCCCTAATACTAAGCATTGTTGCCCTACTCTCCCTATTTATGGTTAGGAGGGATAGGCCGAGGGTTAAGACCTTCAATTTAAATGAGGTCTTACCCAGGAGGTCTTCAAGATCTATAACTAAAATAGCCGTTGCTGGCTCGTTGGGTAGTCTTGGGCTCGGTATGGTAACGCCATTGCTACCGTTATGGTTTAGGCTTTATTTGCATGCGAGTGAAGTTGAGATAAATGGTATGTACACGGCATCCTATGTGGTATCCGCACTATTCACGCTATGGGCCAAGAGAATAGAGATGATCATCGGCAGAGTTAGGGCAATATCCCTACTTAGGTCCCTCTCTGTATCCTTGTTCGTAGCTATGGCATTTATACCAATATTCCTCGTGGACGCAGCACTTTACGTAATTAGGGTAGCCCTGTACATGGTGACAATACCAATGCGTCAATCATTATCTACGGAAATAATTGATGAGAGTGAAAGAGCACGTGGCCTATCACTAACAGGTCTGGCGCGCAGGGTGCCCTATGGTATTGGTAGCACAATTGCGGGAGTCATGATGGATTACGCCGAGTATTCTCTATCCATGGTTTTAGGAGGATTAATAGCATTACTAGATCCAATACTGTATTATATATTCTTCAGAAAGTATGATTAAGGACCTGTTGAACTCACCAATTAAAGGGTTGTATCAGGTTCGTGGATTGTACCGTAAACTGCAGCTCTTGATTATTGGTGAGCAATAAATAGCCTGTATAGTTAGTATTTGCTGTGAATGTTTGTGTTCCATTACATATTAACAATGATCGTTGAGTACCTAGCATATCCGCACCGGAGCTGTACGTGATCGTTCCATTAACTGAGCCATTACTTCCTACGTACATAGTCACAACTAACCTGCCCTGAGATTGAGGCTGCACCTCTATGTCATTACTAAAACTGCAATACAAACCCCCTAACCTTAATCCATTGATATATAAAGTATTTTGCGTAGGGTTGAATATAAGTAGTAATACCTTGATGAGACCATTACCACCAAGTTCAAGGCCAAGCCCAATCACTTGAGGAGCACCCTGGTTCTGTTGCACACCAATCATTGGTATATACCTACCTGGCCCAGGCGTTATATTTTGTCCTAGGCATCCCGCGATTATAGACGATGAGTTCATAATTAAGTTTGTAAAGTATTGATTCACTAAATTAAGACCGTTTTCAGGGCTTAATGTACCATTGAGTATGGAGTTTATGATCGAGTAGATACTACTGCTTATATTTTCGTTGATCCTTACCCAGCAAAGCATTGCAATATTTGCATTAAGCCTATACTTATTGATCCATTGGGTTATTGTCCTGTTTAGCTCAAGTATCTTATAATTACTCACGTTTATTATCAAATTCACATAATTAACCCTCTCACCATATTCGCTCACCAATGACAAACATTTGTTAATGGTTGTATTCACATACCCCATATTGCCATTTATGGCCGCATTTACTAATTCATAATTACATTGGTTACCAATATGAATTACGTATCTACTGTAGTTCGTTAAACCCAGCGCTGTCAGTTCATTAGCCACATAACTAATATTTGCGTTTAGCTTAGGTTCATTACTCGCAAGTATATGTAGAATCTCTACCCTATTAATACACATGGAATAGTTGCCAACCACCTGTTCAGGTGAGGCTATACCCATCGCTAGAGTGGGTATTGAATTATTTATTGTGGATAAACACGTAATCACGCTATTCCACAACTTAAGCCAATTACTCAATCCCAAAGTGTTGGTTATGTTCTCATACATTGCATTAGCCTCATTAAGGACCAAGCCATTCCAATGACTAATTATGATAAACAGCATTCTTTCCTTAAGTCTCGTATTATTCTCGAGCTCTGTCACAATCGAAATCTCGGTCTTTAACAAGGTCAGCTGGGCCTTGGTGGTATTATGCTCAATTAGTAAATCATTAGTAAGTTCATTACGTAAATTATTAACTAATAGTAAGGCGGTATTAACCGTCTCCTTAAGCCCTGGATTTATTACCACCGCATTTTGTAAGGTTCTATTTAATAATTCGAGGTATTGCACTATTTGTGACGCATTGCCAGGGCTTAACTGCTCGTTACTTATGTAGTTCAGGGCATTAATCAGCGTATTAATAACGCTACCATTATTAATGGTACTACTTACATACGAATTATAATTATTTATTGTATAATTATAGTTGTTAAGTACTATTATTGTATCATTTGATAAATAATTGGCAATTGATTTTGCAGAAATTGAGATTGCTCGATTTAAGAGCGTTATCGCGGTTAAGTAATCACCTTGAGAAGCCTCATACTTTGCATTATTTATGAGATTGAGAACTAGTGTAGAGTTTAACCCACTCTCGTTAAGCCTCCCAACCCACTCCTCGGCAATTATTAAGTGAACCTCGTAGGAAACCTTAAGTCCGGTGCTTCCCTGGACTGACTCGGCATATATGGTAAGGGCTACCGTTGTACCTATAACCAGCAATAACGTCAATATTAAGATGGTTAATAACCTACCCATACACACCTACTTAGGTGGAGACCTATTTAAGGAATAGTACGTGGAAAAGCCCTGAAAAGATAGAAAAAGAAGCTGTGCCACGATAAATCAGTACATGTGTACAGTGCCATTTCTAAGTATTATCGCAAATGCATAGTTAGACAGCGCAATCCCGATTATTAAGTATATAATTGCCAGGAGAGTAAGGGGCCATAGGTAATTCATTAACTGAGGTAGGCCTAATCCATTAAGCATGGAGCCCCTTAATCCTGAGAGAGCCCAGGTGAGTGATAAGGCGTAACTTATGTAGCGTAACCATGTTGGCAATATTGATATAGGAAAAACAACACCACCAAGCAGGTTAGACGCCACGGATGTAAATAGTGCGACCGGATTACCCTGCTTAACAATCAACACCACAGCCCCAGCAATGAGGTTAAGCCCTATGATTGATGCCAGGTACAATAATAGGAATAGTATTGTTGAAACCATGTTGATTTTATAGTAAACACCAAGACCAAGGCCTATGGCAAGCACGGCAACAGCACTTATTGAATTAATTACCAAGCCCCATACTGTGCTGTAGATCATGAGCGCCATGGGCCTTAAAGGCGAAGCTATTAGGTACTCGAGTGTGCCTATCAATTCCTCATTTCTAATACGACCAGCTAAGGTAACCACTGATGCCGAGAAATAGCCCTGGAATGCCGTACCTATGACCATGAAGGCCGTGTAATTCCTAATCACAGAAAACCTACCAAAGCCGAGCGTCACGCCTATGAAGAAGTAGATAAACACGGGAATGACCCAATTAATAGCCGTCAATAAAACCTGAGTCTTATAACTAATCCACATCTTCCAACCCCTAATAATGATGAAGCCATACAGTCTATCGATAATCCCCATCACAACCACCCCCTCCTTGTCACTCTCTCAATCCTCCTAGCATTACCATCAGGACCAGCCATGGCAACCTCAACATCAATATCCAGAACCCTAACGCTACCATTAAGTTCAGCCAACCTATTCATTAACTCATTAAACCTATCAATTCCGGTAATTATCACATGCTCATCACCACCGACATGCTCAATACTAAAACCATCAAGACCATCTAAAGAACCCTTTACAAGAACCTTCACAATCTTAAGGGTTGGCGCTTCATTCAGTATTCTCCTGTTGATGTAAATAACGGTATCCGCAATCTCGATCTCCTGAGGATCATGAGAAGCCATTATCACGGTTTTCCTACCCCTCAAACCCTTAATGAAATTAAGGATCTCACGCTTAGCATCAGCATCTATACCGCTGGTCGGTTCATCAAGCAAAAGTACATCTGGATCATGCATTAAAGCCCTCGCAATCTCAAGCCTCCTCATCATACCAGTACTATACGTGGCAACCCAATCATTAGCCCTCTCATTAAGCCCCAAATCCCTAAGTAACTCCAGAGCCCTTATCCTAGCCCTCCTTAAAGACAGTCCATACAATGTACCGAAGAATACAAGGTTATCAATAGCAGTCAACCTCCAATACACGCCTCTATCCATGGGCGTCATAAAACCAACATGTCGCTTAGCCCTAGGATCTATGGATTTATAGCCATGAATAAGAACATAACCGCTATCAGGAATTAATATACCGGCAGCAAGCCTCAATAATGTCGTCTTACCTGCCCCATTAGGGCCTACCAAAACGACAATCCTACCCTCAGGAACCTCTAGGTATACATCCTCAACAGCAACAATACGACCAAACCTCTTAGTAACATGATCGAAAAGAACAGTTGACACGAAACCGTTATCGAAAAATGCACTTAAATTACTTTCTCATTCAATAAGCAATGAGAAATCCTTATAAGGGTTCATAGGTATTATTGACCTGCGGGGGTGCCCGAGCCAGGTCAAAGGGGGCGGACTCAAGATCCGCTGGCGAAGGCCTGCGTGGGTTCAAATCCCACCCCCCGCACCAGTACGGCCTTTTAATCTTTGTGTTATGATTTATTGTTTATTTGCTTGTTTTGAATTATTATTTTACATTAATATAATTAAGGATTTATGAATTAAGAGGGTGGGTTTATTTATATAGTCGATAGCGCCTGTTGGGGTCTCTATGCGTATAGCTGTGACGTACGATAGGGATTTCAATTTAAGGCCTTTAGATGAGGCTGAGATTATTGGTATAATAAATGAGGAGATTGGAGGGTTGGAGCAGTATGAGAATCCTGGTATTGGGAGTAAGGAGGTTACCATGAGTGCAATACTTAGTCTATCGCCTGATGCTATTGTGGTTAGTAGGCGTTTTCTATGCCCTGGCTCGTACATGATGTCCTATGGTAAAATAAAGTACATAGTGACGAACAATAAGACCTTACAGGAGGTTCTCAAGAATCTGGAGTCCCTTAAGAAGAATCTTAGGGGTGATTTAGACGAAGAGATTTATGCAGAGGAGCGTGAATACCTTTAGCTAAATATGTACTAGAATTATCGTCTAAAATTAAATTTAGATGCTATCTCGTAAACCAGGAAAAACACTTACCCACCAGGTCTTGAGCCACCATCACCGACATCATTGGTACCATTATTATTCGTCAATCCGTAGGCCACTAGGTAACAGGGCACCTCAGGTCCACATGAAATACCTATCTCCTTAACTTTCTCGGCAGCTTCCAGGCACCTGCCCATACTCCTGAGAAGCTCTATTAAAAGGCCTAGAGCCTTCCTGACGTATGGGTCATTCAACGCCCTTAGTAAGTCCATTATTCCATTAACTGGTTTGACCTCATGCCTATGACTAGAACTAACACCGTATAGGCACAGAGCAGGCACTGCGTAGTCTCCCTAAGTACTGTCTCTAAGTCCTTCCTATCCATTTGCGACATTGCACCTAAAATAATCGAAGTAATGTCCTCAATCCCTAACTCATTCATTGTTTGCTCCATGCTTTATCCTAAGTAACGCTTAGCCTAAGGTATATTATAAAATTTTATACCTAGATCATTATATATGATTATTACTTTTATATTACGATTACCATAATATAGTTATTATGATACTATTAATGTGAATTCTTGAACCGCAACGTAACCGAGCCTTCTATATGCCTTAATCGCCGGCAAATTTTCCTCATATACATGGAGCATCGCCATAGCGCCGCTCTGCATTGCATCATTCGTTACCGCAGAGGTTACAGCCTTTGCCAATCCTCTATTCCTATGTTCAGGTATCGTGAATACATCACCTACGACCCAAACCTCAGGAAGCTTTAGATACGCAGTTGCGATAGATAGTAATTTACCATTCATAAACACACCATAGTAATGCCAGTGAGGCGATAATAACCTGGCGATCAATTCAACCCTACTAACCTTAGATCCCTGCATCTCCTTAATTTTCGCTAATTCCTCCAGGTCATCTATTAGAAGCCTTCGAACGACATAATTACCTCCCAAACTGAATGGCTTAAAGGAATCTCTGTGGCAAACCATGGTCAGGGATTGGTGTACCTTAACATCGTTACGTGCCATTAATTCGCTGATTAATTGCCTAGTTATTTCGGGTCTTGTCTCGGCGTATATCCTTAAGCATCTATCTCGAGGTATGTAATCCAGAGGTTCGTCGATATTACCGATAATGTGTACTGCAGGACAGGATAGCCCTTCATAGATTAGTACAAAGCCTGTAATATCATTACCAACAATACTTAGGTAAGCCTCGGTAACCTCTGGATAATACATAATATCGTAAAATAGGTAGGTGAACCTGATAGGGTCGTTTAGGTAATGTCTCTTTATTAGGGCCAAAATGTCTCTATCAAGTTTGTTGAATATGCGTAGCATTTTATGTTCATAAGAAATAATATGTCCGATTTAAATTACATATTCAGTAGATCCGCTCTTCGTCATTTGATCAGTTGACCCTCATACTCATCAAGAACTTACTAACTATCGGTACTATTTAATTGGTAGTTATAAGGATAACTGATTAAAAGTTATATTTACTCACTGCTAGGCTGTTTTGTTCCTTCCTCGCTCTTCCTTTCAGTCTTTTTCTTCCACATGGGTGGGTACGTATTCTTCCTCATTATCACCCTAGTGGTCTTTACCGCAATACCACGTTGTGCCTTCATAATATCATCACTGCTCATCTCCGCATATCCCAAGGCTACCAATTCATTCTTCAGGGTCATTATCGCAGTTAAAGAACCCTTCTTAATATTGCTTGTTAATTTCACAATACCTGGAACCGCAAGTGCCGCTCCATGGCATACCGCATCCACCGCAGAGTCCCTAATCCAAACCTTCGGTAAGTGCTTGACCATGTACTCCACAGGCTTCACGTAAGTCCTAAGTAGATCCTCAACACCGTATTCCTTATACAGGATATAGGCGTCCCTAAGGTCCTGAAGTGTGACAGCTTCATCCTCAGTAAAGCACCCAACCCGTGTCCTCCTCAACTCCCTCATATTAGCACCTACACCAAGAACCTCACCAATATCATAAGCCAGCTTCCTAGCGTAGGTCCCTGACTCAACATTCATCCTGACCAACACGTACCTACCATCCCTCTCAAGAAGCTCCAGCTCATAAACATGCTTAATTCTCAACTGCCTCTTAACCGCACTCCTTAATGGTGGTCTTTGGTAAATTGCTCCCGTAAACTCCTTAAGCACGGCCTTTAATCTCTCATCATCAACATCACCGTGAAGTTTCATGACCATCACGTACTCCTTATCCAACGTATTAATTGCAGGCATAGCCTTAGTAGACTCACCAAGGGCTATCGGCAAAACACCCGAGACTCTAGGGTCGAGAGTCCCAGAGTGACCGGCTCTATCCAAACCAAGCATTTTCTTAACCCAAGCCGCAACCTCATGGCTCGTTGGTCCTCTAGGTTTATCGATGACCACAAAACCATACTTAAGATAAAGCTCCATGGACCTCTTCTCTGGCGGTATGCCCCACTCTGGGTTTGTCTGCTCATTAGGTATCTTAATGAGTACCTCCGGCTCCTCACTACAATAATTCGGTAATGGCACCCCTTATCAGTGCCTAATTACGACGAGACTATTAAAGTCTATCTAGGGGATTCCACGAAAACCTAACTTTTATTTTACCCAACCAATTAATTACGGAGTGCTGAGCGTCAAGACCTCGGTAATGGTAATATCGATATTAATATTCGCAATAGCACTTATCTACTCAATACACTCACTATATATAACCTCCACTAAAGTAATCACCAATTCATCAATGGTACCAATAACCAAATACAATGATTTACTCAATAACTACACAAACCTCCTAATAAAATACACAGCACTACTTCAAAAACTCAATGAATGCATGGCAAGCTATCAAGGCACATTAAATCATAGGGAAGTTGTCGTAAGTAATCTCATTATTAATGCAACCATACCGATAACGCAGTGTAACGGGTATACATTCAATTCAGTCAAGCAGGTGAGCCTCGAGACAAATGGGCCCGGCTACCTATTGATAACGTACAGGTTATCAAACCCGCAAGTCATTTCTGGGCAGGTCTCGTACTACGTATACGTAATGGCGCAGGCATTACCCTCAATACCCATAACCGCCGCATATACGTATGAAAGTACGACATACGCCTACGAAGCCGGACAATACGGCCAATTAATAATACCCGTACTACCCAACTCAACGTACGCGATAAACATTGGATTCGTGTGCTACGTAGCGACGTATTACCCACCAACAAATGCGGGCGTCATAGTTAATGGCGAGATACCAGAGGTCGCCACCATCAATGTGACCTACGTATGGTGATGAAAGCATTAAGTTACGTGGCATTATTTCAATGCAGGGACGGCAGTGTGATTACTAGGGGTAAGAGATTCGTGATTAGCAATGGATTATACGCTTACGTCGGGTCCTGCGGCCACGCATGTGCCGCACGCATAATTAGGCACCTCAATAAGGTCGCCAATAGGTTTTGGCATGTTGATTACCTACATGACATATGCAATGAAGTTGCCGTCA
>JAGDXB010000020.1 GCA_023256215.1 Vulcanisaeta sp. | reverse complement strand
ATGACAGTTTTATTGTCATTAAATCGCTGTATATTGGGCCCTTTGGCGTTAATATGCTTCTCTTAAGTTTTATTGAGTCTACGAGTTGTGTCCCGAAGTCAGTGTTTTCATACTTCCTAACTACCTCCATGTACCTATCCCTATTCCTTACGTACTTAACCCTTGCAATGGTTAGGTGTGGTACGAAGCCCCTCTCGTCCTTCTCTCCAATATCTCCTGTGAACTTCATTATTAATTCGTGAAGGTTCATTAGGTCCCTGGCTCCTTCCTCAATACCCACCCAGATGACCCTTGGTCTCTCTATGTTTGGAAATGCGCCTACTCCCCTAATGTGTATTGTGAATTGGTTATACTTGATATTGCCTAATCTCTTCTTGACCTCCTCAACAAGGTCCTTACTAATTTCACCAATGAATCTAAGGGTTATGTGTAGGTTCTCTGGCTCTACCGGCTTCATGTCCACGCCGGCGCTCATTAATTCCTTCTGCATTCTTATTATTGGTTCCTTTAATTGGTCGGTTAAATCCACGGCAATGAACACCCTATATATTTCCTTGGACATTTATTACCCGTATTGACTAGGTTATAATTTAATTTTACTGCCCACCACGTTCCTTAATCATTTCATAAACCCACTTATTGAAGTACTCGCACTTTTCTGGGTTTATTTCATCAGTCGTCCCGCACACATCTATGTATGGGCAATAAAAGCAGGGTATCCTAGTGAGCAGGTCGTAGGTTAAGACCCTCATTAATGAGCCGGCCTCAATTAAGTCCCTCGCGATTGCCATACCTAGCTCCGTTAGTTTAACCCTGTACATGACCCTCTTCTTAGTGCCAACGTTTTCCTTGGTAAGTAGGCCCCTCTTCTCGAGCTTATTTATAAATGGCATACCGGCCTTGCTCTTGATACCCATTATCCTCCAGATATCCCTCAGCATCACCTCACCACCAGCCTTGTAAATCTCCGTGAGGATCTTGGTCTCCTTATCGCTCAGTTCCTTAACAATTGATGATGCGTCATTACTCACGAACAATCATTTTAACAAAACCCCTTTAAAACACTTAACTAGTGCTAAACCTCGATTATGATGTTCATCTTAGATATTATCTCCTTATAGCGATTTCTAATGGTCACGTCAGTCACGCCAGAAACCTCAGCAACATCACGCTGCCTCTTCCTAATACCCATTAGGGTTATGGCTATGTAAACCGCCGAAGCAACCAGCGCATAGAACGTCCTGCCATTAGTTAAGCGTTTACGCTGGCCCTCGTTTATCATGTCCATGGCCAACCTAGTTACGTAATACCTAACATCCTCACCAAGCCTTAATGCATTTATAACCCTCTGCAGGAACCTGCCCAACTCCTCCTGACTCTTTATCACAATGTCATTATTACCAACAACCTGCCTAACAAGCCCGAGAAGCTTGCTAATCCTCTTACTCCTCTCGATATTTAGTATGTTCCTTAATTCACGGAGTGGGCATACGATTTTTGCCCTCTTGCACGAAACGTAGAGAAGGACAAGGGCCAGGTCCTTAGTCCTAACTCCCCTTAGGTCGTACTTATTCGATAATTGCCTAAATAAAACTAAGGCCTCCTCAATAACACTATCTGGAAGATTTAATTCGTACTTAACAGGCTTTATAACGTCAAGAAGCTCTGCAATCCTCCTCTCCGTATATTGGTACTGATTAAACCTATTTAGCCTGATAAGGGCTCTTAACCTACGTTGTAGGAGTAGGTCGTGTGTCACGCTGATGATTGAGCTGCCAAGGCCGTGACCAGGAAGGGCAGGGCTTATGGGCTTCGCCCTTATAAGGGCAAGGCTCTCCTCGTCATTAAATGCCCTCCATTCAGGTCCTAAATCAATTATATGCTCCTGAATGACAGTGCCACAGCGTGCACAGATCAACTCACCTCTTTCCGAGTCCAACACAAAATCCGTAGAGCCGCAGACTGGGCACGTTTGTACATTCTGCTTAACAAGTTTATCTGCCGCGACCATGGCCACCACCCCTCCTCTTCCTAAGATCAACATCCCTAACATAGGCAGACTTACCCACGAACTCGCTAAGGTTAGATAATTCTGGATTAGGCTTCACGAGGCCGTATGGGGAATTAACGGGCCCTATTATGTCGTAAAGGGAACCCAACCTCTTCATTGCATAGTCGTAGACCGTAATGCCTAGGGGAGGTATGAATGAGAGCCTAAGTACGAACCTCCTATCATGAGATACATGCAAGATATCGCCAACCTTCTTGAGCATCTAACGTATACGTCGTATACAGTATTTAAAAGTAATACTTTTCGTCATAGAGAATACGGTTATATTACAACAATATCAGGTAAAAAATAGTAAACTATGTATATACTTAGGTACAGAAACAATGTGTACTATGTACAATATTTACGAAATAAATATAAACATATGCCAGGGCATTAATGCGTGCTCCTCGTAATAGCCCTAGGAGGTAATGCCTTTGCTAAGGAAGGCGGCAGGGTAGGCTCACCTGAAGAGCAGTGGGAGAGGGTAAAACTGGCGGCGAGCGATGTCGCCGACATGGTCGAGGAAGGCTTTGACGTTGTCATTACTCATGGAAATGGTCCACAGGCCGGTTTACTGGCCGAGAGGGTTGGTGATTACCTGAGCCTTGACATGGTCGATGCAGCCACTGAGGGTTGGATGGGTTACTTAATAGCTAACGCCGTTACCAGCGAATTCATGCGGCGGGGTATTCGGCGGAGTCCTATAGTTATTATTTCTCGGGTTGTCGTTAATAAAAATGATCCGGCTTTTCAAAATCCTACGAAGTACGTGGGTCCCATATATGATGAGGCAACCGCCGATAAATTAGCAAGAGAAAAGGGGTGGGTGTTTAAGTGGGACGCGCGTGGTGGCTATAGGAGGGTTGTTCCTTCACCCGAGCCCGTAGGTATAATTGAGCTTGATGCCATCAGATTGCTCATTAAGGAGGGCTTTATACCAATCACAGTTGGCGGTGGAGGAATACCTGTTGTAGTTGATAGTGGTATTGATGGTATTGAGGCAGTCATCGATAAGGACTTGGCGAGCCAGGTATTGGCTAATGCCATAAATGCTGATTATCTCCTCATATTAACCGATACGGATTATGTATACTTAAATTATAGAAAACCGAATCAAAAAAGGCTCGTTGAGATGACAATAGATGAGGCTAAGAGGTATTATGAGGAGGGTCAGTTTCCTCCAGGGAGCATGGGTCCTAAGGTTTTAGCGGCTATAAGATTTGTGAAAAATGGTGGAAAGGCTGCGTATATAGGGCCATTAGGCAGGGCTAGGGATATATTGAGAGGTATTGTTGGTTCGAGGATTGTAAAATAAATAATAGGTATTGAATTCGGAGTAGAGAAATGAAATATTTTTGATTTTTAAGGTTGATTAAATATAGACATTACTTCTTGCCATTAAATATGAGCATTGTCTCCTCGCTCACATAACCATTCTTGAATATAGACCCCTTCAGTTCTGGTTGGTACTTAGGTATTACCCACTTTGTCATTAATGGTACGTATATTATACCGGAGAGTAGGAAGGATAGAAGCCATGAATTGCTAAAGATTATGCTATGGAATGGTACGAATGGCGCATATACTAGGAATTCCACAATTGCGAAGGTCAAGAAGGCTGCCGGGTTAATACCTCTCCAATACCTAAATCGACCCTTTGACCAGAAGACATCGGTTAATTCAAACTTGAATCGCCTAATCAATGCGTAGTCGAATATTATTATGCCCTCTACCGAACCCAGTAAACCACCGTACGTTAGTAACCAATTGAATAGGTAGCCATATGCTGAGCCGTAGAATGTCCATGCACCTAGAACTATCGAAACAGCAGCAACTAGGAGAACGCCTCTAAACCACGTGAATTTCCCTGGGAATGTGTTTGCAAAGTCGTATGCCGGACCTACAGTATTTGCAAAAACATTTACCGAGAATGTTGCCAATAGGAATAGGGTATTTAGTACTATAGCAAGCGATGGAGGCAGGTAAAGGGTTGCGGCCAGTATTGGGTCCCAAATAACTACGTGGTGTAGATTTTCAATTGCCCCCGTGGTCATAACGCCTAGTAGCGCCACTATGAGCATCATAAACGGCATGGGTACTTGACCGACGGTCTGCGCAAACTGACTCTTAGCGAATCTTGTGTAGTCGGGCATTGACAGCGCCATTGTGGCCCAGTAGGCTATGTTGGCATTTAGGAATGCTAACCACATTATCCAATAATCAATACCAACGGCAGTGGGCCTTATAGACAATATTTGACCAAAATTCCAGTGGGATTGTGACATGAAGTTGTACCAAAGAACGAAGAAGCCAAGCAACACTAAAGGTGCTGCCAACCTGGCAAACCATTTGAGTGCCGGTTGTGCTTCTGGTACCGGTGAGAAATAAAGTAGGAGTAATTGTAAAGCTATTATTAATGCGAAGGTCATCCAGAAGACCTGTGGAAAGGCCACGCTCAATGTGTATGGATTAGCCGCACCCTTCGCCACGAGATTTTGCACAATGGATAAATTATGCGTTACTACTGCATAGATGCCGACTGCGGCTTCCGTCATTATGTAAGTCTCTATTCCCCACCAACCGGCACCAATTATTGCCCTAATCCAGCTTGGGAATATAGCCCCATAGACACCCCACCTAGTCCTTGTTAATACGGGCTCTGGTATTCCGTACCTAGCACCACCGTGTGATTGTATTATCATGGGTATTAATACGATAGCATTGCCAAGAAACACGAGCAGAATCGAATCAAGCGTGCCTAAACCGAAGGACAGACCAACACTTGCCAGGGACCAGCTGGGGACTATGAAGGCCATACCAAACCAGATCGCCGTGTATGTATACCAATCCCAAGTTCTTTTCTTAATTGGCGTTGGGTGAAAGTCCTTATTCCATAGGAACTTTTCCTCTGGATAGCCCTTGACCAATTCAACCTGGCCTTTTTTATGGTCGTATTTTACGGCCTCAACCCTATCCGTTACGTATACCAAGATGCCCTCACGAAGTCTCTAAATAGCTTTATAAGGGTTACTCGTAAATTAATATATGGTATATATGAGACTGAGGATAGGTAGGGCAAAGTAAATAATCATATCTAACTTAACTTAAATTAATGAGTTTGGTTATAACACAACCTTATGAGGAATTGTTAGTAATACGGCTTAATAGGCCGGAGAAAAGGAATGCCTTTAGTCTTGAGTTGGCTTTGAGGGCTAGGGATGCGGTAATGACTGGTTGTAGGGATTATGAGGGTATCATTATTACTGGTGAGGGTAAGGTATTCTCTGCGGGTCTCGATTTGGCTGAGATATACGGCTTTAAATCCATTGAGGATGCCAGGAGGTACTTCTCTGCCATTAAGGACTTAGTTATTACCGTGGCTAATTGCGAGAAGCCCATCGTGGCTTTAGTTAATGGTTCTGCCTATGGCTTTGCGACAGAGCTTCTGTATTTCGTTGATCAAGTGGTTGCGGTTAAGGGTTCCGAGTTTTCACTACCTGGTATCAGGTATGGTCTTGTCCCAGTAACACCGGCCTTTGCACCATACCTCCTTGGTATGTTGAGATCTAGGTTCTTTTTCGATAGGGATTTTAGGTTGAGTACTGAGGATGCCCTTAATTGGGGCATTGTTCACAAAATTGTTGAGAGTGTTGATGAGGGGTTTAGGGTATCTGTGGAGTTGGTTAGGAAGTTGCGTAGTATACCACACAATGTTTACCTGGAGATAAAGAAGTTGATGATTAGTTCATTGGTTAGGGAGGTGAATGATAGGTGGGATGAGTTGCTTAATACCTTGGCCGAGGAGTCCTTAAAGCCTGAGGTTAGGGCTAAGCTCGAGGAGTTCCTTAGGAAGTAACGCTATTAAGGAGTTAAGTCTCGATTTAAACAATGCTTAGGATATTTGATGGCGACGTATATCACGTACTGACCAACGATGACGTATTAATATTCAGACCAAATAGTGCCAAGATGGTACGGGCATTGATACTAACCCCACCAGGTGTTAAGCCTCAGTTTTACTCCATATTGGCTGTATTACTTGCTAAATCAGGCATTGAGGTGATAATGCCTCGGTCAGCTCTACCATGCAGCCCAATAGGCATTAAAAGATTAACCGTAAAACTAATCCAGGGCTATGACCCAGACCTACTACTGGTCATGGGCTTTAGGCTAAACGATATTAATAAACCCATAATTACCATTGCATTTAATGAAGAAGCCTCAGAAAGGCAGTTGGTGAGGTCTTACGTACCTGGGTCGGCACGTGCATTAATAATTAATGATTGCGTAAAACTCATGCGCGATGTTGTCAACGCCGATTTGATGATCTCGGAGGAATTACCAGCACTCAGTACCGTGATTAGGATCAGGGACCTTGTCCTTAATCGGGTTAATGCACTCAGGATGGGTAAGTAAAAATAATATATTATTGTTATAAGAAGTTCTTGATGCGTGTCCCACTATTTATCGAATTTGAGGGTAGGAACGTACTCATAGTTGGGGGTGGTGGTGTTGGTACTAGGAGAGCCCTTAAGTTCCTCATGGCCGGCGCGCACGTGAGGGTACTAAGTCTAGAGTTTAGTAATGACTTGGTTAGGCATGCTGAGCAGGGTAGGTTAGAGCTCGTAAAAGGTGATGCTAGGGATGTCGAACTCCTCAGGAAGAATATTGAGTGGGCCGACCTGGTTGTCATAGCTACCAACGACCCATTAATTAATGAGAACGTGAGGAGGTTGTGCAGAGAAATGAGGAAGTTCTTTAATGATGCAACTAATGCTGAGGAGACGGAGGTCGTGGTGCCCTTTGAGGGTGAGATTAATGGTATAAGGGTTGCCGTTACCACCGAGGGACTCAGCGGTATTGTGGCAAGAAGAACCTTGAGTAAGATTATGGATGTTTTAAGAGAGGATAGGGAGTTAATGAACATGGCAATAGTCTGGTACGCAGTCAAGAGCAGGCTTAAGGAGGTCGTTAAGGACACCAGGAGGAGGCTTAGTTTATACATGGAACTTGACAGTGATGATAAATTCAATGATCTGGCAAGAAGGGGTTTGGTGGATGATGCATTGAATTACGCAATGAGTAAGGTGCAGAATTAAATGGCGATTTAATTGCAATGCTGATTCACGGTCCTCCAAAGGCCCTATCCCCAGCATCACCGAGGCCAGGCACTATGTAGCCCTTCTCGTTTATCTCCGGGTCTATGGCCACAGTGTATATTTCGGCAAACGGGTACTCCTTAAGGACCCTATCAATGCCGTACCTCGTAGCTATCACACTTACTATTAATGTTCTCTTAGGATTACCGTACTTAAAGACGTGCCTGAGAACCGCGGTTATTGTGGAACCCGTCGCCAACATGGGGTCGGCCACTATTAGTATATCATCTTCGAAAATCCTGGGCACCTTGACGTACGTAATCTCAATATCAAAATCTAAAGAGCCAGGTCTATGGGACTCCTCAACCCGCCTAGCGCTCACTACACCCATCCTGGCATTCGCAAATATCTTAACCAAACCCTCCACAAGAGGCATCGCTGCTCTAAGTACCTGTATTATGACGATATGGTCCAAATCCTTAATCCTAACACCCTTAGCCTTAACGCCCAGCGGTGTCTCAACCTCCACAGTGTCTATATCCATGGACTTAACTATTTCATAGCCCATTAACCTACCAAGCCTAACCAAACCCTTCCTAAACTCTATCTGCTTCGTATTTTTATCCCTGAGAGTGGTGAGTATAGCCTGCGCCAATGGGTGGTCTACCACTACGACCCTCCCCAAGGATGACCCACAGCAGTTATGGAATTAATTATTTAAAGGATTTTCTCTAATGATAATTATGTAGTATTTTGGTGATGATAATGGTAGCCACTGAATAAATGATAGAAGGTCCAAAGCGCTGATTAAATAAGACCGAGCTTAACCACTACTTCACGATCTAATTCCTATAATTCATTCACTAATTGTTCAAGGATAACATTGATGCAATTAGTAAAAGGTCATTCTTACAGACCCTGAGGATAGCTCAACAACCTCGAGCTTATTCACATTTAGGTACTCCTTTAACGTATTTATAAAGAGCTCGAGCCCCTTATGCGGATTCATGATCGAAGACTTGTACTGAGCACCGGATGCGTACTTATGGCCGCCTCCACCGAGCTTCGTAGCAACCTGCGTGCAGTCGTATGGACCGTCCTTATCAGCACCACAATAGTACCTAAAGGTTCTCCTACCCAGTCTCAGTAGTATATTGACCATCTTGGCACCCCTGTGCTGAAGCTCAATAGTTAATTGTCTATAGGAAATTCCAAGATCGATGGGACTATATATGTTGATGATGTCCCTAATCGGTATCTTATCCGCGATCTCAAGCATCAACCTCTTAGCCCTACTACCCCGCTCTATCAATGCACGCATCTTAGGACTCTCTAAGGCCTGGAGACCATTAAGGGCCAGGTTCCTTACAATATACATCTTCTCCGAATAAGACGCAAATCTAACAGCTAGATCCAACTCCTCAGCCTCCCTACTACTTATGCTGGCCGTGTCCGTCTCAATAGCCACCTTAACAAGGCTATTCACCACAGGATCATTCTCGAGATCAAGAGCCTTCATCGCCATTAATGCGGAACATGGGGCCTCAGGATCGTAAAACTCCACCTTGGCGCAGGGCTTGTTGGTCCTATGGTGATCAGCCCTTATTAATGCCTTGCCGGGACATGGTAGGTCTGCCACGAAGGTCCAGAAGAAACTCCTAATCCAGCGAGACCTAGTCACCTCGCTTGGTGCCGCAAGTACTACATGGCCCTTTGGGTATTTCCTCAGGAATATGGCTGCGCTTGTTATGCCATCAACATCACCACTATCGCAAAGTGCCAGTGGCCTATTAATCAGCCTAGCCCAAAGTGCTGATAGAAACCTCCTCATGGCTTCATCTATCCCTGAAACCCCTTAATAATTATTTCTTATTTTTAAGGTATTTTGAACAAACTGGGCAATTCTCAACCCTACTTAACCTGATCTCATCAATGACCCAATTCTTACCATCAATAATCAGCAACTTATTGGCTAAGGGCTCGCCAATACCTGTGATCAACTTAATAACCTCAAGAGTCTCTATGGAAGCCACCACACCCACCACAGGACCAACCACTGGACAGTAACCCACACACTGGGGTAAGGACCTGACCTGGACTAACTCATAGAGACAGGGAGTCTTGCCGGGTATTATTGTGGATACCTGCCCATACCAACCATTAACGGCACCATGGACGAGAGGCTTACCCAACTTAACAATGGTCTCATTAAGGATCTGCCTACTCATCCAATTATCAAGGGCATCAACGACCACATCCGCATCCTTAATTATATCCTCAGCGTTCTCCTCGGTTAAGGCCTCATTTACGGGCTTAATCTTTACACTGGAATTCAGGTCCCGTAGCCTTTTAAAGGCAACCTCAACCTTAGGCTTACCAACATCCTCCTCCCTATAAAGCAATTGCCTATGTAGATCTGTTAAGTTCACAGTATCGTAATCAACAATCGTCAACTCGCCAACCCCAGCACCAGTCAGGTACATGGACACCAATGAACCCAGGCCACCAAGCCCTATGACGGCTACACGGGCCTTAGCTAGCTTCTCCTGCCCTTCCCGACCAATGACGGCTACCTGCCTTGAATACCTATCAATAAGCTGAATGGAACTCATTAGGAAATGCAGAATTTAATAAATTAATAAGAATTAAGTGTATCGTTAGCACCCATGAGGAGCGCCAAGTCATCATTGCCCTACCTACCAATACTCATGATAAGACTGGGATCGGGAGCCAACACATTCCTAATATCATACCTAGCATCTGGGAGTAATGTAATGATTGGTGTCATATTAGCCTCATACCCATTTGTTGAGGCCATGAGCTCCTTCGTGGCAGGGTATATGGCTGATAGGCTAGGTAGGAGATTAACGTTAATCCTTGGTTATACCTGGATATTAATATTCATGGGCGCGATATACGCATCAATAACCTTTATGAAGGACCCATTATTCACCGCCCTATTCAATGGGGTTATGGGATTTGGCGCGGCATTGGTTCTGGTCTCCACCTTGGCCATGATTACGGACTTAACGGAGAGAGGGCATAGGGGCTTGGGCATGGGTATATTCGACTTCCTGAATATATTCGGCTATGCCCTTGGGTACATGATCGGCGCCACCCTGTACCAAGTAATTAGGAGCTCTATGGCATTCATAGCACTACTGGCACTACTAATTGTGCTTTACGTGATAGTCATTGGTTACATCATGGAGACAAAGCCAGGAGGGGGCACCATATACTTAAACCCGTTCAGGGGCATTTCGAGAAAGGCAATACCAACCCTACCCCTTTGGTTCTCAATAACAATGATACTAGGCGCCGCAGTATTCTCGGGCAGAGCAATAGGCAGTGTCAAGGGCGTCCTACCAATACACGTAGGCGCATTATTCCTAGGGGCCACACTGGTCGTAGGCCTAGGCTCGGTATTCTTCGGCCACGTATCCGATAAACTCGGCAGGTTAAGAACAATGAGTATAGGCGTGGCCGGAGTATCCATAGGCCTGGTGATACTCACAACACTATTGCTGCTTGGCGCCAGTCCCATAATTGCCATAGCCGTGGCCGCGCCCTTCATATTCATGGCATCGGCGATAGTGCCCTCAATACTCGCATTAACAGGTGATGAGGCATTGATAAGCATGAGGGGCTCGGCCATGGGTCTCTACAGCCTAGTGCTTGGTCTAGGCATGGGCTTAGGCAGTATCTTAAGTAGCTACTCATACACATACCTTGGGCTGGGAGGTATTGCCATGCTAGCCTTAGTAATATTCATCACTGCCCTAATACTCTACATAATTCTCAGGATTATATTAACTAAGTGATGAATTGATAACGAATAATCAATTGCGCATTACCATTCCTGCCCCTGAACTCCACGATAGAGACGTTGGTCTCCTCACGCAAATCAATAATTATAGGAAAACCAAGTAACCTAAGCTTAGCCTTAATGGAACCCAGGACAGACCTAGGCAACTTAAGCTCATCACCAAGCCTCCTAACCACATCCTCAATAACACAATCCGTATAATCCTCGCCACAACCCTCAAGCTCAGCCTCAATAACATCACCACCAACACGCTCAACATACCTAACAACACCACCATCCAAAACCCACTCACCATGATAATCACCAAGCCTGACATCAATAAGCGTAGGCACAAAATAGTAAGAATACCACAATTAAAAAACTAAGTCAACATAAAACCTTAAAAAGCATAGACAATAAGAGGTAATGGGCCCGTAGCTCAGCCAGGTAGAGCGGCGGGCTTTTAACCCGTAGGTCGTGGGTTCGAATCCCACCGGGCCCGCTAATTTCGTATTTTATTCTTCCTCATTATGCCATGACTCTTTTCAGGAATAAGGCCGTAAAACAATTATTGCAAATTAACATTGGACTAAATGTAATTATGATTAATCATGAGGTTCATGTCGCAAAACTTTAATTTATTGCTCAATTTGTGCTCTTAATTTAGCGTATTGATTTATGCTTGTTCGTGAGGGGAGACGTGGTGGTACTCGTGGTTCTTGGTACGCCTATGTCCTTATCGGTAATGAG
>JAGDXB010000132.1 GCA_023256215.1 Vulcanisaeta sp. | reverse complement strand
TGTGTTACCACCACCAATGCCACCAGCGTCTCCAACCTCCATGCCATCCTCCGTAGAACCAACCCCAACCTGGACCCCATGGAGCGACAGGCGGTGGGTATGGATAGCTTGTGTACCAATTCTTGAAGCTTCTACCTAGATCTGTCAACTCCACGTACTCCTCATTACCCTCCTTAACAACCCTTATTAAGCCAGCCATTTGTAGTACGCTTATTGCGTAATCAAAGGCTGCGCCGTACAGTGGTACCTTAGTCCTCAATTCGCTTATCTTTATTCTATCAGTTATCTGGTTTAGTATTATCCATGCACCCCATCTTGCTATTCCAAACATTCTTTTCACCAATATCGGTTTTGATATCGAAAATTTAAACCTTACGCGTCCTACACACTTACGTACTTATTATTCAATAAAATAATTCTGAATATCTATCCTTTCAATCCACCAATATTAAAGCCCTCTAACAACCTGCCCATAATTATGTAGCTGAGCACCATTACGGGTAGCGCAACTACCAGGGCTGAAGACGCCAACAATCCCCACTCAACCGCCTTACTCCTTATCGCCTCTATTGCGAATATCGTGACCGTCTGAGCTCCTGTTGGTGGGAAGTTGAATTGCCATGGCGTTTCTGTCAATATTAATGGATAGAACAGTAATTGCCAGCTTATTATGAATGATAATATCATAATCATGAACCAACTACTCCTAGTTATTGGTGCTATTACTCTAAACAATATATACGTTGATGACGCACCCTCAATTTCGGCAAGCTCCTGGTACTCATTTGGCAGGTCCCTATATATGTTAAAGAGGAGCCATGCAGATAAGGTAACCGTGAATATGGGATCGGCCATTATCAACGCCCACCAGGTATTTAATAGCCCTGTGTTCATGAATAATATGTATATAGGAAATATGAAGCTTGTTGATGGTAATGAATATAGATACATCGTAATTAGTAGGAGCCAATAGACATTATACTTTGACATTATGTAGGATGCCGTACCTGCAAGTATTGCTGTAATGGCGGCCACAGATATGCCGACAACCAAGCTTGTTACTATATAAGGTACAGAACTTGATAGGGCCTCGATGAAGTACTTACCCGTTAGTGCTATTGGGTATAGTATCGGTGGTGATATAAAATCATAGATGTCAGGCCTAAAGGCCAGTACTACCATCCAATAAACTGGGAATAAGAGGAATACCAGTATTATTATTGTTAATATCCATAAAGATGCATCATATAACCTGTCTGGAATTTTAATTGTGGGTAATCTTACATAAAGACCACCGGTACTTCTCATTAAATAGAGTAAAGCCGCGGCCGGTAGTGTAGCCATGGCGGCCAACAGCGCCGCAGCCGCTTCACCGCCTGAGAAGTTACCGATGAAGTATAAAAGGTCGAAGACAAGTAGTGGCAACGTGGTTGAGGAGTATCCAGGACCCCCTTCGGTCAATACGTATGGTATATCGAAATTACCAAGTTGTAGTACGAATATCATTAAGAATGCCGTTATGACTATCTTGAATATGTATGGTAATGCGACGCCCCCATAGTACTGCGAAAGTGATGCACCATCTATTTGAGCAACCTCCTTAAGCTCCTTACTTATTGCCTTGAGGCCACCAATAATTATTAAATATGCGAAGGATGTACTATTCCATATTCCAACGATTATGACCGCCCATATTGATAACCCTGGTATTGTAGTCATGTTTAACATCGGGATGTGAAATACCTTGAATAGATAATAAAGTGGCCCGTACATTGGGTCAAACAATGTGTACCATATCATTGATGATGCCATGAACGGTATTGTATAAGGCACGAGTATTATCAATGACATCGGTATCTGCCACTTCATAGGTAAGCTATCAACCCGTATTGCGAGGATTAGGGCTAGTAATGTTGATATTAACGCCGTTACTGTCGCAAAAAGCAATGTATTAAAGAGCGCCAAGTTGAAGGTTCCAGGTGGAAAATCGATAATCAAACCCCTTATTGATGATGGATTAAATCCAACGAAGTAGAATGTGAGTATCAATGGTATTAAGCCAAAACCTAGTATATACAGTAAATACGGCACAAGCCAGAATTTCCTCATCATTGATTAACGGAAAGAAACTAAATTTAAATTATACATTATTTTTAACGTACATTTAGCCTACGAATGTCCTTATCCTGAGCACGAGCCGTATGTCTGTATTAAGGCATTGATCCACGAGGCGGCTGCCGTATTCATTGCCTCTTCAGCACTAACCTGGCCAAGTAAGTAGGCATAGACCTCCTGATTAAAGCTCGGTATTAATTCTGGGTATGTTGGTGGTATGTTTGGTGGGTTGGCCCAGGCATGCTGTGCTGCATTGTATACGGCACTTAATAATTCCTTATCATGTGCACTAAGGCTACTGTTACTCAATAGCATTTGAAATGCCTCCTTCGATATTGGGAATTTGTGGAAGTATAAGTACTCATAAATCTGAACCTGAGGTGATACTAAAAACGCTAAAAATTCGAGGGCCAGCTGCTTATGAGTCGAGTACTTACTGACAGCTAAGAAATTAGTTCCTGTCTCGGCATAACCGCCAGGTAATGGCGCTAGGCAAGTATCATTATAAACATTAGATGGTAAGTATGATAACTGACTTACGAAAAGCATCGCGGCAGGTGCATATTCGGCATAGAGTTCGGGTAAATTATCATAAGTTATCGGAGTTACATTCGGTGGTGGTTCGTATGATACGAGCTCCTTATAGACCTCAAGGGCTTCGATACCATCAGTCGTATTGAAGTCAGGTAATGGATATGGGCAACCAGGTGCTGGTGCTCCATAGAACATTATGTTGAAGTTAGGTAAGCCACCGGTCGTATTTTTATTTAGGTTTGGATCACGCATATACCACCAGCCAAAGATGGCTGGGTATGCGTCGATTATTCCGTGGGATACGTGGTCATCAACTAAAACTCCGTACTTTGTTATACCATGACCTACTAGGAATTGATCTACCTCCAGTACAGTAGTCCAGTTCTGCCAGGTTAATGGGTTAAATTCAACGCCATACTCATTATAGAACTCTTGAGCTAAGGTCTGATTATTAAAGAGAGAGCACTTATAGGCTAGCATATACGTTACCGTTTCATATGCAATACCGATATACTCTATCTGACCCGTAGTCGTATTGTAATATTCACCACCAAAGGCCTCCTGGGGCGCCATTAAATCGCTCATATTAAATAACGTTCCAATGTACGGATTAAGTGGCAATACGTATGGTACGAACCTTAATGATGACGTTGATGTGAATTCGACAATATCGTACTCGGTAGAATGCGCCTCGAGGGCTGTTAATTCGTTAGTTACGTATTGACTAAATGGGTATGTAATCACCTTTACATAAACGTTGGGGTGTTGTTCATGGAAAAGCTCTCCAGCAAATTGTATAAATTGGGCAGTGGTACCTGAGTAGGCTACCACAACTATTGTTACTGGTTTGGCTGTGGTTGTTGTCTTTACGTAATAATAAGCGCCAGCTGCTATTGCTATTATCACTATGATAGCTATTATGGCCCATACAGTGCGTGATAAACCGAGCGACATCAATAATTTATTTTAAATAGTTTTTAATAAGTATTTTCCTAAGATTTCGCTACTAATATTACCAGGTATTATTTCAATTTTTCTAAATCAACAGGAGTGCATGGAATAGGTAAAATTAATTTTACACCCTCAGTATTACTTATTATTGGCGATTCGACGTAGTAATGAATCGGCATTAAATACCTCACACCAGCTTTCTTAGCTATTTGAACAGCCTCATCTGTGGTTGAGTGGCCGTGTTGATGTGAGGCATCCTCAGTACCTGGGTTTCCTGATGTTTCATGAATAAGCAATGTGCATCCCTTAGCAAGGTTTAGTATATTCTCACTTGGTCTTGTGTCACTACTATATACGATACAATTTCCATTGGAATCCTCAATCCTATAAGCAAGCGTGGGTACGGTATGGTCACTAGCCACAGCCAATACTTTGTATTCATGCTGAATAATTACCGTTAGTGGTTCAGGGCTTGGGTCAATTGGGTGAAAATCAATTACAGGTAAGTATTGGGGAATACCCAAGGCATCAAAGAGTTTTGGTATATCCACATCCCTAGGTCCATAAACCCTGAGCATCTTACCTAGGGACCTCGCGTAAAGTGCCAGTGTTGATAATCCCATAAAGTGATCCCCATGCCTGTGAGTTATCAATACCAGGTCTATGTCATTAACATTAAATCCGCAGGTTCTCAATGCCCTGTAGGTACCCTCACCGGCATCAATCAATATCCTAGATCCACCAACCTCGAGTATTAATGAGACGTTACCAATCCACGGATTAGATATCCAACCACCAATACCAAGCGGTGTCACTCTCACGCGTGATACAGATAAGATTTAGTATTAAGTTTCACTGCCACATTCATGCGGATCACAATAAAAATGCTAATTCTAACACCGCTAAGACGGCACCTATTATAGTCCACCAGGTAAGTACTAGGTTTATTATCGAGACCACTATACCCGCCATCCTCACCTCATTATCATTAGGCCTTGATAACAACATACCACCAACACCTAGATTCAGCACTGCCAATGCAATAACTATGAGGGTTAATGCCCATAAGAAGGCGGTGGCTATGTTGGGTATTGGCACTATTATTATTGATGCTACGCCAAATAACACGGCAGGTATTACTAGGAATGCCCCCGTAACTATCATTAATACACCGGCAACACGGGGTTCACTCATCATGTGGAATAACCAAGGTCAATTTATATACCTTAATTAACCATAGACCCTCCTAATCCAATCAACAATTTCCTTAACACCAATACCTATTGCGGGCTCGATGCTGCCCAATATCTTCGTGGTGCTTTCACAATCATACCTAGTGTTAATGTACCTAAGTAATGATCTAGCACTACTAGGTAGGAATAGGCCGGCTATACCCACAGGTATTGGTATCTTAATACCACTAACGCCTAAGTAATCGGCCATTAGCGTTGAAAAATCGCTTAGGCTATACATAGAGCACTCAGTTGCGTATAGGAATGTGTTCCTAATGCTATCATTAGTAGCTACCCTCTCTAACAATTGTACAAGGTAACCAACATATATTGCACTAATATATCCTCTAATTAACGGCACCAAGCCCCTACGTACCACCCTATATAGTGTTAGGAATTCGTTATGGTCGTTATAATAACCATAGACTAAGGTTGGTCTGACAATGACGTAATTAAGACCCTCAGAGCCCAGCTCCTTGATCGTCCTTTCACCATCGCACTTAGACCTTTCATAGTCACCCCTAGGGTTTACATAGGCGTAACTGCAATGCTCGGGTTCCTCCCTAATCATATTACCAATCTTACCTGAGGCTGCCGATGCACTTATGTGTATGAATTTTATTGATTTATCCGTACTAAGTATTGCTTTCGCTATATTCCTAGGAACCTCAACGTGTGCCTGCCATAGATCGTTCCAACCACCGCTTAGCAGTCCCACGGTGTTAAATATGTAATTGGGCCTGATGGTTTTTATGGCATTTACTAACTCATCATAATTATTGGGATCTAGCCTTTTAAGGTGTACATTAATGCTCATTAGGTCCTTAGCCATCAATGCCCTGCTGCCATGAATGGATCTATAAGTCACGTAAACACTGAACCCCCTATTGGCCAGGTGCTTGGCTAGGTTAGTGGCTATGAAACCAAGCCCGATAATTAACGCCTTTTCCATTATGTCCTATTTATGACATAAAGTAAATAAGTTTTTTCATAAATAGTTTAAATAGACGATATCACTAACAAAGAAGGTTTTATAAAGCTAAAGCCTCCGTAAGCCATAATCGTATGAAGTCAGAGTTCTGGTATTCAGTAAATGAGGGTCAGAGAAGGGCTGTATTGATAAATGCTCTCCTTGGGACGCTGTTGGGATCCATGAACATGGCATCAATAATAATTGCCTTACCCATAATACTAAAGGGTGTTGGAATAAATCCAACGTCGGCATTAGGCTTTATGCTTATGATGTGGTTGATGTTTTCATACCCACTTGTCACTGCGGTGTCTGTTCCAATAATTGGCAGGTTATCAGACATGTTTGGTAGGGGCAGGGTTTTCACTATTGGCGATGCATTGTTCACGGGCATATCGTTACTTATGGGTTTCGTACCTGGCTATGGTTTCATAGCAGGTATTCAATTAGTGGCTTATAGGTTTATACAGGGTGTTGCCGGTTCTATGATGTTTAGTAACAGTGCCGCCTTAATAACTGATGTATACCCACCTGAGAGGAGAGGCGTTGCTCAGGGTATTGTTGGTATAGCCTTCAGCGCCGGTAGTGTTACTGGGCTTGTGGTTGGTGGTTTATTAGCAATAATTAATTGGAGATTGGTCTTCCTATTTAATGTACCTATCGGCCTTATAAGTACGATATGGGCCATAAGGAGTGTTTACAAACTACCCACGGGTCTCAGTAAAGTTAAAATTGACTTTGCTGGAGCAGTCGTACTGGCTATATCCCTCGTCTTCATATTAATGGGTATATTACTATCTATGATGCCTTATGGGTCCTCATCGTTGGGTTGGGGTAATCCCATGGTTTGGCTTAGCTTAATCATCGGAATAGCACTACTCGGCTTTCTTGTGGCTTTAGAGAGGAGACTTGATGAGCCTATGCTTAAGATTGATTTATTCAGTATTAGGCAGTTCACGTATGGGGTGCTGAGCTCTTTCTTTCTATTTATGGCTCAGGGAGCGAACATATTCGTACTATCACTATTACTACAGGCAATATATTTACCGCTGGTTTACCACATACCATACTCCGAAACCCCATTGTGGGCCGGCATATTCCTAATCCCAAGCAGCATAGCCAATGCGATATTTGCACCACTAGGTGGTAAGTTGCTCAATAGGTTTGGTGCGAGGGTTGTATCTACGGTAGGAGCTGTACTGCTTGGAATTGGCTTCGAATTATTATCATTATTACCGATAAACTTCAACTATGTCAATTTCGCAGTGATACTGTTCATAATGGGCATGGGGACGGGATTATTTCAATCGCCGAACATAGTATCAATACTGAGTGCAGTACCGTATAAAGATAGGGCTGCAGCTTCAGGGCTTAGAGCTGCGATGCAGAATATAGGCTCTCTCATGAGCTTCGCAGTATTTTTAACATTGATAATCACAGGATCGGCTGCCGCACTACCTATCTCACTATATAAGGCTCTCCTAAGTGCTGGCGTACCGATCACTGAAGCTCAAAGATTAGTATCAATACCACCTGTCTATGCTTTGTTCGCGGCATTCCTAGGTTATGACCCAATAAAGGCTCTGATACAGCAGGCTGGGATAACCCTAAGCCCTGTAGTCATGAGTAATATTGATAACTTATCCTTCTTCCCAAGCGCAATAGCTCCAGCAATGCAATTAGGTTTTCACTATGCCTATCACACAGCGGCTATATTTGCCCTACTGGCGGCGATACTATCGTACTTAAGGGGCAAGGAGACATTCCACGGAAAGCCAATCGAGCAAACCCAAGCATCTATGATAAAGGAGAGGGCCATCGATAATTCAGATAAAGTTACTGGCGACCCGGTAAACTATGATAGAAACATGGTTAGTGACGGTATAGATCTTAAGAACGACCCAATTTTGAGAAAAACATATGCTGGTTACCTACTGATGAACACCGAACTCAGCGATACTGTACTTAAGAGCATATCAATTAAAGAGCTAATATACACAATAGCTATCACATCAAAATCACCTAACTGGTTTGTAGATTTTATTAAAAACATGAATGAATGCAACATAGACCTAAAGGCTATCGAGTCCTTACTAAATAATCTTAAAGCGCCTGATTGGGTGGGTGAATTAATTAATGGTTGGATTAAGGTTAATTCTTCGAACATAAATAAAAATAATATTTAATAGAATGAGTTTTTATAATGAAATAGAAAGCAATATTTTACGAAAAATTACTCATTTTTACATTGTGTATGACTTATTTCCGCTCCAAATTACCATTCTTCCATCGTGCATATACTCAATTGCAACGTATCCTCTATATGTCACTCTTTCTTTTCTTGATTGATTATTCCATGTGTTTTTCTTGATCGTGAACATTTTCTTATCACCGAAGTGTTGACTATTTTGTTCTGTTAATAAATTTATATAGTGAAGTGGGTTTAATCAATATATTATCTCTTGATTAGTATATAGAATATATTTATTTCAATGGTTAGGATAAGTTTTTATTTCGTGAATCCGCACAATGTGTGAAATGATTGAGAGTAGGAAGGATGATCATATTAAGATTGCAGCCGGCCAGAATGTTGAGGAAGGCAATAGCCTGTTTAATGAAGTTTATTTAGTACATACCGCGTTGCCAGAGATTGATTTTGACGATGTTGATTCTTCGGTTAACATATTCGGTAAGAAATTGTCATTTCCCTTCATAATTGGCGCCATTACTGGTGGTACTGAGACCGCCGAGAAGATCAATACGGTGCTTGCCAAGTGTGCTGAGGAATTTAGGGTTGGTATGTATGTTGGTTCTCAGAGGGTTGCCATTGTTAAACCTGAGACGGCAAGGAGCTTTAGGGTTGTTGCCGAGAATGCACCGACAGCACTTAAGATAGCCAATTTAGGGGCTCCACAGGTCTCTAGACTTGATGAGAAGGTTCTCAGTGATTGGGTTTCTCAGGCCATTGATATGATTAATGCCGATGCAATAGCTATTCACTTAAATCCTGCCCAGGAGGTTTTTCAGCCTGAGGGTGAGCCCTGGTTTAGGGGTGTTCTTGATAAGCTTCGTTTCATTAAGAAGGTTGCTAACAGGCCTTTGATTGTTAAGGAGGTTGGTAATGGGATATCCATGGAGGTGGCTAAGGCGTTGGCATCTAGGGTTGGTCCTGACGCCATTGATGTTGCCGGTACTGGAGGCACATCGTTCATTAAGATAGAGAGTATAAGGGCTAGGAGCATTGATGAGGCTGACATATTTAGTGGTTGGGGGATACCGACCGTACTATCTATATGTGAGGTTAGGAGTGTGTATGATGGATTGATAATAGCATCAGGAGGTGTTAGGAGTGGGCTTGATGGCGCCAAGGCCATCGCCATAGGAGCAAATGCCTTCTCCATGTCTAGACCACTCCTCCTTGCAGCGCTTAAGGGCCATGATGAGGCCAAGAAATTCTTAAGTAAGCTCCTCAGAACCTTTAGAATAGCGATGTTTTTAACGGGATCTAAGAGTGTCGATGAATTAACTAAGGTGCCTGTTGTCTTTGGTCCGACGATAATTTCCTGGCTAAGCCAGAGGAATATTCGATGTAAATATGTTGTTAAGTAATACCGTTAGGTGTGGTTCTTTGGTTAGTGTAAGTGTTTTATTAAGGGTAGGTAATAATTCATTATAATACAAGGTATGTCTATTCAGGGAATTGCATGCCCAAAATGCGGTTCAAGGAGAATTAGTATTGTTGTCGCTGAGGTATTGACATTTAAATGCCTTGATTGTGGGTATACCTGGGCCCCAAATTTACCAGCACAGGGTTTGGTAAGTACCAAGTTCGGTGAGGTTCATTGGACTGAGGTAAAGAAGATCATGGAAGATGCCGTTAACTACGCATATAAAGTATTAAGTAGTGGGGGGTCCTTGAGCTGTGAAGATATTATTAATAAGGTTCAGGAAAATTATGGAGGGTACTTATCATTACGTGAAATAATCAAGGTCGTCATTAGCAGTATTAAGAAATACCTTGAGGAGGTTAGGTATAAGGATGCGAATAGGTATTCTGTGCTCAGTGTAGAATTGAATAAATGCAGAGAGTTGCTGCAGAAAGGAGTTAAGGCTAATTAATTTTATTCAGAGGGCATAGCGCCTGTTCTCTTATTCTTAAGTCTCGTCTTCTTAGGATAGCCGGATGCCCAAACCCTCTTGCCCCTGGGTATGATCTGTGGACACCTCTTGCCAGTACACCTCGGCGCTATTATGCCAACCTTCTGACCAGGCGGTGCATTCCTTGGTACAGGCGTCTCACCCTTCTGGTGACTGCCGCCGCCATGTGGGTGTGCATAGGCATTCATAGCCTTACCCCTGACAGTTGGGTATTTCCAAGCCTTTGCCTTAGCCCTATAATACTTAGAGCCGGCCTTAACGAAGGGCTTCTCAATCCTACCACCGCCAGCCACAATACCAATGGTCGCCCTAGCCCTTGAATCAATCTCCATTATCTTGCCACTAGGCATCTGAACGACGGTCGTCTCATCCTTATGCGCCAGTACTATGGCGTACGTGCCGCCAGACCTAACGAATTTACCACCATCATTAGGTCTCTTTTCTATGTTATAGACCATGGAACCCTCCGGAACCTTGCCAAGAGGTAGTATGTTACCTGGCATTGGTTTAGCCATGGCGCCGATCTCAATAAGCTGACCTACATACATACCCTCAGCAGCGTAATTCAGGAATTCCCTCCCATCCTCAAGTACGATTCTAGCCACTGGCGCATTTAGTCCAGGAATATGCATTAGCTCCTTAATTATACCCCTAACAATACCATTAAGCTCAGCCTCACCCATGGCTAAGTACCTAACGGGACCCTCCCTAATCCAACTAGGGCTTCTAAACTGCGATCCACCACGTCCACGCCTCTGTACCAGGATTTTCTTACCCACGGTTAATCCCGTTAATGGTGATGGGTAGTGGGTTTTTAAACATTTACATTTTGGTACATCAGTAATGAAGGACCTAGGCAATCAAGAAAGAGTTATTGAGGTTAGGAGGGAGGGACCAGGTGAGTATAGCTTGGTTAAATTAGGTTTTGGTGATGTTCACGAACTCGAGGAGAAGGGCATTGGTGAAAGGAGGGCTTCATCATATATACTGAGGACCATTGAGTTGATTTACCTGGCAATGAATAATTATAAGGTTCTGGTTAATGGTGAGGAAATCGATGTTGGGAATTTAATGAAGGATATAAAGAACCCGCATGCATTGACTGTGTACCTGGACATGAGGAGGAGGGGTTATTTCATAAAACCGGTGGTTAACGGCCCAATAGACTTCCTGGTCTGGGATAAGGGAAAAAGCCCCATTAATTCTAGCCCTAGGTACATGATTAAGATCGTAACTGAGGGCCTTGGAATACAGGTTATGGAGTTACTGAATGTGCTGAAGTATAGCGAGAGCATGGGCGCGCAGTTAGTGCTTGCCCTCGTTAGTTCCGAGGGTGTTATTACTTATTATAAGGCATTCACATTTAAGCCTGTAAGGGGTGGTTAGATGGTTACGATGAAGGACATCGAGCAGGTACTAAGTATGGTTAGGAATAAGGGTTTTAGGGTTATTATTAGGTTAAGGAATTCGCGGAATATGGTGGTTTTCGAAAGGGAGATAAGGGCCCTAAGCCCTGAGGGCAACTACGTGGCATGGGCCACCGCATTTCCAGCACCGCCTCAGCAGGTATTGGATGCCTATGGCATCGCCTCGATAGAGATTTACTGCAGGAGCAACCTAATTAAGCAAGTAACTGGTTGGAAGGAGCTCGTTAGAGAATTACAGACACTTAATGAATGTAGGTAAATCACCTCTCCTCAACGATGTACTCCTTACCACCAATCCTAAGTTTAATAACGGCGCCTCTATCGCCCTGGTATTCAACAGTACTATCATCATTGACAAATTCAAAGCCATTGCTTATCCTCATATTAATCCTAAATAATCTAGCGCCTATCTGTGCAAGGTCCTTATAATGAGTTGTACACACATTCACATTGATCCAGGGCCACCTCCTCCTAATCTCGCTGGCCACTTTAATACCGACATCAATACTGCCTATAACACTACCGTCGGGCCCCGGTTTATAGCCCATG
>JAGDXB010000052.1 GCA_023256215.1 Vulcanisaeta sp. | reverse complement strand
CCTGACGTAACTATTAAGGGGCCTACAGCAGCGGAACCGTTCATTTCCCCTTTATGTTTTCTAAATGATCGGAAAGGAGAAAAAGAATCTTGTCGGCCCGTGGGTTTGGGCGGGCTAGTCGTTGTCGAGGCATTTTAGGTTTTGCATTGCTGCGGTTATCTTTTTTCCCATCTTTTCATCATTTATCTCGTTTAGCCACTCACTCAGTTTTTGACATACCACCGGTTTAAGTGGACTGTCTCTCACGTTCACGTGGGTTATTGAGACCACGTGGTTTTCATCAACGACATATATTGACGGGTTGTAGCCAGCCTTTTCGAGTTCCTCAACCAACCTCAATGCCTCGTTTTTATCCCTCCTCTTTATCTGAAGCTCAACATTATATTTGCCTGTGATATGAACTGTCATGTTTATGTTTGTCCCAGGCACATTAATTAACGATGACCTAAATCTTTTAGCATTCTTCAAAGCGAATTGGCTGGCGTTCGGGCACATTAGGTTCTGCATAGCCATGATTATCCTCTCCCTCCTCTTTTCGTCTTTTTCTCTCTTAAGCCACTCACTCAGCTTTTGGCAAACCGGTTCCTTGAGCCTTGGGTCGTCACGAATCTCCGTATGCGTTATTACGACTTCGTGTCTTTTGCCCGTAATACGTCTTGTTGGTTCATAGCCGGCTCTCCTAAGCTCTTCATAAACCCTCAAAGCCTCACTCTTATCTCTCCTCCTCACTCTAAGCTCAACCCTGCAGTCACCCCCAATGTTTATGCTCATACTTACGCCCATCCCAGGTATTGCAATTGAGCTACCACCCAACTCCCTAACCTTCTTCAATGCAAGCTTAATTATTCGTCACTGTGTTACTGATCATTGGCTTATTCCTACCATCAGCGTTGCCGTAGTTTATTCCAACGTTAAAGCCCAGTACCTGATCAGCGCTAAGTGAATTGCCAGGCGTACCCACGGTAAAAGCCCAATCTTGACCCTTTCCAGTATTATTATAAAGGTGTATCCTAGTTGCCAGGCCCTCACCCTGAAAGATCACTTGAACCTTATTCTTAATAATGCCAACATGAATAATCTTACTCAAGTAATAATCACCCCTCCTAATGAAGGCTATCCACCACCGGTGTTAAGTAGGTATGCTACGGCCTCCTGTATGCCTGCAGTCTGCGTATACCCGCCAAGCTCATTAATACCTCCAGTTGGGTAAACCCCAAGCTCACTGACTATCTTGCCATTCTCGTCAACAATAACCTCACCTTCGGCCGAAATAACCATTGGTCTGGGCCCATTAGGACCTTGAGGTGGTTGAACAATTACGGAATACGTCGGTATAGCGCTTTGCGGGGTTTTACCTACCGCGTTAATGGTGAGAAGTTTATATGCTAGGTCTGCCGTGATGAAACCGCCCAATGAGCCTAGGCCCAGGGCCCCTAATAATTTTAATGCGTCCCTTCTATTAGTCATTTAAAAACTAGGATAATAAGCAGTATATTAATAAAAGTCTCTTTCACGGTTATAATGACGTATATAATGATAAAAATAAAATTGATTGTTTTAAAATAATATTTTTACGGTTATAATACGTCTCTTCTCAATGTGCCTCTTCCTCTATGCGGCTCCTGGTTCTTTATCCACTTTCTCAGGAAATCGTCATAGCACTGCTCTGAGCAGAAGACCCACGGTTTATTTACGCAGCATGTTTTCACGACTATTGGGTGCCCAATTATTATCTTCCCGCAGTTGGAGCACCTTAATTGCGTGGTTCCTTGGTTCAATAAAAATGGCATTATTTGATAATAACTCTGTTATTTATAAGCGTTTTTGGCATATTCAAGGTTTGTGGTATGGAGTGGTTAGTTTTAATAGCTCTGTTTTTGTGGTTCAATAAGGTGGTGATTGGTGGGTATCTCGATTAGTGAGGCTAGGATTACGCAGGCCATTGTTAGGAGTGCCATGAAGTTTTTGGATGAGTATTCAAGGGTTGACGTGGCTATTGTCGGGGCTGGTCCTTCTGGCATGACCGCGGCTTATTACCTGGCTAAGGCTGGTTTGAGGACCTTGGTTATTGAAAGGAGGTTCTCGTTCGGCGGTGGTATTGGTGGCGCTGCGAGTCATTTACCGAGCATAGTGGTTGAGTACCCAGCCTCTGAAATACTCAGTAGGGATTTTGGTGTTAGGCTTCAGGATATGGGTGATGGGTTATTCGCTGTTGATCCTGCCGAGATGATAGCGAAGTTGGCGGTGAAAGGTATTGAGGCTGGTGCTAAGTTCCTCCTTGGTGTCCATGTGGATGACGTTATATATAAGGATAATCCACCTAGGATTGCAGGTCTTGCTGTTTATTGGTCCACGGTTCAAATGGCCGGTGTTCATACAGACCCATTCTTCATAGAGGCAAAGGCCGTGGTCGACGCCACCGGCCATGATGCCGAAGTAGTTGCTGTGGCTGCCAGGAAGAATCCCGAGTTTGGTATTGAATTACGTGGCGAGAGGTCTGCCTATGCCAGTACTGCTGAGGATTTGGTCGTTAAGTATACAGGTAAGGTTATGGAGGGTTTGTACGTGACAGGCATGGCCGTGGCTGCCGTTCATGGTTTACCTAGGATGGGGCCCATCTTTGGATCCATGATAATGAGTGGGAAGAGGGTTGCTGAGATTATAATTGATGATTTAAGGAAGTGAGTGGTGACAAAGGATTTAAAGATTTCCTTAAATCTATGCCGTGGTATGGCGTATACTTTACTCATAGATTATGCCCTGGCCTTTGTATTATCATTCCTAGTCTCGGGCAATAATCTATCAGCCAACGCGGGTGCCGCTGTAGGTTCAAGGTCCCTGGATTACAAGTATGCCTTAATCACGGCATTGCTTGGCTATGTGCTTGGACTTTGGTTACAGGGCGCCTATATGAGGGCCAACATTGTTAGTGGTAATGTGGCTATGGTTGCGATGGGCGTTACCATACTAATATTCATCGTTGGCGAGAGCATGAGGGTGCCGATGTCATTAACGGGATCCCTCTATGCAAGTTTGGTTGGTGCTTCATTGGCCTTAGGTCGAATAATGAGTAATGCCATTCTCGTACTTAGTTATTGGTTATCATTGCCAGTGATAGTTATGGTGCTTTCGTACCTACTCTACAGATCGTTAAGTGCGTTTTCAAGGCTCTCGTTTAGGTATGTTGGTGCTTATCGGGGATTATCTGTAATTACGGTGTTTTTATTATCATTTTCCTTTGGTGCGAATAATCTTGGTTTGTTATGGGCGTTATTGGGATTTAGTTATAAAGGGTTACTTGTCATTATTGTGAGTTCCATACTAGGTGTTTTACTGATTGGGTGGAGGACCTTGTACAGGCTCAGTACGGGGTTATTTACCCTAGGGCCTTTGACAAGCTTTACTGTTCAGCTTTTCTCATTTATAGCGATGGAGATAGGTACCCTATACTCGGTGCCGATGCCTGTTACGGTAACGACGTCCTTCGGCATTGTCGGTGTTGGTGCTGCACATAAATTCAGGATAATAAATCTGAGGTACTTCAATGAGTTGATAGTGGGGTTTGTGGTGTCGATAATTATAGGTCTAATGTTCAGTTACCTGTTAATTAAGGTGATGTGAGGGTATTACGCGATACCCGTAACCTCAACAACGTTCTCAGCAGCCTTCTTAGAAAGACCTGCGCCTAGTATGGTGAATCTGTCTGGTCTCACGTTATGTGCCATCATCAATGCCTCAATTATTATGTCTCTATCGAGACCCAGTTCCTTGGCTGTAACCGGTATATTAAGGCTCTGTAGGAAGGATTTTATCCTCCTCCACCTCATCCCGTGTAGGTAGGCCATCATTATGGCTCCCAGTGCGACCTGTTCTCCATGAAGGGCAGGCCTAAAGCCCCTTTCCCTAGCTAAGATATCCACTGCATGGCTAAATAAATGCTCAGACCCACTACAAGGCCTTGAGCTACCGGCGATGGCCATAGCAACGCCACAGCCAAGCAGTGCCTTAACTACAATCCTAACACTCTCCTCATCATGCACCTTTAACTTATCCCTGTTCTTAAGGACTATTAATGAGCTATCCCTAGCCAACGCTGCGGCATACTCGCTGAACTCCTCGCCTTTAACCCTAACAGCTAATTCCCAATCCTTAACTGCTATTAACTTACCAACTAACTCGCCAATACCTGCGAGGAGGTATCTCCTGGGTGCCTCGAGTATTATCGATGTATCTGCTATGATTGCTATGGGGGATTTCTGGACTTTACTAATTCCATGCTTATTAAGATCTATCTGGAGTATGTGCGATACGTAGGGGCTTGCAATACCATCATGGCTTGCAATAGTCGGTATTGATACGTATGGGATCCCCATTACGTGAGCCATAGCTTTACCAAAATCAATTATTTTACCTCCACCAAGGGCGATAATGTAGTCTGTAATGCTCATGTACTTATTAGAAAGTTCAAGTATCTTCTCAGGGCTTATTTCCTCAACCTCCTCCACATCGCAGGTCCTACACTCCACCTTCTCGATTAGGTGCTTACCGAAGTGAGGACCAATGAGAATTAACCCTCTTAAACCATTAAGACCTAGTTTATCGAGGATTTCAGGAACTTTATTAATGGCGTTCGGTCCAAACACTATGACCCTGGGTATCTCATACATTTCCAGCGACTTTTGCTGTAAAGGAGCCATTATCACTAAGACGAGGTATTAGGGTAATTTAAATTATTCGTTAATATTACAGTTAGCATAAATCAATCCAACTAAGCAGTAATGAAGTGCTTTCCGTTATACTAGATTGTTAATTGATTGAGAAACCGTGAAGAACACTACTTACTGAGCGCCTTACTCAACGCTTCTACGCTCATTCTCTTCATTGACACCACATTACCGTCAACAACAAAGTCCTCATTGGCAAACTCAACGCCATTATTTTTAAGTATGCCTATCAAGTCCGTGGTTGGGTAAACAGTAGCTCTCTTTCCCTTTAATAAGCCAAGCTTGGCTGCATATGCAGGTAGGGCTAGGGGTAGCACGACCTTCTTACCACTATTTACCGCATGAATAAGTATCTTTTCAAAGACATCCCTATTAACCATAGGTTTAACCCTACCTGGAGCCTCCTTACCAACTACAGCGTAATAAGCCCAGTAACCCCCTATGAACACGATAACATCATACTCACTAAGAGAATCCTCACTAAATCCCTCTGTAAAGTCTAGATCGAAATTTACATTAGCATTCTTACTTACTAACCCCGTACTAACTTCCATACCCAATTGCCTAAGTCCCTGTACTGCCATTGAGTATTCGCCCTTGTACGAGTCATCAGCAACGATTATCAACGCCTTCATACGGGTTTTGAGAGACCTATTCATTTTAAGTATTTCGCACCACGATATAGCGGAGGTGCTACTTACTAATACCTCTATTTCTCATTATTAAATCCACGATAAACTTGGCAGCGATCTCGGCGTGCTCAAAGGGCCTGCTCTGCGGTTTCTTCCTAAAATCAAGAATATACACCGAGCACTCACCGGCATTTGCCGCGGCGAATGCGTAGTACCTATTTGCTAATTGATGCATCTCGATATCCTCAGGAGACTCAGACTCTCTATCCCTAAGTCCCACATCCTTCGCTCTCCTCTCCATTATATCCTTCGGATCAAACTCCATGAGCACTATGGCGTCCGGCTTTAGCTTTGTGATTATCCTGTCAGGAAGACCCGGGTAGAAGCCTCCCTGGACCCTAATGCTTGCGTGTGTATCTATTATCACGTCACCAGGCAACTTCGCAATTTCCTCAGCCGCCATCTCCTGAACCTTCCTATACTCCTCCACGGGCAATTTCTTCCTCATATCATCCCTATTGGTAATTCCATACTGCCTCCTAGCGATCTCAAGCATGAAATCTCCATAATTAACGATATTAACGTCAGGCAACATCTCCTTAACGAACTTCAGCGTTGTTGACTTACCACTACCTGGTACGGCCACAAGTACTATCTTCACACTATGAAGTGCCCCATGCAAATTTTAAATTTTATTACACGGCACCGCCCTGCATGAATTCCTTAAATAAAGTCTCATCATGGCTATGCACATGAGACTTAAGAACTTGCCCATGCACATAACTACTCAGCAGATAATTGTTTAAGTTATGTATTAGGTAAGGTTCTCATTACTTAGAGGTAATTGTATGGTGTTGTTGGACGGCATTTATAGGCTCAATACCCATTATGTGCTTATCTAGGTTAACCTGTAAGTGGCGTAATTAAGAGAGGTAATCTAGACATTACTTCGTAATAGCGTATTAGGGTTATGGTTTTATATTTATTGATTTAAAGACTAGGAGGATTTTGAACGAATCATGAACTTTAAGTTAATTCTATATTATTGCCATATAACTTTAAAATAATGTACCAGGGAGAGTATTCGTGGTAATACGCGTTCTGCATTTATCATGGGAGTACCCACCCCACATGGTTGGTGGGTTAGGTCGTCATGTTTATCATATTACTAGGTATCTCGTTAGGGATGGTGTTGATACTACGGTGATGAGCATAGCATTGCCCGGCTCATCATTTTCTGAGGAAGTCAATGGTGTTCATATTAGGAGAGTTGACCCATTTAGGTTTAGGTCCACTGGTTTCATAACCTGGGTTTTGAACTTCAATGAGGAGATGGTCGAGGAGGCGCTAAGGCTTTATGATGAGTGGGAGTTCGATATTATCCACGTACATGATTGGCTAACGGGGCCGGCAGGCATAGCCCTTAAGCACCTGTTGCATAAGCCCTTGGTGGCTACGATACATGCCACGGAGGTTGGTAGGCGGGGTGGTATTCATAATGAGGAGCAGTTCATTATTCATTCGTGGGAGTGGAGGACAACTTATGAGGCTTGGAAGGTTATTGTGTGCAGTAATTATATGCTTAATGAAGTCTCTAGCGTTCATGGTATTCCCAAGGATAAGCTCATCATGATACCCAATGGTATTGACGTGAGCTACATAGACTCGGCAAACCCAAGGCCTGGATTTAGGGACCTATTCGCGATGCCTAGCGAGAGGATAATAGTGTTTGTTGGTAGGTTGGTTCATGAGAAGGGGCCTGACCTTGTATTGGCGGCATTTAAGGAGCTGCTTAAGTGGGATTGGAACCTTAAGTTGCTTATTGTTGGTGATGGCCCGATGAGGGAATACCTTATGGAACTGGCCCATGAGTGGGGTATATGGAGTAAGGTGTATTTTACGGGCAGGGTTGATGATGAGACCCTATACTCAATATTGAAGGTTTCCGACTTGGCAATACTGCCCAGTAGGTATGAACCCTTTGGCATAACAATACTCGAAACCATGGCCGCAGGCCTGCCCGTAATAACCACCAGGGTTGGTGGACCTGATGAGATTGTACGTGATTGGTACAATGGTGTTAAGGTAAGCCCCAACAATGTCAACGAAATAATAAACATAGCAAAAATATTGCTCAGCAACGAGGAACTGAGAAGAGAAATCTCCAGGAACGCCAGAGAGTCTGTGCTTAGGTGGTATACCTGGGATAGGATTGCCCGTTGGACGAAGAGGGTTTATCAAGACGTGCTTGAGGAGTACAGTAATAGTAAATGGACCACACTATGGTTAAAGTAACAGAATAGATTAATGTAATGGGAGAATAGGGCGGAAAAATGTAAGGGAAAAAGAAAGAATTTTAACGTAATTTTATTAATTTATTAGCGGTGTGCTAGCCCCACATTGGTGTGCTTGAACCGCTGGATGAACCACCAGAACTCGAGCCGCTGGAACTACTTGAGCTGGAGCTTGAGCCATAACCATAGCTGCCTGTACTGCTTGATGAGCTACTCGACATTGATGCAGACATTGATGTGCTCTGCATCATGGATGAGGTCATAGTATAGACAGGCATCTGCTGTGGTGCTTCAAAGACCCATGGTACTGGCTTTATGAACTTTATGAACATCGTACCATTGCCAAAGTATGTCCAGGGGTCTGGGAAGGCATAGTGGCCACCTATGTAGACTGTTCCATTAAATGTGCCGCCTAGCCATGTCCAACTCGTCCAATTAACACCGGGTGCCGTGTACACGTAGGTCAATATGCCCTGCGGCTTTCCGTTCGAGTTTACGAAGGTTATTGTTGGTGTTATTTGGCCGTTAACCTCGAAGGCGAAGGTGTATATTGGCACGTAACCGCTCGGGCTTGGCGGTGGTGGTATGTCGTAGTCGGCCATTAGCACTAGGCTAAAGTTGTATGTGCTCAGCATTGTTCCATTGGTAAACTCCGCATATGTACCTGGTGGAACTACCACCTTTATATTGCCCACCTGCAATGTGTAGCTTTGTCCTGATGCTGCATTGACAGTAACAGTCTCTCCACCAACTACAACAAACGCTGGTGTGTTGCCATAGTATGGCGCGCCAAACCCTACCTCCGACATTGTATCGCTTTCTAAGGGCACCAGTGTGAAGTCCATGGTCTCATTGGTTATTTGCCACATGGAGGTTGATGGATTATACATGAAGTAGGCTGCTATGCTCACATGCATGTCATAAAGTGCTGGGTAACCCTTCTGACCCGGTGCTACCCACCCTAGGAACACCGTGTCGTTGGCCGTCACCGTGGCAACGCCCTCGCTTGGGTTTAGTGTTATTGATACCACGGGTGGTATTGCCGTGCCATTAGCCAGCAGGTTCTGCACGTAATCAGCCACAAATATGAAGTAGCTGTCCCAAGTGTTAAAGAAGCCCTCAATACTGTTAATGCCTTGGTACGTACCACCCATAAGCCCCGGTGGTAGCTGGCCCTCTACTGTCAACGTGGCTGTTGGCGCAAAGTACTGGGCTATCACACTTGGTGGAAACTCAGCACCCATACCATTTATTTGGGATAGGAACTCCTCAAGAACTACATTGGCCTCCAGGGTGTGTTGTGATGGGTAGCCCGCTATTACTGCTGATGGTGATAGTTCATTGCCAACCCACGTTAATTGCGTGATTAATGGCGTCTCGTTCACTATCCTTATCGTTGCAGTTACTGATGCATTGAAGACCTGCAGATAGACAGGATCGTTGGTTGGTGCTACGAAGTACTGAACAACGGCAGATACCTGGAACGTATCATTACCCACCTTCATGACTGTGGGTAATGCCGTTGTGTAGAAGTACACTGTTTCATAGGTGCTGAAGAAGTCAGATAGCCATGTTGAGTTGAAGGTCTCGTAATCGTACGTACCTGGGAATGGAACACCGCTTATATAGGCTGTGAAGCTTGGTGATAGGTACGGCAGCACATCTGATGGCGATTCTATCGCTATTCCATCGAGGAAATTGAAGAATACGCCTAGAGCGCTGTCCTCCTTATATAGTTCTGGTACGTGCCCTGACCCACCACTATTTGTAGTAGTGGTGCTTGCGGATAGAGTGGCTTGTGTAGTTGATGTTGTCTGAGCCTTTGTGGGTTTTAAGGTTAGTGTTATTAGTACGGCAGCCACTACCGCTATTACTATTATCCCAACCACCATGCCTATTGTGGTTTTGGACGTCATTGACCATTGGGGTACGAAGGTATTAAAAGGGATTTTTCGAGATTCATTATAATTTTATTACAAATCTCTTGCACTTTCAATAATGCACATGTGCGTTACACCTTATTAAAGCGTACAGTAATGATGGCAGTACCATATGGCAAGTGCAATTGAGCAAGATGTGAAGACAGAAGAGACCAAAGCTTATAAGTTACTAAGTGGGTATATGGTCGAGCTAATGGTAGAGTATGAGAGGGATTTAAAGAAGATTTTAATATGGTTGTTGGGAGGGACGAGGGGTGGGACGATGAGATTGAAAATATTAATGCTCCTAAGGAGGAGACCCATGAATCCTAACCAATTGGCTAGGGCGCTAAATGTTAATTACAGGACGATAATGCACCATCTAGAGGTTCTCGAGAGAAACGGGCTCGTTGTGAAGATGAATAATAGTTATGGTGCGCCTTACTTCATAAGTGATAAGCTTGATAAGAATTGGAGTGTTATTGAGGAGGTTATGAGAATCCTCGGTATTGAGGGTGAGGAGTAATGCATGTCATGTGGTACATAGATATAGCGTTGGCTGTGGTTCAGGCATTAATTACAGTATTAATTATAAGGAATTACGCGAGTATTGGCTTCAGAGGGTTAGGGAAGATGCTTATCTCATTGTCGGTCATACTCCTTATCGAGAGTTTATTCATGACAACCGTTTACTATGTATGGGCTATCAATGGTATGGGTATGCTGATATCATTACCTGCATTAATAATAACCCTATTTAACGTTATAGCAGTACTCATGCTATACCTAATATCCAGGATGTAGGTAGGATTATTAATTTCATATTACGCGCCGAGGAAAGAAAATCTTATAAGGGATGTGTTAGGACCATGCCTGAATGCCCAAGGAAGTAAAGGCTAGAGCACATACATGGTATGAGGTGGATTACGATAAAGGAACCATAAAGTTCCTAAGGAGAATATGCCCTAGATGCGGCTCTGTAATGGCTTATCACAAGGTACCTGTGCCTAGGTGGGCATGCGGTAAGTGCGGTTATACAGTATTTGAGCAAGTAAGGAGATAAAACTAGTTAAGGACATTATTTATATTCCCATTTTACGACATTAATAGTGTGAAGATCAAGGAGGTCAAGGTCCGAGTCTTCAGGTCCGGACTTGAAATCCCCGACTTTGGTTCGGCCAATGATATGGTTGTTGTTAAGGTTGTTGGTGAGGATGGCAGTGAGGGTATTGGTTATGTAACTGATTACCACCACATTAAGGAGGGTGTCTGTAGCACATTTACGTAACTATTCGTTATTTTAATTGCTTCTAATCCTTTTAATGTTATTAAGTAGGCTGAGGCTGTATGCCTATCAAATCCCTTCTCCCTCATTACCCTATCGTGCTCCTCTGAGTTTGTGGTACCCCTTGGGTTAACTAGGATGACGTTAAATCCTAGCCTCAATGCCTTAATAACACCGTGGGTTAGCAACTGCCTCTTGGCGAAACGTGTTATTTTCCTATTACCGCTCCTACTCCTCGTGAACCTCCTCCCCTTAACTAGGAATAAGTCCTCGAAAACAGCGTAATCAACGCCAATCCTTGATAGGAAATTAAGGGCCTGTGATAAAGCATTTAAACGTAAAGCCTTCGCCTTCCCTTTAGGAAAACCTGGTCTAGTAACTTCTGAATACCAAAAAGTCTTAATGGCAACAACTTTACCATCCTTGTTAACCACAACCACGTTTAGTCTGTCACTGTTGAGATCAAAACCGGCGATCAAACCATAACCACAGGGTTTCGGTGAAGAGAAGTGTCTCAGGTACAACCAGAGTGGGATTTGGAGATGTATCATTGGCCTTTCCTTAAAGGAAATCACTGCACCATAACCCTCCTCCTTCTTATTCGCCAAATCCTCCAACTCTCTAAGCAATGGTAAGTACTTCTTACCGAAGTACGCCTTTCCGTAAATCCAAGACCCCCAAGGGTCTTTAACCCTAACTTCCACGTGGTCTTCCAAAACGTGGAACTTAATCCCCCTATTACCCCTATCCGCCTTACTCCCCCTACAGGCAATCCACCTCTTCCTAACCTCAACCTTATTACCATTATTCTCAACAAGGGCTAAGGCCTGCTTATAGGCAGTTTCTGCGTAAAAGGCGTAGGGAATGATGTTATACAACTCCTTAACAGCATCGTTTAGCGAAACCCCTCTTAAAGCCAGGTTAATCCCAGCCTTCACGGCCTTTGAGTAATAATAAGCTATCCTAGAAATTCTTTCGATATCTTCAAACTCAACCCTACCATTTATTGTAACGAATTGGAAGTTTTCAAGCGCTTCCTTAGAGCCTATCAATTTATTCCTCATCGTCTGGCAAGATAACAATTACAATCACCTCCCTACCAGTGATTTTCCCAGCCTTCCCCTTCACACTCTTCGGGATGTATATTGCATACCTTTGATCCCCATACTTATCCCTACCAGCCGAGGCTATGACCCCCCTAAAAACAATCTGTTCCATACGATTATAAGTAACAGCAAAATTTATAAAATTTTCCTTCAAATTTTAATTGGAGGGTGCCACTGTGAAGCCTATGAGCAGTCGCGAGGTGGAGGAAGGC
>JAGDXB010000114.1 GCA_023256215.1 Vulcanisaeta sp. | reverse complement strand
TTATATCGCTTATCGCGATACAGCCACGCCTTTTTCTGCATTTTGCCCAGGTTGCATTTATGTTTGTGAGTAGCGGTTGGTTTGTATCTTTGCTTTGCATGGTATTTTTCTGGGTGTTGTGTTTATTATTTTTCGTGTTTATTCCCGTTCAGTGGTGTTTTGTGAAAGTTTTGTTGTGGTTTTATAGGGGAGGAGTAGAAGGGGAAGAATGAGGTGGTTTTGATTTTATTTTGATTTTTTGTTTTGGTCTTAGGTTATTATGTTTCCTTGTTCGTCTACCTTGGCTATTACCTTCCTGACAGTCTTTCCGTCCGGCGTCTTGAACAACGCCATCACAAAGCCCTTCCTACCCTTAGGCTGCACCTTCCAAACCTTAGTAGGCTTCAACCTCCTACCCTCAACCTCATATTCCTTCTTCGCGAGATCCTCTAGTGTGACCATATTGGTCAATAATGCCTTAACTCGGGAGTATTTAAAAACATCGCTTGGAAATGCAACGGACAAATATATCGGTCTCAATACGCTAAATTTAACATAGATTTTTTATAAATAGCAAATATTATGATAATTATGACAACTCGAAGTTAAACAATATCAAGGCATGAGATATATTAATAATACGTGAAAGATACGGTGAGTATTTCTAATAAAACTAGTAAGATTAGTAATACCTGTTATACATCTCTAAGTACTAATGATACCTCGCTTATTAGCCTCTTGTATTATTTCATAACCATCCACAACAATACTACCTAAATTATTGGCTATTTTAGCAACAATATCCTTACTCAAAGCCTCTCCATCATCACTAAGCATCTCGACTATAACCAGGGCAGGTGGCACATTAGCCATTTTAGCGAGCATTAATGATAATTCTGTATGCCCAAACCTACGCCCAATCCTACCAAGTAGTATTGGCACATGTCCTGGAGCATAAAATTCCTCATTAAATAGTCTCCTAGCCTCATCAACTTTGCCATCATTTACCAACTTTATAACATCAGCAAGCCTAGTTATAGTAAGAGCCCTATCCCTATCTCTAATGCCTGTCTTTGTTTTCACATGATTAACATAGATTGAAAAGGCTGGATCATCACCATAACCAGGCCTTTTTACTAAACCATTAAAGCCCACATCACGGAGAATGTTGCTCATGAAGTTTAGACCCAATTGTCTACCCACAGTATCCTCTGTTACGAAGCATATTAAGCCACCAGCGTTCTTCCTCATCCATGTTATTACCGATGGCGTGACAAAATCAGCTCTTATTACTGCATCAACCTCATCTTCCCTATTATCTGAATCGTGAATGAATATGATCTTGCCCTGCCTTAACGCATCCATTGCCTTCTCGATCATAGCTTCATAAACTTAGAGTTTAAGTTAATAAATTTAACTTCAAATTTAGGTTTATGAGACCTTAATACATTAATAGGTTTTTACTTTTCTGTTTTTGATGGTTAGGGCATTAATACTAGCTGGTGGATTTGGTAAAAGGCTTCAGCCATTAACGCTGGATAGACCGAAACCATTAATTGAGATTGGTGGTAAGCCAATACTTCAATGGCAGATTGAGTGGCTTAGTAGGCAGGGTATTAAAGATATCGTGCTTGCGGTGGGTTACCTAAGGACTAAGGTTTTTGAGGTCATGGGTGATGGCTCTAAATTCGGTGTTAGGCTCTTCTACAGTGTTGAGGAGGAGCCGTTAGGCACTGGCGGTGCCATTAAGAATGCCATGAAGTTTCTTGAGGACGAGGTATTCATAGTGCTTAACGGTGATATAATAACCAACCTTTCAATAAAGCCGTTGATAGAACAGCTGAGCAGTGACATAATTTCTACAATAGCCCTAGTGCCTATGAGGAGCCCATACGGTATAGTTCACGTAGACCATAACGGATTTATAACGGAATTTAGAGAGAAACCGCTCCTTGATTACCTAATTAATGCTGGTGTTTATGCATTTACTAAGGACATCTTCAGGTATTTACCTGATAAGGGCGATATTGAGGTTACAGCTTTCCCAAAACTGGCCAGCGAGAAGAGGATTAGGGGTGTTATCTATAGGGATGTGTATTGGAAGTCCGTTGATACGGTTAAGGATGTGGAGGAGGTTGAACGTGTTATAAAGGATGTCTATGCTTAAATGGCTGGTGTCTTTAATGCCTTCAGCACCTTGATTTCCTTAATAACGGTGTACGGGTATTGACCTTTCTCATCCTTCTCATACTTCTTAACCATATCCCAAACAGTTAACAATCCAACACCTGTTGCGAAGACGGCTTCCATTGCGGAGCCGGTGTTAGATACATTGCGGGTATCCACGGTTATCTCAACGCCATCCTCCACAACCTTAACATCCGTATTAACGTAGGTCAAGTAATTAAGGTGAACTAATGGCAATACCTCCCAGGTTTTCTTCGCAGCCATTATCGCAGCAGCCTTAGCTACCGTGATAACGTCGCCCTTCTCGACCTTACCCTGCCTAATTAACTCCACAGTATCTTCCCTAAGCTTGATGAAGCCCCTTGCCGATGCCTCACCGTAGTATGTAGGTTCTGTAGTGACGTCAAACATGGTTATAACGGGCGCACCACCGGCATTGTCCTCAAAATCATCAAGGCCTAGATTGATGCTATCCTCAGACTTAACCTTACTAACGACCCTTATGTCGTACATACCATCAACACGGCTAGAACCGCAGGTCTGTACCTGCTTACCCATGAAGTTAGTAACCCACTCAGGTGTGCATGTCCTGCTGCAACCCTTAATTGTATTCCAAGCCGCAAGTAAACCCGTAAATAAGCCAAAGAGGGCATCCATTTCAACGCCGGTTTGAGCCTTTGTACGTGCTAAGACGGCCATTTCAATGCCGTCTTTACTATAGCGAACTTTAGTCTCTACATACGTGATAGGCACGGGATGAAGCAGTGGTACGTACTTCCACGCAGTCTTTACGGCATTGATTGCCGTGATCTTGGCTATGGCGGCGGCATTACCAAGCCCACTAACGCCGATCTTCATTAATTCGCCCATGGTATCCTCATCAACCTTCAAAAAGCCCTTAGCCACAGCCTCCCTATAGACGGGCTCTTTATTTGTGATGTCGATCATCTTTACAGACATGACATATTAATAGCCAAACATGCGCCTTTTTAAGCTACCTCCTTAATGCACTAACTATTAATTCGTACACGTCATCAACAACGACATCGACATTTCTATCAGCATTAATCACTGGATAACCATTTGCACGAGCTCTATTGAGGAGAATATCCCTAACCTTACTCAGAAAGTCCTTATTGACCTCGAACACCTCAAGTTCACGCCTGCCTCTTAACCTGGTTATCGCCACATCAACGGGTACGTCAAGTATCACCGTTAGGTTCGGTTTGGGTACAAACCTATGAAGTTCCACAAGCCAATCCGTGGGTAAACCCATTGCGCCTTGATAGGCGAGCGTTGATTCCATATACCTCTCACTGATGACTAAGTATCCATTATCAAGCATAGGCTTTACTTCACCGTAATAATGCTGAGTCCTATCCGCCACAAAGAGCAGCGCAAAAATTGATGGGTGAGCCACATTTGAACCTTGCTTAAGCAACCAATCCCTAATCAACCTGCCAATCGGTGATTGAGATGGCTCTGATGTAGTGTATACCTTAAACCCCGAACTCATAAGCCTCTCCTTCAGCAATGAAATCACGGTAGACTTACCAACACCATCAATGCCCTCAATCGCTATAAACATTGCCCAATCCCAAACTTGGCAAGTGAGAATTCCTTAAATACTTCATCCTAGGTATCAAAGCAATGAGGAAGGGATTACTAATAGCTGGCGCGGCTCTCATAGTTCTCGCCATAGTAATATTCTTTATAGGGGTATACCTAAGCTCAGGCGTTACAAGTAACCTAGCCTCAATAGTTGCTGGAATACGCAGTGAGGCTGTAATGAAGCCTGGCTCGTCAATAAGTATTGGAAATGCTAGTTCGGGTATTGCTATTGTAGTTATATACAACGATACACTGAGAAAGCCATTAAACATCGTAACCACCACAAACACTGGATTAATTATGAATAACATACCTGTGGATGAGCAGTACATGGTCGTTTACTCGCCACCGACAGGTTCTGGAGCGCTTTACCTAGTGAATAATTATAGTGAAAGTCTTACCATTTACTATACTTACGGTACCATAGATACCGCATCACTGATGCCTCTGGCGGTATCGACATTTTTAAGTCTTGGTGTTGGCATTGTCGGTGTTGTGCTGCTGATTTTAGGTGTTGTGTTACGTGGTAAGTGAAATTGATTGGTAGAAATGTTTATTAATAGCTGTTAATATACGTGAAATGATGAAGTCAAGCATTAGGGTTGCAATAGCAGGTGTTGGTAATACAGCCTCAGCCTTCATCCAGGGGCTTAAATACTGTGAGATAGAGCCAGAACCAGTAGGATTAACCTTCAGGAGGATTGGCCCATATGAACCCACCGACATAGAGGTTGTGGCAGCCTTTGATGTGGATTCACGCAAGGTGGGTAAGGATGTTGGTGAGGCAATATTTACACCACCGAATAATGCACTTAAGATAATAGATGTTGGTAAATTAGGCGTTATTGTAAGGGCTGGGCCCCTACTTGATGGTGTTGCTGAGCAGTTAAGGGATTCATTCATACCCGTGGTTGAGGGCTCTATAGAGGATGTTGTTAGGGAGTTGGAGAGTACGAATGCGCACATTCTAATTAACTATTTACCCACAGGTGCTCAGAAGGCCAGCGAGGCCTATGCTGAGGCAGCACTTAGAAGTAGGGTTGCGTTTGTGAATGCCATGCCTTCCATAATAGCAGCATCGAAGGATTGGCAGTTAAGATTTGAAAGATCAAGATTACCACTCGCTGGCGATGATGTTCAGAATCAGCTTGGCGCAACGGTTCTTCATAAAACAATAATTAGATTATTGGCTCTTAGGGGTGTTAGGATTGAGGGTACGTACCAATTAAACGTTGGTGGTACACCTGACTTCCTGAACCTTATGTACAGAAAGGGCCAGAAGGAAAGGACAAAGACGGAAGCTGTTAAGAAGATGGCTGAGGGCGAGGATTTCGATGCCTACATATCGCCAGTGGCATACATAAACTTCCTAGGCAGTAGGAAAATTGCCCATATGCTCATTGAGGCTAGGGGTTTCGCTAATGTACCGATTAGGATCAGGGTTGATCTGGAGGTCTATGACCCATTTAACAATGCTGGTATGATGATAGACATTGTTAGGACCGTGAAACTAGCAATGGATAGAGAAATAGGAGGGCCACTCATTAGCTTATCAGCATGGGCCTTCAAGAATCCACCAGTACATGCACCACCTGACGTGGCTTATCAATGGCTTGTGGAGTTCATAGAAGGTAAACGTGATAGGTAACGTGATATTAATATTTAACTAAATTTAGAAATAATGGTTAAAGCATTAATGCGTAGAATGGAATATGTACATCCTTAAGCGGTCCCTTAACGACTATACCCACCTTTGGTTGTATATCTACCTCGAGTATTGTTGGTTGTACCGCTTGCCACCTCATCTTCCTAATGAATAGGTACCTCTTGAAGTCGCCTTCTGTGGTCTGCGCCAGTCCCATTACGAAGACTCCCGCAGCCAGGAATTCCTCAACGCCATACCTAGAGATCATCCTAGCTCCTGTGGGTATCTCTGTTGTTATTATTGTTGTTACGCCAACCTCCCTCTCAATACCCATGACCAACGCCCTAATGTACTCCCTAAGTACCTGGACGTCCTTCTCTAATGTGACTAACGGTGCTATTGGGTCTATAACGAGCCTCTGGGCCTCTAGAGATTTTGCGTAATCCGCTATCGTGTATACCAGGGACTTAGCCACTGTTATTGGGTCCTTCTCCCTAATTTTCTCAATAATGTCCATCTCAGGTATTAAGACCTCTAGGTAACCCTGTTCCCTAAGTGCCTCAAGATCCCAACCAAACCTCCTAACACCGTTCATTAATTGGTCGTATGTCTCATCAACAGACACGTAAATACCCGGCTCACCATATCTATAAATGCCGTTAATTAGGAATGATAGAGATAGCAAGGTCTTGCCTGTACCTGTCTCGCCACTGATTAGGTACGTCCTACCCCTAATCAAGCCACCGCCAATTGCCTCATCAAGCCCTGGAATTCCCGTAGGTACTAAATCGTAGTATAATGACATTACGTAGATATTACCCTGGAGTAATATAAAGATTGCGGACACACATACCTTTAAATGAATAAGTATTGATTTTAAATAAGATGTTTAATCAATCACCTGTACTCAATGACGTACTTCTTAAATATCTCCTTAAACTTCTCCGTAGTTATCACGGGTTTACCGCCAACCTCTATGGGCTCCCTGGCAGGTGGCACCTTTAGATAGCTCGGTATCCTCTGCGAGTACCTCTCTTCGAACGTCGGCACATGCGGATTAATTAAGAATATTCCTATTGGTATCCTACCATCACTCTCATAGGACTTTATCAATGCTTGGGAAGCCTTTTCTGGAAACTCCTCAGGACTCTTCACAACTGGGTCCCAACCCTCCTCATTTATATCATAAACCCTCTTATTGTAATAGTCATAGGTATGTATATTGTCGTACGTGACGCAGGGCTGAAGCACGTCTATGAAGGCAGCACCCTTGTGCTGAACGGCCTTCTTAATTAGCTCCTTCAGATGCTGAACCCTGGCTGCATAACCTCTGGCTATGAATGTATAGCCCGCAGCTATTGCAAGACCTATTGGATTAACCGCATCCTGGATATTAGGCTTTGGTAAGGCCTTAGGTTGCAAGTTCCTACCTAGTGTTGGGCTTGCCTGACCCTTAGTTAGTGCATATACGGTGTTATCATGCATTATAACCACTAGGTCCACATTCCTTCTACCTAGTGCAACGAAGTGCGCGGCGCCTATACCGAGTAGGTCGCCATCGCCAACATTAACGAGTACCGTGAGGTCGGGGTTCGCCAGTTTTATACCCTCGGCATAGGGCAGTGATCTGCCGTGCAGTGTGTGCACGCCAGTGACATTTATGAAGTGTGCGATCTTACCGCTGCAACCAATTCCAGAAACGACCACTGTCTTCTCAGGTTCAAGCTCAAGCTCCGCAATTGCCTGATACATGGCTGATAAAATACCGAAGTTACCACAGCCTGGGCACCAATCAACCCAAACGTCAGTCTTTAAATCATTTATCGTGAGCTTACGCGCCATAGCTCATCACCTCCCTAACACCACCCTTCATTATGTTCTTAATCGAATTCACAAGTTCATGCACATACATAGGCCTCCCCGTGTACTTAACGATAGATTTACTAACAACAATGCCCGTATTCATAGCCACCAACTTTGATGCCTGAGCTTGATAATTATGCTCCACAGCGATTAGGTTATCGGCGCCAACCTCCCTAGCCAATTTAGTTATTGATTCCTTTGGGAATGGTATGAACATCCTAATGTGGTAATAACCAACCTTAACACCCTCATTACCTAACTCTTCAATGGCCTTTAAAGCAACGCCCTTAACAAACCCCCAACCAACCAGCAATATGTCTGGCTTCTCAGGACCAAAGTACGAATACCTTCTTTCCTCAGGTATTTCCTTCTCTATAAGCTCCAGCTTCCTCATCCTCTTATCGAACATCCTGATCCTAATGACTGGGTCCTCATCTATGTGCCCCTTCTCATCATGTTCATCGCCTGAGTACCACATCACGTAATCCCCTAAAAAGGCCCTTGGTGATATGATGCTTGACAAATCAAACCTCTTATATTCCTTAAGACCCTTAGGTGCTAATACTCCTCTCGTTATCTTTATATTATCGAGATTAGGCATTGGTATCGTGGCTATGGTGTTCGCCAAGAATTTATCAACCAGGTGAATAACGGGTACTTGATAAGTCTCTGCGTAATTAAAGGCGTCTATTGTATCGTAAAATGCCTCCTCATGGTCACCAGACGCCAGCACAATCCTTGGGTACTCACCATGGGATGCGAATACTGATGATAAAAGGTCACTCTGGCCACCCCTAGTTGGTTGACCAGTGCTTGGGCCACCTCTCTGGTAATACGTCACCACAACAGGAACCTCATTCTGACCGGCCCAGCCGAGACCTTCAACCATCAAGTCAAAGCCAGGTCCGCTCGTAGCTACCGAACTTCTTACGCCGGTCAAGGCAGCGCCTATCGCGGCATTTATGGCCGCTAACTCATCCTCCGTCTGAAACACTATTATTGCGCCATCACCTCCCAATGTCTCGTACTCCTCAAGGGTGAAGGACTCATCGGCTGCTGGTGTTATCGGGTAATAAGCCTGGAACCTGACACCAGCTACTATCTTTGCCATGGCAATAACGTCATTGCCACTGGCAACTAATACGCTCCCGACCTTTATCCTGGGTTGCTCAAGCTTCAACTCAGAACCGAACTGGCTCTTCACAATGCTAATTACGATGTTTGCCATGGTCCTATTATGCCTGTATAAGTCCTCCCTCGTAAACCTCCTCCTTAGACTATAATCAAGACCTTCATTACTTATGTCTGTTATTGCGGCAACGGCACCGACAAGTATCGTACTTATGTACCTAGAGGCTTGCGAAGGAACAATACCCTCACGCTTCTGGATCTCCATGAGGAGCTCCTTAAAACTTAAACCAACAACCCTAACCTTCTTACTTGACTGCAGGTACTTAACCACCGATTTAACCGTACCATCAAGACCCAGAGCCTTAAACTCACTAGCCAGTCTCTCCTTAAGCTCCTTCTCCATGCTAGGTATGCTCGTGAAGTTCGTATTATCATCATCACTATTATATATCAAATAACCACCCTCCCTAAGGTCACCAAAATGTGTAAAAACGGTCTCGGCATCCATGGCAGCCACGATATCGACGGGATAGGTAAGATGCCTAGGCAGTTCTACGGCTGAGACAGTGGCATGGACATAGCTATGACGACCCTTAATATTCGAGAAATACTCCCTATCAGAAATAACACCATAGCCAGAATACGCAAAAGCCCACGAAAGCACCTCTGACGTCGTTTCTAACCCACCTCCCTGAGGACCACCAAGTATGTACCTAAGCTCGTTCATGCATATCACCCATTACGTACCACATACTTGCTCACGGTGAATGGCTAGTCAGTATATAAAAAGCGTTGTTTAAAGACCAGCTAAATTATGATTCTAAATTATTGATTATTCTAAATAGATTTAATATATAGATAACAATTCCGAGGATTCTTATGAGCCGTCGTAGTCCAAGGGTGTTGATCATTAGAGTACAATAAAATAAAAATAATACGCAATACCGCACTATTGATTTTATTATTTACACTCATTGCTGAGTTCCTTTCTCAATTCCTCATCATTCAATATATTAATTATAGCACCTAGTAAATGGCATTCCAAAGAGTATAGCTGTGTATGCAAAACCCACGATGGAGAGACACGCAAAGCCCACGGCTACATTCTCCTCTAAATTCTTCCAGGGCTTCCCCACTTTCTCAGGCAACATGCTGTATGAACATCAAAATATATCTCTAAGGAAAATAAAAATCCTTTCCATCAACCATTCTTTTAACTTATAAGCTTGATTAATGATTTTAAGAAATAGCTCATGGTAATCATTTTAATTATTAAACTAGTTTAACTGACCATTGGAACCTCCTCAGGCGCAACCTCATCAGGCATAAAGCGATTAGTTAAAAGATGACCATGCTTAGCATGTTCCATAGCCTCCCTAAGATCAAAAATTGGTTGTTTACAATCAACGCAATAAACCCAACCATAGGTTGATAAGGCCTCCTTAAGTCTCCTCTCCGTATCCCTAGAGTACGGACCATACCTGGCGCCTTCATCCTTAATTACGACAATACCACGAACCTTAAGATAGCCAATCCAGGTATGAATTGCGTGCGGTATAAATTCTTCTTCACTTTCGCTCATACGGAGTATTTCTTTATGAGATAGTATTTAAGGCTTTTCAAGTTATAAATATACATTGTTAATTATAAATATGAATTATGCATCTACTAAGTACATTAAGGTACAGTACTCATTAAGAATACATATGTACATATTTAAATTTAAATATGATCATAGTTATTCCTCGTAGACCACCTGAACCCTTAGATTGATGAGATATATCTACCTTATCAATCAATCTATTTGACCTGTATGAGTAATAGTAGGTCTGTATGGCCTAAGGTCGTACTCGCGGTCACAATATTCGTGTATGCGGCATACGGCGTGATGGCTTGGTACACATTTACACATTTACCCCCAATACCTACAGCCGTGGTTACTGAGAATGGTACGGTATTGTTTACATACAACGACGTGGTCATGGGCAAGTACTATTTCCAGAAATATGGACTTATGGATTACGGCTCAATACTTGGTATGGGCAGTTATTTCGGTATTGACTTCACATCATACACACTGAGGATCTATGAGGATACAACAGCACATTACCTGGGCTTTGACGCGGTGTCCCAGGATAATGCGAGTGCTATGGCGGCGATAAGGCAGGAGCTAATGCCAATTAAGGTGGATCCAACCCCCAGGGGCGATGTTGTTGTGGTTAGCAACGACTTCGCCCAGGGATTCTATAACGCTGTTAAGTTCTATTCCTGGATGCTTGGACCAGCATCCGAACAATTTAGGCTAAAGCCTGACCTCATAACTAATGAGACCGTAGTTAAGGACCTTGTTGCTTATTTTACGTGGAGTTTCATGATCGCTATGCAAGGCTATGCCAACGGCTTCCCGTACATGCCCGGTCTCATTGAGCCTAGCGCCAATGTGACTTATGCGTCCTGGATTACTTTATTCACGATTATGATTATAGTGATGCCCATGGCTGGCTATGTTGTCCTTAAATTAATGGATTACTGGAATGAGCCTAGGTTAAGCGTGCAATTACCGCCACCTAACGATGCTCAGAGGCTCACTTTACTTGCCTTCCTGCTTGCTGGGATAGCCCTTGGAATTCAGGGACTTCTTGGTGCATACACGATGCATCTATATGTTGATATATCGTTATACGGCATTAACTTAATACCCATACTACCCTTCAATGTTAGTAGGGCTCTTCACTATACATTGGCTGTACTTTGGATAGCTGTGACGTGGATAGCCTTCTCGTTCTTCGTATTTCCTTACTTCGGACTAAACATAACTAGAAGGCAGGTACTTACGGTATTGGTTATCGGCGTATTAGTCTCCGTCGGTACCTTACTTGGTATCTGGGCTAGTTATCTTCGGTTGATTCCATCACCGTGGTGGTTTATAATAGGTGCTCAGGGTAGGGATGTGACGACGCAAGGCACATTGTGGCTTATATTAATAACGGCAATACTAGGCTACGTATCATACTTATGGAATAAGGCCTCTAAAACCGCGCCCGACGTGTATTATTATCATTGCTTCCCCTAGGCGTCCTTCAATTCATGTATGAACTTAATTATGGTTATTGGTTCATAAAGACTATAATAACACCAAGCGGGCACCTCGGCTTTTGGGAGCTTCCGTTAGCTGATGAGTTTGTGTGGCTTAGGATGATCGGGGATTTAGTCGCCGCCTTTGGCTTTGCAATAGTTATATTTGGAATGCTGCTTAGGTTTAGGAGAGCAATTGGTAAGCCAATACTCGAGGCATTAGGAATAGCATGATGTATTTATCGGCAATATTTTTGAATCATCAAAGTTTAAAATAATATCGTTATATTCCAAAATTTCAATTGGTTTATAACCCACCGTAGAATTACCCTAGTAAAGTAATAATGTTCTCTCCTTTAATTTTCCAGTCAGGGGATCAACCTCGAGCTCAAGAACCTCAAGTGTTGTTACACCTATCAAAACTTTATCAATTATATCAGACACAAGAACAGGGACAACCTCACCCCTACCCTCAATTTCCACCCAAGCCCTGGACCTATCAACCTCAATAACACCAGCCCCAGTCTCAACCCTTGACTTCCCTGTAATACTCAATCCAAGATCATTGGCTAATGACCTAGGTATTACCGTTAAAGTAGCCCCAGTATCGACCAAAGCCTTAACCTCAACCACCTTACTGAGGTCAACATTACCAATCCTCACATTAACCCGCACATGACCCATCAGTAAGAATTCCACATCCCAATTAATAACCTTAAGGTATTAATAACAGGGGCCAAGCCACGGAACCTTATCACCATACCCCTTCTCAGCATAGTTTCT
>JAGDXB010000005.1 GCA_023256215.1 Vulcanisaeta sp. | reverse complement strand
TTATACATCATTTGATGAATTACGTAGTGATGAATGATGCGGCTAATGTAACGCTTGCTGTTGGTGCATCACCAATCATGGCTCATGCGAGGGAGGAGGTTGAGGAGTTGGCTGCTAAGGCTGACGCTCTGTATATAAACATTGGTACACTTGATGATAGGTGGATAGAGTCATTCATATTAGCAGGTAAGGCGGCAAGTAGGAATAACGTACCCGTACTCTTAGATCCAGTTGGTGCAGGTGCGACTAGGCTTAGGACCGAGACCGTACTTAGGATTCTTAATGAGGTTGAGGTCAGTGTGCTTAAGGGAAATGGTGGTGAGATGATGGCACTGGCGGGCGTGTCTGGCATGGTTAAGGGTGTTGACTCCCTTGGCGAGGCTAGTCTCGACATTGCCGAGAAATTGGCTAGGGAGTATGGTGTCACAGCTGTAATCACAGGACCCAGGGATTACGTATCTGACGGTAAGAGGGGTGCGGTTATTAGTAATGGGACGCCCATGCTACAGTATATAACAGGGAGCGGTTGTATGGTTGGTTCAGTGATCGCTAGCTTCATGGCCGTTAATAGGGACTTCTTCACGGCATCCATAGAGGGCCTAGTCACCTTTGAGATTGCTGCCGAGAAGGCGGAAAGAAGGGCTAATGGCCCAGCGACACTTAAGGTTTACCTGATTGATGAGCTGTATAATATGAAGCCTGAGGATTACTCGATGGCTAAGGTTGAAGTCAATACAGGAGGTGTTTCTCAATAAATCGACTATTTAACTCCACTTCTTATCTCATGAACTAATTAACAAGTCTTATTAAACGACATGATGGCGATGACCAATGGGTAAGTACGCATTTGTAATACTAAGTAACCCTGAGGATTTATCCGAAGCCATAAAGGCAGCCCATGCACTTCATTATGCCGTACAACTAAAACACAAGGGCCATGACGTATTGGTGTATTTCGATGGTTTAGGTTCAAAGATCCCAATCTCTGACAGCCCGTATAAGGGCTTAAGACCTGCCTATGAGGCTGCGTATAGGGAGGGCATAATATACGGTGTATGCGGTTATTGCGCCAGTCCACCTCATCTCAATATTCGGGATAAATTAACCGCATTTAGGATTAGGTTAATAGGGGATGAGGAGCATCATGAGGATATTTCCATGTTCGTTGACCAAGGATATCAGGTTTTCATATTTTAAATTCCATAGATACATTTTATTAATCAGCCTGTCCCTGTACAATATGTGAGGGCCTTAGTTGTTTATGAGAAGGGTAAGTACGAGGTCAGGGATGTACCTATGCCTAAGATTAATGAGGGTGATGTGCTGATTAAAATTAATTACGCAGCCCTATGCTACCGAGACCTGCTTCAGTTGTCTGGTTATTATCCACGTATGAAGTACCCAGTTATTCTTGGTCATGAGGCTGTGGGTACTGTTGTTGAGTCCAGGGATCCTAGGTTCAGGCCTGGTGATAGGGTTGTACCATTGCTTCATGAGCCGGATGGTACCTGCGAGTTTTGTTTACGTGGCTTAGATGCGTATTGTGTAAATGCTCTTAGCTATGGTGAGAACATTGATGGCTTCTTCGCTGAATATGCTAGGGTCTCCGCAAATGCCCTCATTAAGGTACCCAATTCCGTACCCGATGAATTAGCCGTGCTTGTCCCTTGCGTAATAGCCATGATATACAAAGGACTGAAGAGAGCCGGGTTAATGCATGGCGAAATTGTTGTTGTTACTGGCGCGAGTGGCGGTGTCGGTATTCATGCAATTCAACTAGCAAGAGCTCTTGGTGCTAGGGTCATCGCTGTAACTAGATCTCCGGAGAAGGCATCTTTCATTAAACAATTCGCCGATGAGGTAGTTACCGAGCAGAGGTTTAGTAGGGTTGTTAAGGAGTTGACTAATGATGTTGGTGCTGACGTGGTTGTGGAGACTGTCGGTACACCAACCATGGAGGAGTCCATGAGGAGCTTACGTACCGGTGGTAGGTTAGTGCTTATTGGTAATGTGAAACCTGATGAGAATTATCCACTTAGGTTGGGCTATGTGATTATGAAGGACATAACCATAATAGGCAATGTTAGGTCCAACAGGTCTGACGTTGCTGAAACCCTTAAGCTATTAAACAATGGGTCTGTGAAGCCTATTATAGCTGCCACATATCCCTTGGATAAGTTTAGTGATGCCTTGGAATATTTAAGGAATAATTCTAGAATAGGCAAGATATTAATAAGACCTTAATTATATCTAATGCGACAATATACTTATGCATTTCTATGTATTCATTATGTAGACCTTAGCTCGACTTGTTAGTTTATCTTCTACAATAGGAGAAGAGTTAATAAATAGGTCTTGAGAACTTTACTTCAATGCCAACGGACATAATGTGGGTTATTGGGGGTCCTCAAGGTGGTGGTATAGATACTGGCGCCAATGTATTCATGAGGGCTGTGGCTAGGGCTGGCTATTACGTGATTGGCGATAGGGAATACTTCTCAAACATTAAAGGTAGGCATAGCTATTTCATGGTTAGGGTCAGCGATGAACCAAGGGGTGGCTTATTAAGCCCGATAGATGTTTTAGTAGCCCTTGATGCAGAGACCGTATTTACGCATTTCCAGGATATTAAGCGTGGTGGCTACGTGATAGTTGATTCATCAACCTTCAACACGAAGCTTGACCAACTTCAATACATGGAGGATGAACTTAAGGAGAGACTTAGGGAATTCCTCAGCAAGGCTGGTATCGAACCAACGGTTAAGGGTATAATTGATTATCTCAGGAGTAATGGCGTTAATGTGCTAGTCCTACATTATGCCGATCTCTTACAGGAGGTCAGGAAGAGACTGCATGATGTTGACTTACCATCCCTCATTGGCAGGTATTCCAACGTTGTCATGACAGCATACTCAACATCAATAATGGGGTTACCCATTGACTACGTGTTTAAGGGTCTCGAGGACGTATTTACTGGAAGGAGGGGTAAGCTGCTTGAGTATAATAAGGCGATTGTGGAGGTTGTTTATGAGTATGCAAAGCCCATTAAATCCAATATAACATTAACGCCGATCAAGAGGGATGTTAGGGCTATAATAATTAACGGTAATGAGGCCGTTGCAATAGGGAAAATACTCGGTGGCCTAAGGTTCCAAACATACTATCCAATAACACCGGCAGCTGATGAATCCACCTTCATCGAGGCGCACGATACTGTAAGCCTCGACCCAGTCACCGAGGAAGCCAAGGCGCTTGAGAAGGCGGGTATTGTTGTTGTACAGACTGAGGATGAGATATCGGCAATAAACATGGCAATAGGTGCTGGAATAGCTGGGGCTAGATCCGCAACCGCAACATCTGGACCTGGTCTAAGCCTAATGGTTGAGGGGGTTGGATTTGCTGGTATGAATGAGGTCCCCGTGGTAATAACGCATTATCAGAGAGGCGGACCCAGTACTGGTATGCCCACAAGAAATAGCCAGGCAGATCTTAGGTTCGTTATGCATATGAGCCATGGTGAATTCCCAAGGATAGTCATAGCATCCGGTGATCATAGGGAGGCTATTGAGGATGCGTTTAAGGCATTGAACTGGGCTGAGAGATATCAAATGCCCGTATTTCACCTTGTCGATAAGGCCCTCGCCAATTCCTACGTTACTGTTATTTGGGATATAGATAAGAGTAAGTTGAAGATTGATAGGGGATTGATAGTTACTAAGGATGAGAATGACTATAGGAGGTTTAGGATAACTAAGGATGGAGTATCACCAAGGTCGATACCTGGACTAGGACCGGTGTTTTGGCTGACCGGCGATGAGCACGATGAATTTGGACACATAACTGAGGACGTGGTCACGAGGACGGAAATGTACGAGAAGAGGATGAAGAAGTTAGAATTGGCGGATAGGGAAATACCCATTGAGGATAGAGCTAGGCTTTATGGACCTGAGACTGCGGACATAACTATAGTCGGTTGGGGATCAACAAAGGGGGCTATTCTTGATGCCATAAACATGCTGAGCAAGGAAGGCTATAGGGTGAACTTCCTGCAACTTAAGATGTTTATACCATTCCCGACAGAGTTCGTAAAGAACGTACTAAGCAGGGGGCAGTTAATAATCGATATTGAATCCAACTATGACGCCCAGGCCGCCGGTGTGATTAGGGAGAAGACAGGTATTGAGATTAAGCATAAGGTCATTAAGCTAACCGGTAGGCCTATATTCGTGGATGAGGTTTACGATAGTGTAAAGAAGATTCTAAAGGATGGAGATGAAAGGATAGTACTGATGAGAGGCCCGTAATACAGAAAACCCTATACTTATATACTGCCATATTTCTCTAATAAAACATATGAAGGCAGTTACAGTAATTCCCGGGATACCTGAATCCTTAAGGCTAAGGGATGTTCCTAAGCCAAGCCCTGGAAATGGCCAGGTACTGCTAAGGCCAATTCGGGTTGGTGTTTGCGGTACCGATAAGGAAATTATCGAGGGTAGATACGGCAAGGCACCTGAGGGTAGTCAATATCTTATTCTTGGTCATGAGGCTGTGGCTGAGGTCGCCGAGCTCGGCGATGGGGTTGATAATGTGGGGGTCGGCGACGTAGTCGTACCGACAGTCAGGAGACCACTGAACTGTGACTTACCAGTGGATTTTTGTCCCGTTGGCCATTACCTGGAGCATGGGATTTGGGGATTACACGGGCATGCCGCAGAATACTCAGTGACTGATGCCAAATATTTAGTTAGAGTACCTAAGGAAATCACCGATATTGCTGTACTTACTGAGCCGCTTTCGGTGGTTGAGAAGGGTATTGACATGGCCATGAGGATTGGGCAGGCAAGGTTCGAATGGAAGCCAAAGACGGCATTAATACTTGGCGCTGGTCCCGTGGGTCTATTGGCCACGATGGTCCTGAGATTAATGGGCCTTAACACCGTAACGACGGCAACCAGGCCGCCGGATAGCCTAAAGGCGCGGCTTGTTAAGGAACTTGGCGGTACATACATAGACTCGGTAGCTGAACAGATAAGCGGAGAGTTTGATGTCGTGATTGAGGCCACTGGATCACCACAGGTGATTAATGAGGGACTTAAGCACGTAGCACCCAACGGCGTGTATGTCCTGCTAGGCGTATACCCAAGCGGTGGCTCCCTGGGCAATCTTGGCGAATTAATGACTAGCGTTGTGCTTAATAATAAGGTAATCGTTGGTTCCGTAAACGCGGGCATCAAGCACTTTGAAATGGCCCTGGAGCACCTGAGGAGGGCTAAGGATGAATTCAACAATTGGCCCGCCAAGTTAATAACAAAGAGAGCTAACCTAAGTAATTATCAGGAGGCATACACGTGGACTCATGACGATATAAAGACAGTGCTAGAGATTATTCAGTCGTAAAATTACGACGACCTACATCCAAGCTTATTATTTATACCTAAGCCATCATAAAGCAGCCTACAGCCCCTTAGCATTTCCCTAATGACTAGGTCATCAAGATCATCAATGCTAAGTATGGTTAGGTCTAGGAATAAACCCTCGGGCTTTAATGAGCGAAGTCTCAATAACTCACTATGCACGTCAGAGACCTGCCTAAGTATAACCGCAACATCATAATCGCTATTAGGTAGGTAATCACCACGAGCCCTAGAACCAAAGAGCACGACGGTACTCTCGGGAACCTCCCTAACCAACCTATTTACGTACTCTCTGAGAGTCTTATCACCATCCTCAACATACCTAGCCAGGGTCCTTAGAAGCCGACTTAACGAATTCAATAAGTCTTCTCGCATACTCAACACACCTAGTTGCGGTATCCCCATTATAAACCCTCGGCTTCCTGCCCGGATACCTAGCCAACGTATATTCGCCACTCAGGGCATCAGCATATACGTACAATTCCACTGGAACATCAACACCCAACGACTTAATAACCCTGAGCAACTCAGCTAGATCATGCGTGAATGGATATGCGCCCGTCTTCGCCAATAAAAACCCCTTAGATAAAGCTCCGCCGCCTGCTGGGCCTCAAAGCACGAGAGCCAATAAAGGCCATCCTGAATATGACCCTCAGCATCCTTTAAAAACGCGTCACCCTTCTCGACCCACTCATTAGGTAAGTTCATGACCATATAAGGATATATGCCTAAATATTAAAGTAATAACACTCATAATGAATAAAACGTGTAAGTATAATGAGTTATTAAGGGCTGCTTAAGGTATTCATGGGGATTACATGAAGATAACTGACGTAATCACATACGTGGCCAAGGCATACGTGGGCAAGCCTGTCACGGGCTTCAGGGTTTTTATGAGGATGTGGCATCAAAAATAAGTCATGGCTTCACGGCAGTTTACGTTAAGGTGATTACTGACGAGGGATTAATTGGTTGGGGCGAGGCAATAAAAAGACTGAGGGATGTTAGCATGACGTATAAGAGACCAATGCCAATATTAGCGCATATAGGCGACTTATTTCTTCCAAACTGCTTGGGGATTTATGCCTGCGTACTTGCCAGTTGTTTACCCAACTAGGATAAGGCATACAGCAACTGGATTTACATGGGCAGTGACTTACGGTGTATTCTATTCCCTAAGCGCTTACTTATTTGGGTATTATGTAGCGGTGCATAATTGGGGCGCCAATATTTATTTCTCAAATGATAGGCTACGCCATATTCGCAATAGGTCTCTCAATATTAGGTTTAGAGATTAAAGGTAAGCCATTAGACTTTTTAGAACATAGCTAATAAATAAATATTTAAAAAATCAAAATAATCAGATATTATCTAATTATCAATTAAATTAACCCAATTAGTTGAAACAAAATAATATTTATCTGGTTATATACAAGGTTAATTAAGATCTAATTATTAATGTTAAATAATGAACCAAAGTGTGCCACAATTTGCTGAGATAATACTTGAGGGTAGGCCTTCTTGGTTTTGGCGTGTGCTTAGGCAGGTTGGTGTTGTGTATGTCACGGGTGTGTTGCCTAGGTGGTTTGTTGATTGGAGGCAGGTTGAGGAGGAGAGGCCTTGGGATTATGGGCCTTTGATGCGTTATAAGAATATGCTTGAGGATAATGGGCTTAAGCTCGTTATTATTGAGGATAATCCGCCAATGGATGGCATTAGGTTTGGTATTCCCAGGGTTAGGGAGGAGGAGCTTGATAATGTGGCGAGACTTATCGAGAATATGGGTAAATTGGGCATTAAGGTTTGGGTTTATAATTGGATGGCTGGTATTGGTTGGGCTAGGACCCATACCCACATCCCTGGTAGGGATGGTATGTACGTGAGTGGCTTTAATTATAAAGATATTGAGGGCGCACCGCCTCACAGGCTTGTTAAGGAGTATGGCGTTGATGCGAATAGGTTGTGGGATAATTTGAGGAGTTTCCTTGAGTATATCGTGCCTCTTGCAGAGCAGAGGGGTGTTTACATAGCCATGCATCCCGATGACCCACCAATACCTGAGTTTAGGGGTATACCTAGGATTATGAATAGTGTTGAGTCCTTCGAGAAGTTGATCAGCCTTGTCAGGAGTGAGCATAATGGCATTACCTTCTGCATGGGCAACTTCACGTTAATGACTGACGACGTACCTAGCGCGGTCAGGAGGTTAAAGGATAGGATTTACTTCATCCACTTCAGAGACGTTAAGGGCGATAGGTACAACTTCGTGGAGACTCTAATAGGTGAGGGTAAGACGGACCTCGTCGAGGCAGCCAAGGCAATGCTCGAGATTGACCATGAGTGGTATATCAGGGTTGACCACACGCCAACCCTTGAGGGCGATACTGAGTTGGGCGCTGCTGGCTATAATTACCTTGGTAGGCTTTACACCATTGGTTATATCAAGGGCTTATTCACGGCTGTGGCCAGGCAAATGGGTAAGTAATGAATATCGATTCCTAAAAATAAAATCATTAATTCCTTTTCACCTGCCTTGTTCCTTCAGTCTACTCCTTATGAAGTTTATGACCTCCGCTATGTCCCTCCTCACGAATTCCTCGCCTGAGTACCTCGATATTTCGCTATCCCTATCTAAACCATTGTATTGAAATTCATGCAAATTCAGGGCTATCTCAACGTATAGTCTCAACTCCTTATCACCTATTATCGAAGCCAACTCCCTAAGCCTCGAGCTTGGCATGACCGCTATTAACCAATCAACCCTATCAACAACCTTATTCGGCCCCAACCTCCTGATCCCCGGATAGTACTAAGTCAATTCGTCCCTATGATCAACAGTTAACCCAGCCACGTAGGCCTTAATGGCTTGAAACGCCTTACTAACCGCGTTACTTAACAATCCATTTTGGAGGAACCTCTCGGCTAATTCGGCCTCGTAAATGGCTTCTCTAAACCTATCCTCCTTATACTTCTCGGCATTTACCCAAGGCTTCGTAATCTCCATACCCAACTTAACAAAGATTAAATACAAAACCTGCCTTATTTAAGTGTCAATGCCCTTTCAGCCTCATTAACTAATTTCTCAACCTCGCCTATATAACTGGTTATGTCATTCACAGTTAATTTAGCCTCATGAAAACCCCATACATGGAGGAAGTAGGCGCTGGTCCACCCATTCATTACCCATTCACCTAACATTTTTGCTAGCCTATTTACGGCGCTGCCCAGTTGATGTGTGTACCACCTGCCCTCCTTCATGGCTTGTTGGTGTTCGGGTAGGTTGTACCTCTCGGCGAGGGCCTTGACAACCTCCTCGGCGGCCTTGTAGGCCTTCTCACTGGCCTGCGTGGCATCACCTCTACCCAAATACTCCCTAGACTCAGCCATGTATTTCTTGGCTAGCTCTATCCTTAATCGTATTGTTTCTGATGGGTCACTGCTCTTGCTCCTAATGGCATTTATCAGTACGTCCTCAACATCAATGCCGTACTCCTCCGCAACTCTAAACAACTCCTCCATACTAAGCACCTAACGGCATTAATTTGTTACCTAACCTTAAAGATGTTTCTCCATGAAGGAGCCTTAAATTACGCCATTCCTCCGAGCCAACTCCTCAGCCATGCTAAGCAATTCCTGAGGCCCGATTGATACGTCACCAACGTCCGGCGGCCTTTCACTAAGGCTTACGAGCCCAACCTTCTCGGCAATTCTCCTCATCTTAGACACCGCCTCCACAGCCTCTCTTTGAGTAAAGGCACCCTGCTTAATCTCAAAGGCCCAAACCCTTCTCCTACCTCTCACTAAGACCACGTCTATGTCCTCCTTAGGCGAGTAATGCTGGGTGGCGTTGAAGTAATTCGACAACATTTCACCAATACTAAACTGAACCTCCCTACCAATAGGCAACTCAATGGAGCTAACGCCAAGCTCGGTGATACTGTACTTCGCCTCGGCGTATAGTATTAGGGATAGTACGGGTGACCTAATTACGTAGTACCTCTCCCTACCTAGTGTTGGTATACCTCTCAGAAGTCCCATTTGCGTTAACTTACTTAAGATGGAGGATGCAGATGCAAGACCTCCCTTAATGGCTAAAGCACCGGCTATCTCCGTACTCTTCCAATAGCCCTCAGCCACAAGCAATAATGTCCTCCAGTACGTACTTGTTAACTCCCTATTCTCCTCACTAAAGATCTCCCCCACCAAGCCTCTCGCAACCAGGGCTAACTCATTAATTCTATTCTTTAAATCATTAATAGAGTCTATGAATGGTATGACCCAGGGATCACGATAAACCACTGATAGGATTGGATCCCTTAACTGGGCGAGTACGTCCTCATAGGAGATTATGTCGATTTTTACCGGCAACATAATACCAAGAAGTGGGCTTCCTTTACTAAGGATTTTATTAACGATACCATAACTCGAACCAGCCGCTATTAATAAGCCGCTCGGCGCCCATGAAGCCACGAGGTCCACATACTGCATGGGTAACCTCTGGAACTCATCAATCACGGCAACGCCGCCCCGCCTTAATACATGCTCAACCTCCCTAAGTCCGCTTTCAATCGCCGTAACCTCACCATTGACGATTACCCTATTAACAACCTGTGTAATCAATAAGTAGGTGTCGTAGTTAATGCAGTTCCTAATTAGCATGGTCTTCCCCACCTTTCTACGCCCATAGATCAACGTCCAACCACTTAATCGTTTAAGCTCGTTGCATTCTCGTCTTCTTAGAATTATTCTCATAGGACTAGTACTGATATACTAATACTAAAAGTCTAATTTTTAACGCCGACCCTAAAATCTTCCGTAACAAAAGTCCTTCTAGTACCTACATAGATCGATCCCCATATTCTAGTGGGTGGCGATATGAACTCTATTGATACCCTATCACTCTGTGAAATAATATCGCTTGTTAATGGCCCCGTGGCGAGTACGAAGACGTTTGATAAGTCAAGTGAACCCCTTATCTCCCTGAAGTGCTTTATATTATGTATGCGGCAAGCTCTCGCCACCGAGCCCTTATCATAAATATTCTCACCAACATTAAGCCCAATTAAACAATGCCACGGTTACGCATGATATGACCTATCTTTAAACACCTTATTTCACATATTTAGCCCTAATTCAATGTGCCAACGCCTTCTCGGCCTCCTTAACCATTCTCTCAACCTCATCAACATAACCAATAATATCATCAACGCCCAATTTAGCCTCGTGGAAGCCCCACACGTGCAGCAGGTAGGCGCTGCTCCATCCGTTTAAGACCCAATTGCCTAGTATTCTCGATAATTTATTTGCAGCAGTGCTTAATTGGTGCGTGTACCATTTACCCTCCTTGATTGCTTGATGATGCTCCGGTAAGCCATATTTCTCAGCCAACGCCTTCACCACCTCCTCAGCGGCTTTGTACGCCTTCTCACTGGCCTGAATGGAATTGCCCTTGCTCATGTATTCCCTGGCCTCCGTCATGAACCTCCTTGCCAATTCAAGCCTTATTCTTATTGATTCCGTTGGATCATTACTCCTGCTCCTAATAGCGTTTATTATTAAGTCCTCAACGTCAATACCACGCTCCTCGGCAACCCTAATCAACTCCTCCATCTCGGTTTTACCTTAATTCCAAACTTATAAGGCATTCCCATGGAGATTAAACTACCTTGTTGATGATCCTCATTATTCACAACAAACCTATTAATTGTAATCATTAAATGAGTATCGTAATCGGCACAATTCCCTACTTAGGATAGTCTTCTTGATCTTCCTACGTATAGTTCTTTTGCATTTCTTTTTAGATTATTCCCATAGAACCTATCACTGAAGAGTTCTGTAATGATAAGCAAATACAAAGGCATTTAAGGGCTTAGAACCGTATTACCTATGGTAATGATTAATTGCCAAGACGCCATTAATGATTTAAGGATTAAACTGAATAAGTTAGTGAGTGGTAATTTCATTGCCGTGTTACTCTTTGGTTCCTTGGCTCGTTGTGAGGCTGGTGAGCGTAGTGATGTTGATTTACTGGTCCTTCATAGGGGTTTAGGTGGTATTGACCCCGTTAGAAGGAGGAGGGCTATTTATTTGGCGGTTAGTGCCTTTCTACGTGATTACCCATTGACCGTGATTGACATGGATATTAACGATTTCCTAAGCCCAGGGGTGATAACGCCGCTGCTACTTAATATTTATTGGGATGCCGTGGTATTACTCGACAAGACCGGCACATTAGAGGAGTTCTTGAGACATGTGAGGCGTAGGATTGTTGAAAGCGGACTTAGGAGGGTTAAGGATGGTAAAGCGTACTACTGGGTACTGCCAAAGCCTATGGAGCGGGTTAGGATAATATGATCGACCCAATCAACGAGGTGAGATATAGGTATAGGTTAGCCAATGAGAACTTAGAAAGAGCTGAGAAGTACTGTTCAATTGGTGATTGGGCTGTGTGCGTGCATTACTCGCAACTGGCTGTTGAGAACTTCGCTAGGGCCGTTATAGCGATTTATCAAGTACCTACCTGGAGCCGTGACCCGTCAAATCAATTAATGGGCCTTATCAACCAATTACCAAGTGAAGTTAGGAACCTAATTATTGAGCTGGCCAGGTTGAGTCGTGAGTTGGCTGCTGAGCATTCACGGTCGGCGTATGGCGAGCCAAATAGTGGCTTAACGCCAGGAATGATTTACGATAATGCAAGCGCATTGAGGGCTCTATCTATGGCGCGTAGGGCTAAGGAAATAGTCAATAACGTGTTTAATACACTTAACGTAACACCTTAGTGAGGGTGCGAATTACCTGGTCTATAATTCATTAGTAGTCCTCCATGTCCCATTGCCGCAATTTCCTCCCTACTGGGTATTAGGTTTGCCATGAGTCTTGGTAGGAATATGTCTATGGCATTGTAAT
>JAGDXB010000062.1:351-12386 GCA_023256215.1 Vulcanisaeta sp. | reverse complement strand
GGATTTGAACCCGGGTCCTACGGCTCCGCAGGCCGCCGCTCTGTCCATGCTGAGCTACGGGGCCTTAGGTAATTCTTGGTCTATGGTTTTTATGTTTTTGGTTTCTGGTAATTCTTATATTGGTTTGTGGTGTTTCCCTGTTGTATGGGGTTTGGTGGTGCTGTGGCTGAGGTTTTTGTGCCGCTTAATACCAGCGGTGATTTTGATGAGGGTAAGGTTGGTGTGATGCTTGATTTTTTGCTTAGACGCGGTGTTGAGGGTATCTACGTTGGTGGTTTTGGCGCTGAGGCCTTTGCGTTTACGACTGAGGAGAGGTTGAAGTTCCTCGAGTCTGTTGTTAGGTATGTTGGTGATAAGGTGCCCGTTTCGTTTCTCGTGTCTGAGATGAGCATTAAGAGGGCTTTAGAGGTTGTGAGGGAGGTAGTTAGGATCGGGGTCGATATCTTGACTATATCACAACCATACCCGCAGCAGTACGGTGAGCGGGGCATCCTGGACTTTGTGTGCTCTGTGTCTAAGGCCTTTGAGGGCGACGTCATGTTTTATAATGAGCCCGCCGTTGGTAATGGTTTAAGCCCGTCAATGGTCATAAAGATTCTTGATAAATGCCCCAATATTAAGTACTTCAAGGACAGTTCTCACGACATGATTGGACTACATACAATACTTTCCGCACACCCTGAGCTCAGGGTTTTGGCTGGTAGTGATGGGTTGATATACGATATAATGATGGCTGGTGGCATTGGCATCGTCTCCCTGGTCATAAATCCGTTCCCAGAGTTAATTGTTAAGATCGTTAATGAAATCAGGCATGGAGACTACACCAATGCTAGGAAGACCCAGGAATTCATAATTAAGGTTAGAAGTATCCTAAAAGCCGGCGGGTTAACTGGTGGCTATAGATATGCGATGTCCCTCGTTGGTCTTGACATTGGTAAGCCTAGACCTCCGTATGAAGAACCCGACGAGAAAACTAAGGAGTTCATTAAGAAGTCGTTGATAGAGCTTGGTCTAATAAGAACTTAGGTCATTAACCAACCCCTAACTTTGCATCAACGAAGCCCTTAAATCTACGCCACCACTCAACATAATCTTCATAATCCTCAAAACTCCACTCCTTAGAACCAACCTCCCTAGCCATGGTAGACACCAGGTCCCTAGCCCTTTCGCTCTCCCACGGTGTCGGTTGAGCATTCGCCTTTATGGAATACTCAGCAATCTCCCTATAGAGATCCTTATTAGGCCCCATACCTGTAATCTCCACGTACAATTTCTCAAGTACAGGCTCAGCCCAACCCCTATGGAACCTACAAAGGCCTGCATCATCAATTAACGCCTCAGCCATGGCCCTATCGAGTGACGACTTTGCAAAATCCTCGGGACCCATAAAGGTTGGTGTGTAGTTCGTCCAGTATCTACCAAGCACATACATTGGGGCAACCATACCGGGTGCCCAATATAGGTTTGGTGTCATGTAGCCATTACTCCCATAGGCGGCATAAACCACTAAATCCCTGAAGGATTTTCCAACCTTCAACACCCTATCATGGAACATATCATCGAGCTTCCTAGCGGAAACCCTGATGCCGTTCTCCGCAATTAGTTTTAGGACCTCCGTGGATCCCTCAACAAAACCCTTAATTAATTCCCTCGCTAACCTGGCATTTCTTCTAGAGTCAACCTCCGGATTAAACCTAAGTGGGTCGAAGATTGGCTTGTCGCTGAGCCCAACCTCGCTTGGTTGTAGTAGACCGTGTTCGATTGCGTCAAAGATCCAGGCGGTTACGTGACCCATTTCGATTGCGTCTAATCCGAGTTTATCGATTAAATCAACCAATGGCACCGCCTCTTCAAATATGTAGTTACCTATGAATGGGCCCATGGCATGGAATGGCTCATAATCCACCTTCTTACCACGCCAAACCTTCTTACAAACCACTGAGCATCCGAAATCACCACAATTATACCAGGTCTTTGATTTTCCAAACACCTCATCATTGAAGGGCTTCCAGAACAACCTGAGAATTGCCTCCACATGCTTGATCCTCTCCTCCCTGGGTAGGTATATGGATTTATAACCAAAGAGTGGAAGTAATTCGCGGTAATGCGGGTAATTAACGCCGAACGTACCACCGGTACCCATGCCTGGGTCAAACCTATACTTAATTGTTTTTTCCTGCATTACCTGAGTAAATGGCTTCTTGAAGCTCTCGACCATTAATTTGTTTATGAAATCCATATCAACAACCTTGGAGTACCTAGCCCTATGGCTACCGCCAGCCACAATACCAACTACATTATGCCCCCTCACTAATGCTGTACCGGGACCGCCCCTAGCTGCGAAATCCTCAGCGCCAGGTCTAAAATCGCCCTTCAATGGATTTACATCTATGGAGACCAGTGCACCATTATACGTACTAAATGCTGCCGGACCAACCACAACAGCTCTCGCATTATACTTAATGAAGAAATCCCTGTATGTATCGAGTAAATACTTAGTAAAGGCGTATGCCCCTTCGTAATTACCATAATTGAAAACTGGCTTAATGGTTTTAATATCAACGCCATCGCTTGATACGAAAATAACAACAGGTGATTGCGCCTTACCCGTGATCACTATCGCGTCTATACCTGACCCCATGAATTTATAGGCTGCACCACCCAACGCCGCTACATGGAGTGTCTTGGTCATTGGGCTCTTAAACGTAACTATTAATCTGTGAAAACCTGGCATCTTACCTCCAACGAAAGGTCCCATGCCTATTATGAAAGGCGTTTTAGGATCGAGTGGGTCTAAATTCCATGTTGCCAATTCTCTATGTATCGTCACCCCTAGGCTGACAGGTCCCTGTGCCTTGACATCCTCTATAGTCCAGGAATTCCCATCAAGATCAAGCCTAAGCACCTTCACGAAAGTAATGACTCAGACTTAGTATAATAGGCTTTCTTGAGTAATTGGTGAATAAGGAATACTAATTACGATTGGGTACTCAAAGAAATACTTATTAACCCAGTACACCCAGTTATACCTAGTGAACCCTAAATGAGGATTAAAGAATTAATAAAGGACGGAGTCATATCCTGTAAATCCACCGACCCAATAACGTGTGCCGTAGCCAAAATGTACATGAATAATGTTGGCAGCGTCCTAGTAATTGACGAGGATGGTAAACCAGCGGGTATATTCACGGAGAGAGATTTGGTTAGGGTTATTGCGGAGGGCATAAGTTTAGATACGCCATTAGTTAAGGTAATGAGCAAGAGACTCATTACCGCAAATACATCAGAGTCAATATTATCGGCCGCCATGAAAATGCTTGAGAATAACATAAGGCATCTACCCGTAACTGAGGAAGGCAGGGTAGTCGGCATGGTGAGCATTAGGGATCTCGTAAGAGCATTAATGGCGCAAGAACTCGCTTATCCATAAGCCACAGCATTATCTATCCTATTCAAAAATACCTAGAAAAGCAAAACTATAGTCGCACCTCCCGCAGCGCGTGTGCCTCGAAATATTAGGCCAGGAAAGAAAAAGCATAAAAACTCAGGCTAAAAGACGGTCTTGGGGCCAAACCGAGGTAACTCGGCCATAGGCAGGGTGGAACCACCCGGACTCACCAGAACCCGGAAGTGAAACGCCCTGCCGCGGAGCCAAGTACTGCGGTCCGAGAGGCCGCGGGAAAGGCCCGTGCCGAGGCCTCGGGGCTATTCATCCTACCTAAAACAATCGATATATCGGCTACTTATGTTCATGATACAACTCATAATTCATTACTTCTCCATCATCTCTAAAGTGTATTGCCATTAATGTTTTTAAGGCCCTAATACTCTTCGTTACCTAATGAGCGATGAGTGGTTAATTAGGGATATTAGGAGTGTTCAGGATAGGGTTGAAAAGGTCGGTCTTAGTTTTAAAGTCTCTAATCCTAGGTTACTTATTGTGATTTTTTACGATCTTTATTGCCCTGGTTGTGCCTTGCTTGAGGATGAGGCTGGCGACTACTTAACAACGTTGTTTAATGAGGGTAAGGCATCGTTGTACTTTGTTGATTATCCGGTGCATAGAGGTATTGAGAAGTTGCATGCGGCGTTTAGGTGTATTTATAGGAGGAATCCACAGGCCTTTCTTGATGCACTTAGGAGACATTATGAAGCTTATTTATCAGGTAAGTTAGGAAAGAGTGAGGCTATTGCCGATTCTTCAGATCCCTGCATTAATGAGGAGTTGCCTCGTGTCATGGAGGCTAAGTCCCTAGCTAGGGAGTTGGGTGCGCCGGGTACTCCGACGATAATTGTAGGTAATTTAATGAGAAATGTGGGTCAGGGAATCTTTGGTTATCCAGGTCTCACAAAACTTATGAAAACTATTGAGGAGTTTTACCTGTGAGTCTTTCGTGGTGTTGGTGAAAATCTCCTTCTTAATTGGAATGCCGTTATTATTATCATCGTGTTTCCTAATGCGTTTATGGCCGTTCCAACCTCCATGACCTTAGGTATGAGGGCTAGCCACATTAATACTGCTATTATTGATATCAATGAGCTTATCCTGCCCAAATTACTCCTAAATTGATTACTGAGGATGTAGGAACCTACGTATCCCGATACCGATAATCCCAGCAATAGACTTACTGATATTAGGAACAATAATGCAGATGCGGCATTGGCTCCATATAAGTAAAATATGTATGAGAACGCCATTAATGGCGTCACAACAAACATCATAAACCTAAATATCGTTGATAACCTACAGACACCCCTATTAATTAGGCAAACATTATTCCAGCCATACATCGCTATGCCTATCCATAATATTACCGAAATTAATTGTAATAAGTCATATAGTATATCCGTAAATCCCATTAAAAGTAAGACCTTAATTACGATATCTAATATGAAGGAGTAAATAAGTGCCGTGAAACCCTCATAAACACCCTTGACAATACTCATACTGAAATAACGAACCAAACTACAGTTTTAAGCATACCTAAAACCTAAGTACTAAGTAATTTACTAGGTTCATTATTGGATGTATTAACCATGATGGTGGTACTGTTGTCGAGAGAATTATTATTGTAAAGGCCAGGATTAAGCCCTCGGCTAAACCACCTTTCCAACCAGTGCCTAGGTCTCTGGCCAGCCTTACATAGTATGGCACTGAGATTACGGAATTTATCACCAACAATACCGCTAACCAAGTGAGATTTCCGTAGACCAAGGCCAGTATTATGTATAGCTTTGACCAAAAGCCCAGTAGTGGTGGTGTGCCTATGAAGGCCAGGGATATTAGCCAGGTGCTTACGGCATTGTTGCCCTTGGAAAACACGGAATTGAAGAAGCCCATCTTGCCAATAGCATTCATGAATAACTGCATCACTAAACCAACCAGAGCAAGACCCATTGTTACGCTAGACCTCATGGCATAACCCATTATGGCTGCGGCCAATGCCGCCATTACATAACCCATGTTTGCAATTGATGAGTACGCCAACGTCCTTGCATTTTCCCTGCTAGTTAATGCACCTATATTTCCTAGGAACATTGATATCGTTGCAAAGGCACCGGTTATGTAGGCTAGGTAGTAAGGTGGTACTAAGCTCATCGTCGTTAGTATTATCTTAACGGCAACTATGAACGGCGCTATCTTCGCAATAGAGGCAATTATAGAGACCGGTATTGGATTACCTGCCGTAAATACATCAGGTACCCATTCATGCATTGGCGCCGCACCAACCTCGAGAGATAGACCGAGAATTAGGAGGGAGAATCCTATTATATACGTTATTAGTGCCGGGCTTGAGCTTATTATTATAGCACCCACGAAGAAGAGCACGGTAGCAATTATCATATTAACAACGTACTTAATACCAACCTCAATACTAATACCTGGATCCCCCATCAATATTAATAGGTATGTCGGCGCCGAGACCAACATTAATGATAATAATATCAATGCTAAGTCGTTTGTGTATAAAGCGAGTACCGTTGCCAATATCATTATGGATATAAGCATATAATCAACACCCTTTATTGGCGAATTAAGTCTCATCAGAGAAACAATACCAAGTATGCCAATAACCACTACGAAGGATGCGAAGACCAATAGATATACATCAGGTGTTAATAGTAGGATTATCATCGATATCAATGGAGCTATCCATGAATACCTCCTAGCAGACTCACTAAGTAGGGTTGGGGCTGCACCCACTATATTAATAATAGCAGAGGCAAGAAGTACGTATTCATAGGAGGCAAGCATCATCGACCACCCCTAAATCCATGTTTTAAGTACTACCACTCTTTGCCTCCACATAAGCCTCACCGCCAGCCTTAATCTCCTCAACCCTAACGGACTTCCTAACCCTATCCAACGCCATTATCGCCGTTATGAGCGTCATGAACTCTGTGGATGATGTTAATATGGTCACGATCAAGATACCGAAGGCCACGATAGAATTCACCGCAAACAGTGGTATTAATGCCAGGAAAATTGCATTAAACATAAGCTCTAGCGATATCAGTACTCTAATTAGGTCATTAGCCCTTAACGCGCTGTAATAACCAATCATTAACAATATCGAGGCAAATCCATAAACCATTGCTGCGTTTATCTCCATCGCCCACCCACCTCTAGATAATACATTATGAGCCCAATCATTATTGTCATAAGCAATGCTGAAAGCAACACCACTAATAATAGGTCATTCGGTGACGATAAGAAGCCAACTAGCGACTGGCCGCTAACTGGAGTAACACTATAGTTGGTCCATACTGAGGCGACTATTATGGCTATGACAAAGAGAAGCATAGGTATTACCCAGGACTTACCAACACCACCTCCCCTAAACTCCACACGCCTATAAGTCGCCGCGAGAACTATTGTTATTGTTATTGTTGCACCAACGAAGACCAGGTATATTAGGATGAAGCCATATGTAATACCAAATAACCCATATATGGCACCAACCAATCCTGTTGTTATTGCCAGGTAAATTGCGGCATATAAATTATCCCTTGTTATTGTGATACCTATGGCAGATAATACAGCCACAACACCAAGCGCTATCAACGCGCCTAGGTATGTACCTACCATAGCAAGGGAATCAGTAATTTACGTATTTTTAAGCATAACTAATCAGCATTATTCTATATACTGTTCTATAAGACTATATTTACGTAATGCACCAACCCTGCTAAGATTCGTAAAGAGCGAATCAACGTAATGTTATGTGTAAAACTGTAAATTACCAGGCCATAAACCATTATGAGGAATACGATGAATAATGTAGTGTAATACTACATATTTAGTCAAAACATAAAAACCACCAATACACGGTATTGATGATGATACTACTCTATACTGGTGATGGTAAGGGAAAGACCACGGCAGCTTTAGGACTCGTGTTGAGGGCCGTGGGTCATGGATATAGGGTGATTATTGCCCACCTAATGAAGACTCTAATATATAGGGGTCAATATGTTGGTGAGTATTTAGCCTTAAGAAGGTTCCTAAGTGATTATGTAGAGGTTTACTCACTTGACCCAGACCAACACCTGACCCCCAGGGATGTATTTAAAACGGCCATTGATAGGGCTATGGAAATAAAGCCGTTTTTATTAGTGCTCGATGAGGTAAACAATGCTGTCTCGAGTGGTTACTTGACGGCTAAGGAGGTTATTGATGGCATTAGGTCATTGCCCACAGAGGTAAATGTGGTATTGACAGGTAGAGATGCCCCTAACGAGTTTTTTGAAATTGCCGATCTTGTCACGGTAATGGAATCCAGGAAGCATTATTTTGATAGGGGAATCATAGGTGTTAAAGGTCTTGAGTGGTGATAAGTAAGGATTGCCTCAAAGCTAAACAATATGTTTAGTTGCTTTATCTTTGAACCTTATGGGTAATACTATTTAATACTGGCTCACTATTCTTGAATCAATGCCGGTGTTTAAATTTAGGGAAGATAGGCCTACGCTTATTGGGGTTGTGCATTTACCGCCATTACCTGGCTCAATTAGGTATGGTGGGCTCGACATAAGTACTATCATAGACTTTGCCGTTAGGAACGCTAAGACACTTGATGAGGCTGGTTTTGACGCTGTAATACTTGAGAACTTCAATGACTATCCCTTCGAAGCTAGGGTTAGAAGGCCGGAAACCATAGCATCTATGGCCATAATAGCTAGGGAAGTGATTAAGGCGGTTACGGTACCGGTGGGCATAAATCTCCTAAGGAATTCAGGGCCTGAGGCTACAGCAATAGCTATAATTGTCGGTGCCTCATTCATAAGAAGCAATGCCTATTGCGAAACAGTGGTTAGTTCTGAAGGGATACTCGAACCAGTGGCTAGGGAGGTTCTTGAAACCATGGGAAGGCTCAATTCAAAAATAACAGTGTTGGCGGATATCTTCGTAAAGCACGCTAGCCCGCTACATAGGCAGACCATTGAGGATGTGGCGAAGGACTGCATTGAGAGAGCATTGGCTGACGCCCTTATCGTTACTGGCCCAAGGACTGGTGAACCGCCAGATCCACTTCTTGTTAGGCGTGTGGTGAAGGCTGTGGGTGCCAAGGTTCTTGTTGGTAGTGGAATAACTCCCAATAATGTTAATGATTATAGGGATGCCCATGGCTTCATAGTTGGTACTTACTTAAAGGATGAGGAAGGGCAGATTGATGTAGTTAAGGCTAGGAATATGGTAAATGCTGTTAAGAATTTAGCGAGGTAATTTTATGACTGGGCACCAGGTAGGCTCCTGGCGCCCTGATGCCTAGGTTCGTTTCAAGCATTTTCTTAGCGGTATAGTATCTCCTGCAGTCTGGGCATAGGTATAGTCATTTAGTATCGTCTTATCCCCCAACCCCACCAACATCGAAAGCCCTCTCAGGACACTTTGCAAAGCATACACCACAGAAGGAGCACTTAATTGTGTCCACAGCAACATTGAAGATCTTGAGTGCTGCACCGCCAAGCCCGGTCATTAATGGCTTCAAAATACTCAGTGACTTCGCATAATCACTACGCCTAATTCCCACATAATTTACAGACTTATTAATGACAGACCCATCACTAAAGATCGCATACCTGTTACCATCACTATTAATCCTAAGCTTAATAGCCCTTGATAAATCATTGATTAATCCCTCAACATACTTCATACCGCTTAACTTACAATTAGGATCCGGGCACTCAAGGTTTATCTCGGAAACCTTTGTTAAGTCCTCAGTAATCCACTCAGGGCTTACGGACGCTATGCAGGGAACATAATACAGGTACTCACCGTCGGTTGGGGCCCTATTATTTAGTGGACACGTGTATGTTATTTTCCTAATTCCATCAACCTCATTAAACTTATTTAAGAGCAGTACGTGCTCATTATCATCAGCACCAACCATAGCCAAGGCACCCGTTGGACACACACTAACGCAGAGACCGCATTCGATACACGTGCTTGCATTTACCTCAACCCTATTATTAACAATGGATAAGGCGCCTACTGGACATGCAGAAACGCATTCATGACAACCAAACCTAGCCCTACAGGCGTTTTCCATGACGGTTGGCGCATTCACAAGCTTAGTCCTAATCACAGCACCCCTAAGCAACTCCCTCCTACTTATCGGGCCCTCCACCGCTACCTCACTGGGCCTAGTCCTCCTACCCATTAACTGTGCCTTAAGTAGCTTAAGGTAATCCTCACTTGGGTTCTTAATCACGTAAATATCCATTCTATGTCTCTTAAGTGATTCTGTATTAACGCTCTCTCTATTCCTTAGCACTATTACCACTGGACCATCATGGCTAGCAGCCTCACTAAGCTCCTCATCGGTTGGATCCTCGAGTATCAACAACCTGCCCTCCTCATGGATTGGCATAGGCATCACGCACTAAACCAATCACGTCCTTATCCCTATTGATGAACTCCCTAGTGAAGTTAAGCAGTAATTTGAAGTAATCAGTCCTAACAAGCTTCAGCGAGGTACTTATGAACGTCGGCACCCAATTGAGTATATGATTTGTCATGAAGTAATCCTCCTCCTCAATATACTCAAGGGCCTTTGCTGGATCCTCATATTCCTTATAGGCTAGGAAGCTCATGAATGCAAGCTCCACAGCAATATGATCACCCCTTAAATCCCTAAACTCCTTGTTAAGGGCTAGGTTATAGTCCGCGTACAATCTCCTAAGCGAGATCTCAACATTCATATCCAAATAACCCGTGTGCGTATATCCCTCATACGGTATTGCCCCGTAATCGATCTTCGTGAAATCAACCTCAATCGGTGTTAATGAATCGTAGTTATTAATTCCCTCAGCAATATCTAACAATTTCATGAGCATCTCCATACTTGGGTATAGAGCCATTAAATACTTGGCAGAGTCCCTAACCCTGGGTATTCGCGACTTAACAAGTTTCTCAAATTCACTCAACCTGTAAGGATATAGAAAGCATGAGGATAAGAAGTCATAGACAATAGAACGAGAAAAAGCCAAGGATTTTAAAACCTGCGGATCTAACTTCCTCATACTCCATCACGTACCCTGACCCTTAGCATTACCAACACCACCACCGCAGTGACCGCCGGTAGGCTTAACGCCACTAAGCTTCTGAAGCAGTTTAGGTAAGTCAGCGGCGCCAGTCCTTAAAGCAAACTCCTCAGGCTCCTCCTTAGTCACTATCCTCGTCGACTCGTTGGTCTGTACGCCTGGCATTATGTATAGGCTTGGTGGATCTGTACCATATTCTGGGCCCATGGGTACAGCGCCCTTCCTCACCGCCGTCCTATAGATTATGCTGTTGGGATCATCCATGTCGCCGAATATCCTGGCACCCGCGGGGCAATTCCTAACACATGGCGGAACCCTCTCGTATAGCGGCAGTGAATCGTTGTAGACTCTATCTATTGCCATTACACACTTCTTACTAACGCCCTCCACTGGGTCAAATATTATGTTACCATATGGGCAAGCGTTCTCGCAGTACCTACAGCCAATGCATACCTCATAGTTAATCACCACAACTCCATCCTCCTTCCTCTTGTAAATAGCCCCTGTCGGGCATACTGTGACACACGCTGGATTCCTGCAGTGGAAGCAACTTATTGGTATACTAAACGTCTTAGTGTTCGGGAACTCCCCAACCTCAACCTGCAGCACCCTCATGAAGAATACCGACCACGGAGCCTTACCTGGTTCTGGGCCCCATGGCTTCAAATCAGTCATTGGGCCATAACAACCACTGGAGTGCCACTCCTTGCATGCCAACATTCACGCGTTGCATCCAAAGCACTTGCTTAGGTCTGTGAGTATGGCTAGCTGGACCATTCAGGTCACCCCTGACCATCACCCTTCTTCTTTGGATCCGCACCTGAGTTTGAGTTTGAATCAGAGGAGGGTGGTGCCGTGGCGCTGGAGAAGGAGTAGCCCATGGAGTGCCTGATCGTCTCCTGGAACTGAAGCCACTGCGTGTTCTGCTCATACCACGTTATACCCATCTCCTGCGGCGTCTTATATGCATTGTAATTGAACACGTCTATACTCCAGGCCTCAGTACCCACTATCAGTTTTGGTGGCGTCTTAACAATCGGATCTGCGTTGCCCCATGCCGAGTACGGCTTATCATTGGCAATTCTAACCACCTTAACCCTTAAGTCACCCCAGGCAGTCTTACCGCTAAATATGTCGAACTGCAGTGTCGGGTATTGACCATTCTGCACCGCCTTTATTAATCCATCCACGGTATAGTCCGAATTAGCCACACCACCCTGGCTCTGGGCTCTCGTGTAGACGTATATGTCGTTGAACATGAAGCCCTTAGTCACCTCCAGGGCATTGGGCGGTAGAGCCATCATGCCAGCCCTGGCGTTCCTAGACTTCCAGTAACCAACCACGCCGGGCGCTATAGCCTCAGTTAACTTAACCTGGCCCCTCTCGACTTCGCCACCCCTGCTTGTTAACTCAACCCAGTCGCCATCCTTAATTCCGTACTGGGCCGCGGTCTTGGGGTTCATCCAGATCACCGAGTATGGTATTAT
>JAGDXB010000062.1:0-297 GCA_023256215.1 Vulcanisaeta sp. | reverse complement strand
GGCGGTGATGCGTTCTTCTGAGCTAACTGCAGATATGTCTGGTCACCAGTCTTCTGGTACATGTAGTAGAAGTATGCGTTCATGCCCTTCCATAGGCCGTAGGCAGCCAGTATGAACTTCATAATAATCTCAGAGTATATGGGTATTGGTACCGGCTTGGCGTAGGGCATCATGCTGACGCTGGCAGCCCACTCTAGGTAGCCCTTGTTAACGTGCCTATAGTACCTAATCTCAAGCGGCAGCTCGTAATAGGCAAATGCGTGGCCGACGGTTTGCGTGCCCGGTGATACGCCTGGC
>JAGDXB010000076.1 GCA_023256215.1 Vulcanisaeta sp. | reverse complement strand
TTAAGTAAAACCTGGTCTTACCCGTGAATTTTGAGTATGCGAAGAACCTAACGCCTGGTCTCAGGAGTTCAGTTAATCTGCCAGGGTCATGAATGTGTACGAGCTCCTCCCTACCGTTAATAATTCCAATACCAACAAACCTATTCAACCTCTTAATGAAAATGCCCTCAGCATCTGGCTTCTTAATTATATAGCTCATTATTAATCATCTCCGGCGCCGCCTTATTGATGCATTTCTTAATTTATTAATCTGCGATCAACTTATTTGATTAATCACCACACCACTGAAATATACACCAGTTATTCCAGTCATGTTTATGCACCTAAGCATTATTGGATCCTCAGATGTACTATTAACAATCAATGTTAGTGCCACGCCGGTCCATTCATTGGGTTCCTTAAAGTAGGAGCAAAGTATTGGCGTTGATGCATATATTTGTGATCCCGCAATATTCGATGCTTGAAGAATTCCTATTGTTCCATTACAAGGCTTCGTAACCGTGAAATACGCAGTCACGTTATAAGTGCCTGGTAATAACGTTAAGTAAAACGGACCAATCCAAAAAGTACCGGAGTAATCCTCCGGCCAATAATAAATAGCACCTTGAATCTTATTGAATGTCTTAGCATGCGTCCCAGGCCATAGCAGGAACTCGCTTGCTGGTATTACGTAGTTAGTAAGTGGGTCATACATAATAGGTTCACCATCATAACCTTTCTTGAATAAATAAGTACCATTGACTGCGGCTAACATCCCATAGCCCTGAACCTCGGCTTTTAATAATCCAGCCTCAGAGCCTCTACTATCGATTGTCATTAATATGTAAGTGGCGTTAATATTAAGTACATATTCATTATAATTTGGCATTGACATTGGGAAGACGTACGCATTTATTCTATTTGCCAGGTGAGGAAATACACTATCAATTGTTAATACAGACGCGTTGTTGGGTATTAACCTAACGAGTAGGTTTAGTGCCTTAACCCTCGTTGAGCTAAGGTATTTTATAAATACGTACAAGTTTTGTGATGCTGCAGGACTTAATGGATTATATAGTGCAAATAATATAATACCAATGATTAAGGATGTGATTAATACATGCTTTATGTACTGTTTAGTATGCTTAATACTCATTATGTACGCCACAAATAATTGAGGTATAACGTACATTGTATATTGGAGATCCAACATATAATAGGCGGGGTATGTCGATAAGAAAGAGAAGGCTGTGTATGGTACAGCAGGTAGTAACCATAATGGTGATAGTAATGATGGAAATAATGGCGCCCCAAGTATTGCGTAGTACATGATCTTCTGCTGAATGTTCGTAAGAATTTCCTGCTTAACGAATACCCAATACTTTATTGCATATTGCATGAAATTTATTGGATTACCTGAATAACCAGCTATGGTAGATGGATTATAGACAGCCAGTGATGATTTATAGGGATTTAATATGCCCATTACTTTAGGCGTTATTATCATGTATAGAATAATCATAGCAACCAATAAAGTTATGTGCATCACGTGTTTACCTAATTCTCTATTCTTAATGAGTATATATATTATTGGTATAATCATCGTTAGGGCAATTATTGGCGTATACTCAATGATCATGAGGAATAAAACCATCAAAGATATTGCTAACACCCACCTTCTCATTAGTATAAGCAGTACTGTAGTAATATATAGCAATGGTATGAAAACTTCGACATGAAAATCATAGTAAAGGGGACTAGCTATGCCTGGGCTAATTAAGTACATTAATGAAGTTATGAACGCGATGCTCCTATCATGTGTTAGATGCATACTCATAATGTATAATGGAATTACGGGTATATAGAGTAGTATGGCTTGCAATACTAATAGTGTTAGTACGTGCGGACTTAAGTAGTATATTGGTACCAATGAAAAAAGTATTGGTGAATAGTGTGTCCCTAGAAAGCTTCCGCTTGGGTTTACGTAAAGCTCAACCGTGTAGTAAAAAAGCCTATGATAAAAAGCCACACTGAACAAAGCCTGTTCAAAAATACCCAAATCCCAGGCATAGGCGTTGTACGTTAGATACTTAATGTATGATAATGATGACCCCAATGCCATGAATATGGTCATTATGAGGATTACGACTAGGAAATACCCATCTTTATGTATCAACTTAGTTATTTTATATATAATTGGCCCTAGCGCTATTGTTAGGCCTATGATGAATGTTACCGAGAATATCTTCTCGAGAATTAGGTAAAGACCTAGTGATATGGCATTAAGGTAGCCTAGAATCCAAACTAAATAGAATGGTATTATTAATAATGTACTCATTAATGAGTAGATTTTATTGTTCAATTTCACGATAAAAGTAAAACTGAATGAAATACTTAAGCTTAACGCATCAAATAAGGACTTCCCACTATTCATGGGGTTTGTCAACTGACTTAACGTACCTCCTAAGGAGAACTAACGCCACTATTACTGGTGGTATCAACACAATGAAGGTATTCCTAATTCCTATCAAGTCGGCTATGTAACCTGTTATTGTCGGCGTTATTATACCTATGAGCATCATGAATGAGAAGAACAGGCTATTGGCGGCATTCCTATGCTCCGGCTTGAATGCCCTTGATATGGAGACCACGGACAACGGGTACGTAGTACCATGCGGGATACCCAGTATCAACAATGCTATGGCGTATACTAACGGCGCATTTGTCAGTACTATCGTGGACACACCAACTACGGTTATCATTACTGCCGCAGCCATGTATGGCCAGAGCCTCTCTGCAGGCCTAATTGATAGGTATAGCCTGCCTAGGAATGATGTTACGAAGAACAGGGAAAACAGCAACTCCACCTCGGAATAACTAAGTCCAAATGAGTCCCTTGCATATATGCCTCCAAAGGCCATGAGGAAGGAGAAAACCACATTATACGTGGCTATGTTGAGGACGGCCGTTATAAAACCAGGGTTTGTCACAACACCTCTAGTACTAATTGCATGCCTATCGCCATCCTCTTGCGGAAACCTAACGAAGGGCGCCATTGCTAATGCAAGTATTGGAAAGGCTGTGAAAAATAGGAAGGATTCCCTAAGCCCAAAATACCTCAGTATTAATGATTCAATGGCGGGACCCAGGATCAGGCTTATGCTTAATGACAACGTATAAATATTAAGTAGTCTTTCCCTGGCTACTCTATCTGGTAATAAACTTGCTGAGGTTATTACGTTGGGCATTAGAAAGCCCAGCGAGAAGCCGGCCACGGCCGACAATACCCAAATTGATAGTGGCGTTGAGAAAGCGAATACAGGAAATATGGCCGCATAAACTGCGGATGAGGCTATAAAGATTATCCTCCTTACGTTAGCCTTAACCCTCGCATTTATAAAGCCACTACTGATGAATGTCATCATTGCCATTAGGGCCGAGATTAAACCGACTAACGTATTACTGAAATGAAAGTTATACCTAACGAGTAATGGTATTGTCGTCATTAACATGTTGTTAGAGGCCCTAATCGCTATTGTTAACGGGACAATTATCGAAATGGCCTCCATCAAACCTAAATATCGGCTTCTCGTCATGGCTTATCCACGTAACTTCTAACAAGCCTTATAAACCCTGATATATCACCTGGGCTGTAAATACCGTAATCAACCCTCCTCAGTATATTCAGGACGAAGTCTCTAGGCAACTTAATCGGTAATTTACTAACTACGTAATCGGCGGAGTCAACTGGGTTTTCCCTGGCAATCCTAATGCCCGTATTATAAACATCTATGAAGTACTGCGGGTCACCGTTTATTTGCGCACCACATGCACCTGGTGCATTAACGGCATCCTCAAGGAAAACTCCCTTATCAACAATGCCTAGACTGAGTACGGCACTATCAACCTCACCGCGACTCAGCATAGAACTTAATGAGTACCAATCATCAGCATAGACAATTTCAGCCCCTAGACCAACCTTGCCTATCAACGCCCTCGTTAAGATATCAGCAGCACTACCCCGCCTCCACACGCCTATCCTGGGACCTCTAAGTTCTGGGTATATTACCATTAATCGTTTAACAGTAATAATGTCAATCCTAAGATTGTTCTTAATTAATGAGGTTAACGAGTCAGCAATTGCATAGGCATTACCCTCCTCACCACCCTTACCAAAAACTAGGTCTAGATCCCTGTACTCCTTCGTAGCCAGTATCAGGGGATAAGATACGGGCCCTGGCGCAGCTATTATTTTCATACTATCGATATCGACAAAACATCAATTTTAAACCAAACCCACCTGCCAAATTTACTTTGTACCTGAGCCAATAATGAGTATGAAGATAGTATGGAGTTCATAATCTAGAGTTTCAGAGCTCCAGTAAAGAACAGTGTCATCACCATTACTATGGCGATCATTATCAACCCCATCGCCAGGTAATCCCTAACCCTATAATTCCCAGTGTTGAAGACCAACAGGTTTGCTGGGTGTGAGAATGGTGTGAGGAATGTGGTTGTGGATGCCATGGCGACAACAGTAACGGCAATGAGCGGGTCTGGGTATGTCAATGCTATGGGGGTCATGATAACGGCAGCGCCTACGTTGTTTACGAAATTGGCGAGTAATGCCGTTATTACGAACAAGAGAATAAGTGACCTAGGTAATGCATTGGCTATTACGGTTGATAGGCCACTATTACTCATTGCATAGCCCAGGGATAAGAATGAGGCTATGAAGATCAATACAGGCCACTCAATGTACTGGTAGACCTTCCTATAATTGACAGAACCGCTCAATATCAGTATGATTGCACCTACTAGGAATGCCAAGGCTATGTTAACGCCCAATAATGATGCAATCGTAGCTCCAACTAACACGCTTATTGAGACAACGCCCTTCTTAACGTTGAATAACCTGGCGCCACCAGTACGTAGCGGTACGAGACCGTAATCACTCATAAACCTGGCAATATCCTCCTCATCACCCATGAGCAGTAAGGCATCACCGGGTTTCAGCGCTATATGGCTTATCCTACCATAAATCCTCCTACCACCTGTGGACACACCAACTATGTTCACACCGTACCTACCTAATACATCTAGGTCTGATATTGTGTAATTAATTATTGGTGAACCACTTGTTATCAGGGCCTCGACTACCTCCTTACCCTCAGGTTGCGCGCTTGGCGTTAGGATTAACCCATTTATTGAGGATATGACGGGTATTCTATCCACGGGAACCTCCATTATCAACGTGGAGCCAGCCCTTATCGTGCTAGCCCTAGATAATCGCCTAGGTAACACGGACCGTATCTTGATACCGTACTCCCTCTCAATCTCGCGCCGAGTCTTGCCAACCCATTCACAATCATCACTTACCTGTGCCTCCATCACATACTCCCCAATCTTCAGGTCATCTACCGAGGATACTATGTTCTCCCTATTTGGCATTAGCACATAAATCAACAGTAGGGCTGGTATACTTATGACCACTATTGCCAGTCCTATATTTAGAAATTGAAAAACAGATAAATACCTATGGTACTCCTCAAACCACAACTGATCAATTATTAAGTTAGTACTCGTCCCAAATATCGTGTACCTACCACCAATTATCGCGGCATACGATAATGGAATTAGATACTTGGACAACTTCTTATTATGCATTCTCGATAGGGCGTACATAAATGGTATGAATATCGAGACCAGGGCTACATCGCTCATAAAGCCTGAGGTCAACGAAACTATTAACAACACAAGCAGGAGAAGCACATACTCGTTCTTAAAGACTCTACCTAAATCCTCGGCAAGTCTGTCGAGAAAACCAGACTCTTCGAGAACCTTACTAATCAGCATTATACTGCCAAGGACTATAACACTGGTGGATCCGATGAAGGATAATGCCCTCTCGACACTGACCGCACCACCTATAATGAGCAGCGCCATCACTAGTAATCCAACGATGTCGTACCTAATGACACGGCTTAATAATAGGGCTATCGCTAGGATTAGTATTGATAATACGTAGTATTGATTCAACGATAATGATATCATTTTTACCCTAGGAATATCGTAAATTTAACCTACTTATTAAATATGTTCTATCATATGCCGTGAGTTAAATAATCAATCCTGCCACCATCAGCGACAATTGTTTGCCCAGTTATGTACCGGGCCTCATCACTCGCTAAGAATAGTACAACGTTAGCTATATCACTAGGCACGCCTGTCATGCCTAGCATAGTCCTTGATCGAACAAGGGCCTTTGCACGTTCAACCTCCTCAAGCGTTCTATTGGCCGTGGTCATGTCCGTCTCTACCCAACCAGGCGCGACGGCATTAACCCTAATACCGTATCTTCCAAGTTCAAAGGCCATGCGCTTCGTGAGTATTATTACGGCTGCCTTTGTTATTGCGTAGTACGTCGTGCCCTCAAAGGCCGTGCCTATACCCGCATTTGAGGCTATATTTATTATGACACCCTTCGTTTTCTTTAATTGAGGTAGAAGCTCAAGCGTTGTATAGATTATGCCTTTAACATTAACATTAATCATCCTATCAAACAACTCCTCGTTATATGACTCAAGGGGCATTAGGTACATCACACCGGCATTATTAACGAGTATATGAACATCACCTAGTCTATCCCTAACGGTTTCCGCAGCTCTCTTAACATCATCCCTATTCGCCACATTACACTTAATAGCCAGAATACCCATCTTCTCAAGCTCCCTGGCCTTATCATCACTCTTGGCGTAGGTCACGGCAACCCTAGCACCCTCCCTTAGAAACGCCTCTGCAATAGCTCTACCAATCCCTCGGGTACCGCCTGTGACCAAAACCACCTTATTACTGAACCTGCCCATATGAACATGGGAATTGCCCAAGTGCTTATAAGGATTAAATCAACTATATAACAATAAATGGAGTTCCTGGTACCGCTGGGCTCGGTTGTTATTGGAGGTAGACCACTGAGTAATGTCAGGGCATCAATAAGTGATAAGTACGTCTTCATAATTGGTATTGGGCCAGATGGTAGTTATGAGGAAAGATTACTTGAGGTAGGCAGTGACGAGAGTAGGCAGGTAATTAATAACTATAAGGATTACTTAAGTGGGCTTCTTAATAGGCTGGATGAGTTCATAGTCAGCGTTGGACGTGAGGTTGGCGTTGACATAAGCATGAGAAGCGTTGTGATTGAGGATGCCGTTCAATTATTGATTAAAAGACTTAGTAATCATGACGAGTATCTAAGGATTGTCGGTGATGGGTGGAGGCGGATACTCGACTCCGTAAGGCTTGGTAAGGTCAGTATTAGCCTTACAGGCTATGATAAGATTTACGTAACACATAGTGGTAATAACATAACGCTTAACCTTGTGGCTGAGCCGATTGAGGGTGGCGTTATTGAGGTCATCACTTACACGGAAGGTAAGGTCACGGGTGTTGTAAGGGTTAGGGTTAATGAGGATGTTGTTGTTAAGGTTGATATAAGGTCCCCATCATCCTTAATAATACTGTCCCAGGCTAAGGATATCAATAAGTTAGGTGGTGCATTAGCCAATTTATTGCCTAGGGTTAGAAACCACGTTATTAAATACGTCGATGAGATACTCAGCATAATGAAGAAGTACGGAGTTATTTAATGAAACCTCGTAAAGTAATGCTTAAAGGGCTTAATTTATACGTTGGTTAACGTGACGAGCGAGCAGATAGAGCTTCCTGGGCTTAGGAAGAGTGGTGAGATTAAGGGTAAGTATGTGGACCTCGTGATCTACACAGCAAGAGGTAGCGGTAGGCAATTCCTCAGTGGTGTTGTTAAGTGCCCATTCACAAATAGGGAGTTTAAGCTATACATAACACCACATACAGATCAGGTGAGACTAGGTTTTGTTCAGCACCTCAGTGGCTTTAATGACCATATAGTCAAAGTCAAGGAGTACTCGCAATGGTTAATTGTTAGGATTGAGCCGTACTCAAGGAATTCGTTCCATAAACGTAAATACTTTGTTTGCGCTAGGTGCGGTTATAAATCGCCGAGGCTAATCGACACGTTGCTACACCTAATTAGGGTTCATAATTTCCTAACTAAGCTTCCATAATGGCAATTACTTATTAACCTAAGGCGTTACCAATTATTAATGCATAGTCTCAGTGATAGGATCCAGGGATTGATTGATAAGTATACAAAGCTGTACGTAGAGAAAACCCAAAAGTCGAGGGAACTTCTTGAAAGGGCTAGGAAGGTATTGCCGGGTGGAACCACGTACCAAATAAGGTTCTTCCTGCCATACCCTGTTTACATACTCAAGGCCAGCGGTGTTAAGGTTTGGGATGTCGATGGTAATGAGTACGTGGATTACTGGATGGGGCATGGAACGCACATACTGGGGCATAGTCCGGACTTTGTGGTTAAGGCCGTAAATGACGCAGCCTATAGCGGCACACACCTAGGTTATCCAAACACACTTGAGGTTGAGTATGCCGAGCTCCTCACCAAGGTCATCCCCAATGTTGATATGGTTAGGTTCTCAAATAGTGGTACTGAGGCCAATATGTACGCGGTTAGGCTTTCCAGGGCATATACTGGGCGTAGATACGTGATTAAGATGGAGGGTGGTTGGCACGGTGGTTATGATGGGCTGCACGTAGGTGTTAACCCACCCTTTGAAGGCCCGGAAAGCCTTGGCTTACCTGTGGAGCATATAAAGTACACAATTGTAGTTCCCTATAACGACTTAAACGCCCTAGAAAATGCCCTGAAGAGCTTCGATGTTGCCGCCGTAATCATGGAGCCTGTGCTTGGCTCGGGTGGTTGCATAGAGCCACAGCCAGGTTATCTGAAGGGTGTTAGGGAGTTGGTGGATAGGTATGGCGCACTGCTCATATTTGACGAGGTAATAACGGGCTTTAGACTGGCTTTAGGCGGTGGACAGGAGTTATTTAATGTGAAGGCCGACATAGTCACCCTAGGCAAGATAGTCGGCGGCGGATATCCAGGGGCTGGCGCCATAGCCTCAAGGTCAGAGATCATGGAACTTCTTGACCAAATTAAGAGACCAAGCGCTAGGTCAAGGAGCTTTCACGGTGGTACGTTTACGGGCAATAAAGTAACGTTAACCGCAGGCTACACATTAATCAATTACCTAAGCCAGCACAAATCACTTTATGAAGGCTTTAACAATCTCTGGGATTGGGTACGTAACGAGCTTAGTAGGGCATGTGAGGAGCACGATAGGATCTGCTGGGCAACGGGTGTGGGCAGTATGCTCGGCATACACTTCACCAGGGAAAAACCCATCAATGTTAGGATGGCGTATGAGGGCAGGATAGACGAGAACCTCTATCACCTAGCCCACCTCTACATGAGGACCAAGGGTATACTATACATGACGGAGCACATGCCGCATCTATTACCATCAATGATACACACCAGGGAACACGCCAATTCATTAATACAGGAGTTCAACAACCTATTGAGTGAGTTAACGGCAAAATAATGGCTAAGCAATCCATTATTTTACTACTTAATAGTGGATTGGCATGGAGTAGTATCTATATCAAAGGTGGTATCAATCTTTATACCGAAACTCTCAATTAAAGGCTTCAATGTGAGCTCCAGTATTGCTTTATCATTATCCTCAAGTCTTCTCCTGGGTTCATGAGGCATCTGTGGGAATGACTCATCACTGAATTTCACATCGTGTGGAAGCGCGAATCTGAGGTAATCTAGCCTAACGTCCTTACGATTGATAAGCTCATCAAGATTTCTTCTAAGTGCTTCATTAATCCTCTTAGCTCTACCTGCCGCTATACTTATTGTGCTTGGCTTCATGCTTTCCATTTCGATGCGCTCTATACATAATACCTCACTTAAGGTCTTGGCCTCAATTAGGAATTTATTCATATCGAAATTGAACACTAATGTAAAGGCAGGCACATTCTCACCTATCCTCTGAAACTGCCTTGCTATTTTCGTGATCATGCTACTCGTCCTATTGGTGTCTGTTAGAGTTGGTCTTAACACGACAATGGCCCTCTCGGCATTACGGAGGGCTATTAGGGTATATCGCTTATCAAAGAATGGTGCTGTATCCACGATAACAACATCGAACATGGCATCAACATTACTACTACGTAGTATATTCCAGACTATCCTACCCACATCCACATTCTGATTCTCAGCAAAGAATTCATCAAAGCCCTCGCCAGGCGGTAGCACAGCAACCTCATTAAATTCAGGGTATAGGTTAATATCGCTATCATAACTCCTGGCCTGCTTCCCATAAACCACGTAATCCTTAATACTAACCTCCGCCTTACTATCGTAATCCCTTATTAAATCCATAAGTGATCTACGCTCGTTCAAAAGCCTTTGGTATGCCAAATCTCCGAACATCCTAAGGGTTAAGCCAGCCGTTGGATCAACATCTACCAATAACACCCTACGTCTAGGTCTGGACCTAGATAATACGTAGGAAATCATGAGAGAAAGTGTCGTCTTACCAACACCGCCACCCGCAGAGATAATGGGTATAATCTTAGTCATTTCTAGTATTTAGGAATAGAGAGCTTATTTATAAAATTATTTCAATCAAGGAATAAAATGTGGATATAATAGAGGCGATTAGGACAATAAGCATCGATGTATGCCAAAGGGAAACCTGCTTCCAGGACTACTTGGCGTCGCTCCTAAACGCTAAGGTTAGGGTGATTATAGATGGGATTGAGGTTGATGTTTATGGAGAAGGCTTTGCCATTGAAATTAAGGTTAATCCAAGAAGAATATATGATGGGATTGGTCAAGCATTGGTATATAAACGATTATTAAAAATAAACGAAGTATGGTTACTGCATATATTCACGCACAATCTTGATGTACAGTCCTGGTGCAAAAACCTAGGTGATGCACTTGAGGGATTGCTTATTAATTATGCAGTAATAACACCAAGGGATAACTGTATAGCGCAAAGCGATTTTTATGAATACTCTACATGATCATTCACGACCAATACCTGGCCAACTCATCAGCCGTAATCACAGGGAAGAACCTCCTCATATTAGCCAGCGATCTCTCGTGAGCGTCCTTATCATATGATGAAACTGCATCGCTTATTATTACGGGTATGAAGCCCAGGGCATAGGCATGTCTAGCACTTGTTTCAATGCCGATGTCCGTAGCTATACCGGTGAAGACCACAGTGTACCTACCTGAGTTTCTAAGGAGAAGCTCCGCGTTGGTGCCTACGAATAATGACCAAGTATTCTTATTAATAACGATGTCATTAGGTTGAGGCTGAACTATTAGCTCCATCTCCTCAGGCTTGAATCCGCCCCTCCAGGGCATTATTTTGGTAGTTATTGGCTCAAAGCCACTTGGGTATGGTGTTATTTTAGTGAATATTATTGGCACATTAACCCTTCTGGCGGCATTAATGGCCGTGCTTAAGGCCCTCTGGAACTCGTCCTTATTGAATATTCCATTAAATAACACCCTATGTACATCCCAAACGACTAGGACCGAATTTCTTGGTTTTAGGATATCCTTAAGCACATCAGGACTAAGCATACTGCTGGGTGAGGTTTAATCATGTATTTAAGTATGACGCAGCATTACCCAGTAAGTTTAATTTACACCCACGGCATTATGGATGAAGAAAATGGGGATTATAGAATGTATGGTGGTTAATGCCATTAGGAGACTCGGTAGAGTAAGCCTAGATAGGTTAGCCAGGATTACGTTTCTTATTGATAAGTTAGGTGGTTTCGAAGTCTTTAATTGGAGTAAGGTGGACCTGGTAATAACAAGCCCCGAGTTCATCTCCACAGTCGAGCAACTAATTAAGAAGGGTGTCATAAAGTCCATCGGCGATTTCATAGTACCTATTGACGCCAATTATGACCCAGGATGCGGATGGTTGGAGGGTAGGGTCAACTCAACCCTTGATTACGTGGTTAAGAAGTATGGTGGTTTAAGCGATGGCGAATTAGACGACGTGGTAAATGCCGTCTTCGAAGGTGTGTACTAAATGACGCTGGTCCTTGGCATAGAATCCACCGCACACACCTTTGGCGTCGGAATAGCCAGTGAGGATGGGATCCTAATTAATATAAATGACACATACACACCACCGCAGGGAGTGGGCATACATCCGAGGGTGGCCGCTGACCACCACGTAATGGTAGGACCAAGATTGCTCAAGGAAGCCCTGAAGAGACTTAACGTCTCAATGAGGGACATAGATGCCGTAGCCTTCTCAATGGGTCCAGGGCTGGGTCCAGCCCTTAGGGTAGGTGCAACACTGGCTAGGGCATTGGCCATTAAGTTCAACAAACCACTGGTGCCGGTGCATCACGGTGTTGCGCATGTTGAGGTTGCCAGGTGGTCCGTCAGGTTCAGAGACCCATTAGTCCTGCTTGTGTCTGGGGGTCACACGATGGTCATAGCACACTCGG
>JAGDXB010000006.1 GCA_023256215.1 Vulcanisaeta sp. | reverse complement strand
CTGGCTACAGCCGGCCGCTCTAACCGCTGAGCTACCGGGGGCGCGTTGGTTTTATTTTGTTTGTTTTTTAAGTCTTTGCCTTGGGTTTGGTTTGTGGGGCTGTGTGTTAGTGTTTTAACGGCGTGTTTGTTTTTGTTCATTGTTGGCAGTATTTTTTACCTCGGGTGTTCAGTTAGGGTGGTTCCTGCCTTGTTAGTACGTATTTTGCGTTTCCCTCCCTTTCTATTTTTAGTTGTTGTTCCTGGGCTATTGCTGGTAGGAATAGTATGAGTGTCCTTATGCATTGTGGCGCTGCCTTTGTTCCGTATTTCATGTAGTGCCATGCGTGGAAGCAGGCTGTTGTTACTTTGTACTCGTTATCCCTGGTTATGTTTCTCCTGCAGTTCTTTGTTACGTATTGGGTTATGAATTCTCTAATGTCATTTATTCCACATCTATGGCGTTGCGTCCTTAGTTGTTCCAGTGTTTGTTTCACATTATTTATATTGTCTGTTTGGTTTATAAATTACTTTCAGTGTTAGGGTTGAATTGTTCGGCAAATGGCTCCCTGAGCAGCAAGACCTCCGTTTGCTCGCCCTCCCTTATGAATTGCCCCTTCCTTGTGAAGACCAGCCCGTTTATGGTTAGCAATGTGTGCGTTAGGGAGCTTCCCTGCCTTGGCATGTTCTCAATAACATACTCATTGCCAACCCTGGTAACCCTAACCCTGTACTGCCTTGCTATGTTATCATCACCAAGCAGGCCCTTGGCCAGTCTAGCGATAATCCTAGGCTCTGGCATGCCAACCTTAACGCCGGCCATGCGCCTAATAACATTATTAACAACGACCGTGAGCGCGTTTAACGTTGATATTGGGTGGCCGGAGAGGTTTATGATGACCTTATTATTACTCAGTACGGCTAGGCCTGTGGGTTTACCTGGCCTCATTCTTAGGCCCCTAATGTATGCCCTGGGCTTTAGGGATTGTGTGACTTCATACACGTAATCCACACCACTTGGCCCCGTACCTCCCGTGGTTATCACTATATCTGCCTGGTCGAGACCGTGAAGTATGGCGCCTCGTATTGCGTCTGGGTTATCGGGTACTATTGTTTTGCCAATAACCTCTGCGTAGGGTATATACATGTTGACATAGTCCTTAATCATTGATGCCGTGCTCTCTATAACCTTTCCGTTGACTATGGCATTAATAACATCGCCTGGTTCCCTTGCCTCCACAAGCTCAGAACCTGTGGCGACTACGTAAATCCTGACCTTCCTCCTAACCCAAACCTCGCCTATGCCCAACTCGAGCAGTGCTGGTATGTCCCAGGGCATTAATACGGTACCCTTCCTGAGTGCCACCTCGCCTTTCCTGGCGAAACTACCTGCTGGATCAACGTTCTCCCATCGGCTAACTGACCTATTGATTACTACCTCATTGCTGCTTACCACATCTACATACTCCTCAGGCACTACGGCATCTGCGCCCCTGGGTAGGTAGGCACCCGTGGTTACATATGCGGTCTCCATACCCCTGACCTCTATGTTTGGGACCGAACCTATACTAACCGAACCCACAACCCTCAATTTAACGGGTACCTTTACAACATCTTCGCTTCTCACGGCATAACCGTCATAGGCCGCCTTAGCCATTGGTGGTATGTCCATGGGTACAACGGCGTCCCTAGAGAGTACCCTACCAACCGCTTCCCATGTTGGTATTCTCTCCTCGTTGACGGTCCCTAGGCTATTTATTATCGCTGTTAATTCGTCAAGTTCGTGTAGCACTACGAATTTGTATTCGTGAGGTTTCACATTATTATTTCGGCAATGCGCTATTTAAAGCCTGATACTTTGATAGTTAATTTGGTGGGGTTTGGGATTGTATGGGTTCGGTGCCTGATGTTCGTGTACTGGAGGGCGTGTACCAGCTGATTCATTATGAGGATGAGGATGAGGAGACCTTGATTAGGGATTTCAGTATGAGGTATGGTGATGACTACATGAATATATATAGCAGGGCGAAGGAATTACTTAATTCGTTGGGCGAGAACGCAGATTCTGAAGTTAGGAGGTACTACGAGTTACTTGCTGATCATGCTGTAGGGAAAATCAGAGGGTTTGGCGACGCCGCATACGCATTGGCTAGGTATATGGGGCTTGGTGGTGATGAGGCTGTTCTTAAGGTTCAGTTTAGGCTTATGGGTTTTGGCGAGGATGTTGTTTATGAGTTAATCAGGGCTGGTGTACTAATGCATAGGTATAGAGGTGTGCTCTTTGTTCCTGAGTACCTGGTTCCTAGGCTTCTTGAGATGTCGGGTTACGTAACCACTCCTGATGTGAGGAATATATTGGGTGGCCTTAGTGATGCTGAGCTTGCTGTGGTCGAGTCAGTGGCCTTTGGTTCTAAGCCCATTGATTGGCTCTTTAGGGCTATCTATGGTGTTGGGTTTCGGGAGTTGGTGCTAGGGATTCGCATCAATGGCTTTCTAGATGGCAGTACTGGGGAGCTTGTGCTTAATCCCGTTATTGACATTCAGGAGCTTAGGACTATACTGCATGAGATTAAGGATTTCAGTGCTAGGTCGATTAAGAGGTTGGTTGGTCCCCACGGTCAGTATACATATAGTAGGTTGGTTAGGTGTGGCGTTGTCTATACAGTGTTTGGTGAGGGAGGTAGGGAGTTAATACTGCTTTGCCCCTGGGTATTACCCAGCAGGAGGTTGTTGGATTACCATTCACGTGAGGACAGGGTCTTTATTATTATGCGTAGGCACGGCGAGGAGTTCGTTGAAATCGTGAGCAAGCATGCCGGTGAGTTGCCGGTGCGTACAGGCTTTGTTTTCATTAAGGATAACGAGGCCTTCGTATACAAGCCTAGGGCCTTCAGTAGGTCTTTTGATTCATTCCTGGACTTCCTATATAGGTCGAATATTAAGGTTAATTACCTTGACTAGCCCTTTATGAGCCCTATGACCAGCCCTATTATGAATGCCAGTGATGAGTAAGGTATTGCGCTCATGAATTGTTGGGCCTTGGCGTAGGCCGTGGTCATTGCGTAACCCGCGTAATGAAGTAGCGATGCCAGTGTTGATGGGCTTAGGTAACCAAGTGCTATGGCTAGTATTACTATGGCCAATAGTATTAGGGCCACGCTGATCAATCTCCTTATTAGTATACCCACAAGTAGTCCTAGGACGAATAGTCCAACTATACTTACAATCTGTGTCAGGGTTAAGCCAAAAATCTCCATAGCCTTAGTAAATAGTCATGAAACCACATAAAAAGGTTATCCTTCATTGCTAAGGACTTCTTTGATAGCCTTAGATAAAGCCGTGGAAACCTCGCGCCCCTCCTCCTCAGTTAGGTAGTGCCTATTAAATACGTGGCCTTGCATCGGTATTACATGGAAGTGTATGTGAAATATAACCTGGCCAGCCTCTGCACCATTATTTTGAATAACCCTAACGCCGGGTATGTTTAAGACCTTAATCATGGCCGTTGCCACGATCTTCGTCACCCTAATAACATGGTACAACTCCTCATTAGGTATCTCCGTTATATCCCTATAGTGCCTCTTAGGCATGACTAACGTGTGTCCCCTATTTATTGGGTATTTATCGAGTATTGCTATTACGTGCTCATCCTCATAAACTACATACGCAGGTTCCTCACCCCGCACTATCCTACAGAATACGCAGCTCATCATTAACCAGGGAGAATTAATTGATTATTAAAGCTTCAGCATATCCCTGCATATGAAGATACCGATAATAGGTAGAAACTTATTGTGAATATTACGAGTAAGACGACGAATATTATTAATAATAAGTCGCTCACCCTACCCCTACCCAGGTAATTATTAATCACAAACACACCCGCAACTGCCAATATTAATGCCAATATCTCAATCAACGTAAATGGACCCGCGCATATTGATAGGGAACCTGAAACATAAACAGCGCTCCAGAACCCCATTATGAACAATACGAGTATTAACACCATCACTATTGCCAGCGCCATAAGCCACTTACTTGGTGTTGTTGCTGTACTCATTAAGGTACGCCTGGAACAACCCCTTTTAAAGATGACTTACCACCATGACCAAGTGAGTAATGCAAAGGGACTTGGATAAATTGATGTTAAATTGTTAATATATGTTCTATACTTCACGATAGAGAGTTTAGCTTGAATTACCTGGGTAATTATTACGATCTCATCATCAAGCACTGCTGCGAGTATAATTAAGCATTGGCAATAACGGTCGACGCCGTCTAGCACCACTGAAATCGTGTTACTTATCGTGTAATTATGATGGTCATGGCTAATCCATACCTGTGTCTTTATTTAGGTATACAGCCTTTTTATTGGGATGTTCGTTGAGGTGATTAATGAATTATGTTTTAAATACTGGGATTAGCCATGATCCTTTAATGGAAAATAATGACTTAAGTATCCATGGAAAGGTACTTTATACTGGGATTGAGAGGTGCCCCGTATGCGGTAGAGAAACCCTTCATGTAATTGAGATTTTATACAATGACCCATCCTTCGGTGATTTAATATTGTATAGTAACCAATGCAGTAGCTGTGGGTATAGGAGGGTTGACATTCAGTATCTAAACTCTAGAGGACCTTCAAGGATCATTTATGAGGTCGAGGACAGCGAGGATGTCTACAGGACGTACATATTTAGATCAAGGAGTGCTAGGGTGTATAGTCCGGAACTCGGCTTTGAAATTAATCCAGGCCCCGAGGCTGAGGCTATGATAACAACGATGGAGGGATTATTATTAAGAGTCCTTGACGTTGCCGAGAGGATGGAGGTGCTTAATGAGGATGATGAAAATGCGAGGGCTCGATTGATGGAGTTTAAGGGCAAAATACGAATGGCACTTCAGGGTGGGTTAAAGTTTACAGTTATCATTGAGGATCCGAGCGGTAATTCCGCAATTAGGCCTCCTCCTGGCAGGGATGGTCGTGTACGTATTGAGGCATTAAGCCCTGCGGAGTAAAGATTTTTAACCTAGGTAATTCCTGGTTATTGATGCCTAGGCGTAGACGTAACACGGGTATGTCGCCATTCATAGCCGCAGGATTGGTTAAATTTAATGAGGCTAAGGAAATAGAGCGTATAAAGATAAGCCCACAGGCCGTTATATTCCTTGGGATAGCAATTTCGATAATCGTAATAATACTGAAGTTCCTAGTTCCTCTTTAATGAGGATTTTCTCTTGATCCCACTTTCATGGACGGCCATTATAATGTCCTTAAGTAATTCTGGGTTTTCCTCAACAATCGTACCCGTAACTATCGCATCAGCGCCGGCCAGGGCGAGCTCGGCTGCCTTGCCCGGGTCCCTAATGCCACCACCAACTATTACAGGCTTACTAACTAACAACTTGACCTTTGAAACCATCCTTGGTCTAATGGGCTCACGCGCACCGCTGCCAGCCTCTAGGTATATCATGTCAAAACCCATTAACTGAGCCGCATAGGCATAGGCTAGGGCGATGTCATCTCTATCGTAGGGTATCGGCCTCGCGTGGCTTACATAACCGACCGCGCCACCATCACCTACTATTATGTATGCCAGCGATATTGGCTCTAGGTTTCTGAATCTCTTTATCAGGAGCACCGAGGCTTGTATCTGTGCGCCAACTATGAAGTACGGATCGGCACTATTTAATACACTCAGGAAGAACACCGCGTCAGCGTACTTGCTCAGGTTCGCAACACTGCCTGGGAATAATATAACGGGTATCTTTAGTGAACCTTTAACCGCGCTTAAGTACTCATCTAACTGACCTTCAGATATGCCTAGGGAGCCTCCTACCATCAGCGCATCGCTACCGTATTCCTGCACCATCAATGCTAACTCCCTAAATTCTCTAGCGGTGACCTTGTCGGGATCTAATAACGTCATGTGTATAGTGCCTAGTTCATTAATACGGCTAATAAGGTAATCCTTAACGCCCATTAAGGATTGATTAAAAATAAAATTAATTTAAATATCACTCCTCAGTATAACCAAAGTCCTCGGTATACTCGCTCTCCTCGCCATACGTACCCTCAGAACTCTCTTCACTGAACTCTTCACTGCCTTCGCTCAATGATTCATTCGGTACCTCTTCCTCACTTAGAAATGGATTGCTCGCTTTAGGTGATAATTGTGATAATGATACCGTGACCTCCTTCTTTGGTTTAATACTACCTTGGTAATAAAGATCGACGAATTTATTGAAGTAATCTACGGGAAGGAGGCCGGGTATGTAGTTAAATTCTGCCTCAAGACCACAATTACCACAGTTAACTAATACCTTCCCTTCCCTCTTATCAATCTTTACATTAACCAAAGGTGCGCCGCAGTGTGGGCACGTGAATATCTTTGGAAGGGTCTTCTTAGGCTTAAGCAATACTTTCTTACGACTCTTCCTCCTACGACCCATCGAAGCCACAACTAAGTCTTAATATAAATACCTTTTTCTTAATACTAATGTGCTTCCTTGATTAGTCAGCCGGGTAAGTTCTCTTCACTAATCAGCGTAACTCTGTATCATCACATGCATGGATAGGCAATACCTCATATTTAATGTATTTGGTCCCTAACCACCTTCGAAATAATACTTAAAAAATCTAATCGAGTCATTTATTGATGCATGAATTAACCATTGGAATTAATGATACCATTATCGAATACTTAGCCGTTATAATCCTTGCATTAATTATATCATTACTACTTACTTATGCAGCATTAAGAATTAAGGTAATAACTAAGGATGCTCTCATACCATCAATGCTCATTGGGTTCATGATACTTATTGGAGGGCCTTCAACAATAATACCTTTCGCCACATTCTTAGGTAGTTCAAGCTCGCTCACAAAGATCGGTGTTGAGAAGAAGGAGGAGCTTGGTACTGCTGAGGACGTTAAGGGTAGGAACTGGAAGCAGGTGCTAGCCGTAGGCTTGGTCCCAGGAACTCTGGCACTCCTGGCTGGTGTTGCGTACTTCATGCATAACGTCATGATTTATCAAATGTTATCCATAGCCTCAGCAACAAGTATTGCATATTCAAATGCAGATACATGGGCTTCCGAACTCGGCGTCCTCAGCAGATCAAGGCCTCGCTTAATAATAAAGCCCTGGGTCAAGGTTGACCCCGGAGTATCCGGTGGCGTTACCTTGCTTGGCGAGGTCAGTTCCCTACTCGGTTCCTCAACAATAGCATTGACATACCTAGGAACCCAGTACCTGCTTAGGTACCTTGGCTATATTGATTCAATTAACCTCTGGTTCGTTTTAATAATACTAATCCTTGGTTATTTGGGTGAGGTTCTTGATAGTGTCTTCGGCGTATTATTCCAACCTAAGTATGTGTGTCCGCGGTGTGGTGTTATGACTGATAGGAAGATACATGTATGCGGTGAAAGGACTGTAAGGGTGATGGGCAATTACGACCTTGAGAACGAGGATGTGAATCTATTGGTATCAGCAACTATAGCCGTGGTATCCATAGTAACGCTAACACTGTTTCTCAACCCTCACTTACTCATTACTAATTTATAAGCTGTATTATAAGTGATTACCAGGTATCGACCCATCGTAGATACAGGCATAAATATCTAATAGATATGCCTGGATATACAGGGCTAATACGTATACGTACTTAACCATGAACCCTTTAAATTCGGCTGTCTACGTATACTTAATGACCCAGATAACGAACATTTACGCGGACTTTAAGAAAATTGAGGAGTTGGTCGCCAGGGGTTTATGGGTAGCCGTTAAGTATGCTAGGGGTACCTGCGTAAGCTTCACGCCCAAGAAGGTGCTTGAGTATGCTGAGTTTAACGATGTCATTCCCGTAGTACTAACCCTCGTTAAGCACGTACTTAAGCAATTAAGTGATGAGGGATATCTACAGGTGGATAGCAGTAGGAGTATAATTAGGTATAAGTTATGTAAGGACTCGAAGTTATGGAACTTAATAAAGCAGAGCAGTGGTCCTGAGGAGGTTCTTAACTTTATTGAGGAGGCAATTGAGTAGTAAAAATCAAAGCCTTCAATCAACATGTCGTGAAACAACACTTTAATAATAAATTATAACCTGGCACCACATTATAGAAATTAGGATGAGCCAAGAGAATAGGTCATTGAGGGAGTTTGGGGAAACCAGGTTGATAAGTATTATCAGGGAAATCATAGGTTATACTGAGGATAATGACCTTGAGTTCGTGGAGGTTAATGGTAATAAATTGGCAATAAAGATGGATGGATTATCCCTAACAACCTCCAAAATGCCCTTCATGACCTTTTTCGACATGGGTTGGAAGGTAATGGCTTCCGTAGCCAGCGACTTCCTTGTGAAGCTCAGTAAGCCCTTATTCGCCTTGGTCTCAATAACCCTTAGGAGTAATACATCCCTTAGTGAGTTTAAGGAATTGATTAGGGGTCTGAAGGAGAGTGCCATGTATTTTGGCATTAATTATATTGGTGGTGATTTGAATGAGGGAAATGATGATGTTATTGATGTGGCTGCCGTGGGTATACCGCTTACCAGCGCCATAGGAAGGAGACCGAGGATTGGGGATTTATTGGTCACAAAACCCCTATTTGGTTACACAGGCCTTGTCTTTAAGTTGTACTACAGTAACGAACTGGGTAGGTGGATGGACCTGGACATTGTTAAGAGGGGTATCAACATTCTAAAGAGACCTGAACCGCCAATTGAGATCCTCAATGATTTACTACAATATAAGGATTGCATATCAGCTAGCATGGATTCCAGCGACGGCCTTGGTAAGGTCCTATGGACCTTGGCAATTAATGGAGACGTGAAAATACGAGTTCATAAATTACCGATCGATCACGAGCTAGCTAACTCAATAAATGCATTACCTAATGTTAATATTGAGGAGGTCGTGTTTAATGGTGGTGAGGAGTTCTTACCCATATTCTCAATAGATAGGGCTTGCATTGACGACTTCAGGAAATTCGGCTTTGAGGAATTCGCGACAGTCGAGGATAGGGGAGGCAGTGTGTATTATGGAGATTCAGTACTTAGGTATAGGGGTTGGGACTACTTTAGTGGTTGGACTGGGTCCTAAACCTCCAGTGCCTTTACCTCGCCCCTAATGAATATCTCTTGTGTCAGGACTACAATGACGATTATTGCCATTACGTATAAAGCACTGGTTATTAAGAACATTAATTGGTATGAGAATTTGGCGGGAAGTGTTATCCAAAGTATTGGCTTCAATGATAGCAATACCGACGCCTGATACATACTCATTACTGACCCAGCCACAGCAGGGCCCCATGCACTGCCTATATTCCTAAAGACCGAGTTTAACCCGGTGGCTAAACCCATGTTTCTCCTACCAACCGAGAACACCAGTATGTTGATCACCGAGACATTTACCATACTAACGCCGGCAGCCAACACCGACATGGACATTATTACGTAGGACAACCCATAGAACGAGGTGTACGTTAACAACAATAGACCCACTATGGCTATTGAGGAGCCAATAATGGCTAGTTTCTTGGCGCCAATATCAGTAATGACCCTACCTGCAATAGGCGCTGTTATCATCTGCACCAAAGCCATTGGTATCATCATAATGCCAGTACTGAGGATCGACAGGTCATAACCCAGCGGCTTAGGTGATTCCAATAGGTATGTTAAGGCCTGCGCCATTAGGAACAATGCAAAACCTGCTAAGGCAACGCCCAGATTTGATGCCAACACATTCCTATTACTCAGTAGACTTATCGGCACTAACGGATAGCCAATAGTGGTTTCGTACAGAATAAAAACCCCAAAACCTAATACGAAGAGTATCAATAATGACATAACCAATGGGTCAGTCCACCCATAAGTTGGTGCCTCGGTAACCGCAATCAAGCCGCTGGCCAGTGACGTCGATAATAGGAATAAACCAACCCAATCAATAGGTTGCGGATTCCTAATCCTACTCTCCCTGATGTAAATATATACCATTAGGTCCTCGAGTATTATGAATGGGTAGACCGTGTGGTAGGTGGCCTGCCACCCAAGCGTCTGCGATATATATGCACCAAGAGGCAGTGATACAGCCATACCCACACCAAACATGGCACTTATCAAACCCTGTACCTGGGGTATCATGCGCGGTGGAAACTCCTCCCTAACGAGCGCAAATGCCAGCGGCATCATTGCCATACCAACACCCTGCAACGCCCTACCCACCAACAGCATCCCGTAGCTTGTCGAAAAGCCTGTTATCAAGGCGCCTATCGTGTATGTCAACATGGTTATCATGAGCATCCTCTTCTTACCATACATATCACCCAACTTCCCCATTATGGCTGATGATAACGTACCCATCAATATGTATATTGACAATATCCAGGAGGCATCAGCCGTGGATATATTCATATCCCTTTGAATTGTTGGTAATGAAGGTACCAACATGCCCTCAGTATACATCACCACAAGCGTTAACGTAACGAGTATTGCCGTAGCCCTCCACGCATACGCAATATCATACTCACCACCAGGATTAAATGTATTACCCCCACCATAGGGCCTATGCATGGTGCATCACCGTTGTTAGGACTTATTTCAATTCTTAATTATTAATCAAACCACAGATCATACAAACTCTACCTCCACGCATTGTGTATCATTACCACACAAGACCTCGTAACTCACCAAACGACCCTGGTAATTTGAAGGGCCTTGAGCATTACTACTCATTTGAAGCCCGCGATTATTATTCAAGCCCATCCTACGCCTCCTCAATGCCGCAATAACTCCTATGGCAATGACTATGATTATCAAAATAAGCACTATCCATAGAAGCACATTTGGTGCGGGTTTAACGGTTACGTACGTCGTCACAGACTCAGTCAGCGGGTAAAGGGAGCCCGTCTGGTTCCAAATGAAGGTGAGCACTATTGGGTAACTACCAGGTTTGGCGTTAGAATCCACATCAACCAGGAAGGTCACGTTTATAGCCTGGCCAGGCTTTAAATCGCCAATGAATGCTTGAGATGCTGTTAATGCTGAGAGTGGGTTGCTTGATGATACGTGAGGCTGTATTACCTGGCCTGTGGATATCGTGACCATTATGTTCTTAGCCTCAACGGGTCCCTCATTCATTATTGTTATTGTTATTGGGACCTTAGATGCGCCGGGTGATAGTGTTGGCGAAGTTATTGTACTTAAGAGCGCAGCTAGGTTTGATAGGCTTGGGGCCGGTGGTTGTGGATAACTAACCCCAACCACGATCAGGTTGGCCTTAGGCCTGACATTTAGTAGGTAATATCTGCTTGAGGACCCACCGTCATAAGTCACGCTTATTTCCATGGTATAATTACCCGAATTGCTGGGTAGGCTTATTGGTATAGACAACTGTATGGGTTGTCCAGGCGGTATCGCACCAAGTATTAATGGAATGCTCACCAGCGGCGTTATTCCTGAACCATTTATGTAAAGCCTAGCATCATAGGCTATCCCAGACCCTATATTCACTATGCTAAGCACCAGCTGGGCCATTGGATATCCCTGGAAAACCTCAGGTGGGTTCGTGGCAATTGATTGAACGTAGACGATGGGCTCCTGTGGAACCACCAACGTTGCATTGATTATATCATCAACGCCTGTGAAGTAATCAATCCTAAGCTCCAACGTATAGTTACCCTGAGGTACGTAATTGGGGACGTAGGCGTAGAATGTCAACGGCACAGGCTGGCCTGGTGGTAGGGCAGGTAGGTGCTGGGTCATGTTTACCAGCCTAAGTAATGGTGGTGTGGATAGTACGGTTACTGTGACGTTGTACACGGGTGTATTGCCATAGTTGGTTAGGTATATGGTCAGGGGGATGTATGAGTTAGGTAATGCCTGAACAACGTTGTCTGGCGTTCCTATTAGTGCTGTGGCTTCAAAGCCTACGTAGCCGAGTATTGGGATTGAAACATTGGTATTAACACTTCCAGAGCTCTTGGATGTGGATATTGACGGTATTGAACCCATCACCGTAGGTATCTGTATGGTTACTGGCACCGTCTTAACGCCTGTTATGACAGGCTCACCATTATACAGCGTCGTAGTGACCAATGTGGTTACTGGTATTGATATTGTTTGATAAACAATCAATGGCTTAACACTAGTCGTTATATTAACCTCGGTATAATTAACGGTCACTGGCACCTGGTAAATACCCATGGACACCCCTGGATCAACCTGAACATAGACGATGCACGAACTATTACCCTCAGGTGGTACAACGGGTATTTGGCAATAATTTGATGAGGAATTGATGTAGTAAATGGGCTTTATTAACGATGAGTTTATGGTTATCGTCACATTGAATAAGTATGCCTGCGTAGGATTAAACACAGTAAACACTAGGTACGAATCCTCACCAGGGGCCACCGGCTGATTCAATAACCAGTGTGCAAATACTATTATAGATAGTGATATCGGATCCATCGAAACACAGTGAGCAAAACCCCTGCTTAAAAACCATTCTCAGTTATCGAATAGATATCGATAAAACAGACACACCCACATAACGTTCAATTTAC
>JAGDXB010000058.1:6684-56374 GCA_023256215.1 Vulcanisaeta sp. | reverse complement strand
GAATTGCCATGCCAAGAACAACAATATTTACCGATAAGGCACCTAAACCAATAGGGCCTTATTCACAGGCTGTTAAGGTTGGCAATACATTATTTGTAAGTGGTCAAATACCCATTGACCCAGCCACAGGTCAGCTAGTTAAGGGTGGTGTTAGAGAGCAGGCGGAGAGGGTTCTTGAGAATATTAAGGCAGTTCTTGAGGCGGCAGGGTTCTCATTAAATGATGTTACCTGGGTCTTCGTCGCATTGAAGGATTTGAGTAAATTCTCTGAATTTAACGAGGTTTATTCAAGGTACTTTAGGGAGAATCCTCCTGCCAGGATGACGGTTGAGGTTAATAATCTACCCGGTGGAGCCCTAATTGAAATATCGGTTATCGCTGTTAAGGAGTAAGTATCAACTTGCCTATTAGTCTTATAAAAACGTTAATAATCATTTATTGATAGGTCGCCTTGTCTATTAAAGTGACGTTGAGGTTTGATAGGGATTACATCACGGTATCAGAGATAGCACAGCAACTTTTTTGTGAGTACAAGCTTCACATGGCGATTGTTGAGGGTAAGGTTGAGACTCCGTCCATGGAGATGGGCATCATTATCCACAGTGAGGTGTTTAAGGGAAGGAGGGTTAATGAGGAGGAATTCATGAACACTATCAGAAATAATGAACTTGTGGTAGCAACGTTGCCATTGATTGTCAATATAAACGGTGTTAATATAATCGGTATACCCGACGCTGTGGTGTTTATGAACGGCCATGCTAAGGCAATCATTGAGTTAAAAACAACTAATAAATGGACTGAGAGATTGTTCGATAATGAGTATGTCCAGGCGCAGCTATATGCATACCTAGTGAGTAAGCTGGGTTTAGGTGATGACCCATTGGTTATTATAATAAAGTCTAAGAGAGATCCGGGTATCGTGATTAGCCTACGTAAGAGGATTTACTCAACAATAATTAATTACCTAAATAATATCACAGAATTACCTGCCAGGTTGAAATTTAGGGACTTCACTATGTACATGGAGAGGTTTGACCGATCCGTGGAGGCGCACTTGAAATGGGCGCTTGATTATTGGCTAATGAGGAGGGAACCTACGGCCATGCCATCGCCAGGGAAATGCTCAGTTTGTGAGTATAGGAATGCCTGCACATATAGGTTTGCTATTCCTCAGTAACTTCATTGTATTTCTGAATGCGTTTGAGCCCCATTCTTCTTAATAATGATAATACCTGGTCTATGTACTTATTAACTTCATTCTCATTCAAATTCCTCTCCTTAATTATTATCTCCATTACCTTAGCATAGTTCTTGTATTCCTCATTCAACTTTCTCCAGGGAACACCCTTAAGTGAGGTAGCAATCTTATCATTAATGGGTAGTAACTTCTTGATCATTAAGAATGATATTATTGGATAACCAACATAGCCCCTATGCACAGTACCATTATCGGTACTATCAACCTCCCTCCTAGATACATCTACGTAGACCCTGTAAGTTCTAGATCCGTCAGAGGACTTTACGACGGCCTCCTTATCACTTAAGACTTCTATCCTGCCATCAGCAATAGCGCCCAGAGCTTCGAGAACCTTAATCCTAGGAGGCGTCCTTAGTGGGGAACTCACATTAGTGGATTCATCGAGGCAATATATAAATCATTTTAATATCTGGCTAAAATTAATAGATACCTAAGGCAAGCAAGGCATAACATGGGCTTTAAGGAAACTAAAACAATTGACCAAGTACTTAACGAGGTCATTAGGTACATTAGGCATGTGCCTAGGGTAGTTGAGGTACCAATAAGCGAGGCATTGGGTAAGTACTTAGCTGAGGATGTTGTGGCTAGGTTTGACGTACCTGGCTTTAACAGATCTGCGGTTGATGGGTATGCCGTTAGGAGTATAGACACATTTGGTGCATCCTCCACGAACCCAATAACACTCAGGGTTATAGGATTCCTTGCTGTTGGTGACGATCCAAATAAGTACGTATTAAATCCTGGCGAAGCCGTTGAAATAAGCACCGGTGCTCCACTGCCGGTTAATGCGGATGCCGTTGTTATGTATGAGGATACGCGTAGGTCAGGTGATTTCGTTGAAGTACTAAGGCCCGTGCCGCCAATGGGTAATGTATCCAGGAAAGGGGAGGATGTGAAGGCGAATGAGGTTATGTTTAGGAGGGGTATGAAGTTATTACCGTGGGATCTAGGCGTATTGGCATCCATGGGTGTTCAAAGGGTTCGTGTTTTCTTACCAAAGATAGCCCTGATTAGCACTGGTAATGAATTGGTCGAGGTTAATGACGTGCCCAGTAGTGGGCCACCGCCAGGTAAGGTGATCAATAGTTCTAGGTTTGTGATTGAGGGTCTCGTTAGATCATTGGGCTGCGAACTTGATTATTTAGGTATAGTCGGTGATGATGAGGATAAGATAGCAAACATTATAGGTAATGCTATTAGGAATTACGATGCCGTAATAACGACTGGCGGGGTGTCTGTGGGTAAGGTGGATTATACGGTGAGGGCTGTTATGAAGTTGAATCCTGAGTATCTATCGCATGGCCTATCCATAAGGCCAGGTAGGCCGAATAGTATAGCTGTGGTCAATGGAAAACCAGTATTCATGCTCAGTGGTTTTCCTGTCGCGGCGGCCACCGGTTTCGACGTGCTTGTAAGACCTATATTGCTTCATATGATGGGTGGTGATGATGATCCTAAACCGATAATTAAGGGCATACTCACCAGGAGGGTCTCGACGCCCGTTAATACCAGGTCCTTCGTTAGAGTTAGGGTTTACTTAGGTAAAGATGGTAGGGTTTATGTAGAGCCATTGGCACTGACTGGGAGTGGTATCTTAAGTACGTTGGTTAGGGGTAATGGTATTCTTATTGTTCCTGAGAATAGGGAGGGTTTTGATGAAGGTGACGAGGTTGAGGTCGTTCTTATAAGGCCATTGTTTAGGGAGGAGGGTTCATAATAAGATAGTTTTTTAACCTATTATTTTTGGGAAGTTAGGATGTCATCCTCAATACCTGAGTATCTGAGGTCATCAGTTAGAATTAAGGAGGTAGTTGATGATGTGGAGGTTAATTCATTCAAGGTACCTCCGCATAAGTTCTTTGTTAATGAGGAGTTAACATACTTAGCATTGCCTCTAAATGTGGATGAAAAGGTCATAATTAATAAGATAAATGAGCTTAAACTTGGGAGAAAGACCATAGAGAAACTATATGCAATTAGGCTGGATGCAGAGCCCTGGCAGTATTATGAAATTGAACTGCCAGACCTCCTTAACAATGAGATAGATGGAACGCCAATAGAGGGTAAGGGAAACACGGTATTTTCGGTCTACATACACGTCAATGGCATTAAGAATTTCCTAAAGATCGTGGCCTTCAAATACGTAGGTCACATCGAAATAGACATACTGAGGTTAGCGGGATATAGGGGTATAGTTAGGTACTTAGTTCATTTCTAATTATTGATATTGTTCATATTCGCTTGGATTAAGATCAACACTAAAAGCCATACCAAACCTTCTCTTTGTTGGTATCTTAAGCCTATTTACAGCCATCATTGCGTATTCAAGAAATTGATCTTCACTAAAATTAGCATACTCATGAGCAAGCCAAAGCAGTTTATTGTAATGAATTGGGTCCCTATACATACTCATTAGTAGGTTGAGTGTTTCCTCGATATCAATCTTATCATAGAATAGCTTCCAGGGAACACCGTGATGGAACATGGGCCAATCATAGTAAGGTATTTCCACAGCCATGGGCGTATCACTCTCATTAAGCCTTATGTACGTCATTAATATTCTTGGGAAGTTGATCAATACCTTCCTAACGCGTTCAAGCTCATCATTTATGTTCAATTCACCATAACTATCCACGGCCCTTAACCCAGCGCTATCCTCTATCCTATCCCTAATGAACTTCAGTAGGTTCTCTATATTGACCAGCGACTTATGATTTAGATAAGCATCCATAGCACCTATCAACAACTTCCTAGTTAATCCTTTCCTAACACCCTGCATTTTTGCTAATTCCTCAAGAAGCATGATATCAGAAATCGACTGACTCAGGGACATCCTAATTCCTATCCTTATTAAATCCCTGTGAGCACCATTATAATTCTTAGCAAGCGAAATTAACTTATTCCTATAATTCCTAATCCAAACAACGCTATACCAATCAATACCCCTATTAAGTATATCAATAAGCTCCTTATCAACATTGACAAATGGAGCATCACTAAGCACAATCTCCTTAATAGCCTTAAACAATATGTAATCCTTGTAAATCTTAAGCTTGGAATCCTTTGATATGAAAACAACATTAACGCCAAGCTCCCTAGCCCTCTCAAGCAAATTGTATAGGCTCTCCAGAGCCCTAATAACCTCGGGTATGTAGTAAAGGTCCAGGAAACCTTTCGTAAGGATAAGCTCGTGAATTAAGGCGGTAATTTTGGCATAAAGGCTGCCATCAAGAAGTAGAAAGCCGTAATTACCACCCTCAATAGCCCTCAGGGCAACCTCACTCTCCACAAGCGACATTAAGACCCACTTAGTAACCGGGGCAAATACAGGAACCCACCTAACCGCTACATCCCTGACAGGTTGCTCCCCAACATTATTAACCGCAATAGCCCTGGCAATTATTAAGGCACTACCATCCCTAAGCTCAAGCTCCCTAACACCACCATCAATAGCCACAACCTTCTCATCACCATAGTGCCTCCTAATCACGGGAAGAGGTCTCCATAAATCCTTAACATCACTTATATCTAGGATTTTACCTAGGGTTTCGTGCATACCATCCAACCTCCTTAAACTATGGCTTCTCTCGAGATCCATTAATCGCCTATAATAAATATCATAAAATATGTCGGCCACTCAATCCATAACCAATCCATGATTATAATGCTTTTTGCGTACAGGATTACTACTGAGTTGGGGGTAAGTTTTAGTTTAGTGTAGGTAAACATTTATTAATAAGATTATTCACAATCACCGGTCTTCGATTATGAATATGAAGTACGTAATCGCGATCGTGGTAGTAATAATCATAGCAGTAATAGGGATAGTCCTTGTATGGCCCATGATCCATAAGCCTGCAGGACCAAGCTTTACCCAGTTATTCACAACCTCCAATAGTAGTACCTACACAGCAAATTATGAATACAGCATCTACTCAAACATAGTTGGTCAGGTCACCACTGAGAATTACATATTCACTTATAGCCAGAGGGGGTCTACGGATAGGTACATCATGGTCACAACCACCACCGCCCCACAAATGAGTCTTTACATAGTAACTACACAATTAAGTAATGGAACTTTGATACAGTGTATTGCACAACCAATGTATGCTGGGTGTTACCCAGTAAATCAGACGTTCAACCTTATTTACCTAGCGTTACCCCTGGTTAACGCATCACAATTTACATACGTAGGTACCCAGAAAATATTAAACTATAGCGCGTACTGCTATATTTCGAGGAACGTAACTGCGCTGGGCAATGTCGTACCAGGCGCGGCGCAGGCCGGGCTTGGCGCAATGCCTGTCAATGTTACGAGTGAGGTATGTATGACCTCTGATGGAGTACCATTACTAATAAAATTGAGTGTTTTCACAACCGTAAGTATTAGTGGTTATTCGGCGCCATTGAATATAACACAGACACTAATTGCAACCAGCGTTAAGGATGGTGTATACTTAAGTAATAACGCTACGTTGCTACTTAATAAGCTAGGCGTTAATGCAACAGGATGAAGAATTTACGAACACCAGCAATTACCTTTTTAAATCATTGATAATTTACCGCATTACCGTGAGTTCAACAAACGTGGAGATATTCGTGCATCCGACATGTTCGACATGCCACACACTAATTAGATTACTGAAGCAGTGGGGTTATTTGGATAGGGTTAGGATAGTTGATACGTCCAGGGATCCATACATAGCTGTTGAGAGGGGCGTTAGGTCTGTACCGAGCATTTTCATCAATGGTGAGCTGGTATTCGCTGGTATTGTTGATTTTAAGAGACTTAAGGCGTTGCTTGATGGTGAGTACTCAGGTAATAGGTTCGAGGGTGATTTAACGGAGCTCGAGGAGAGGTTCTTTAAGGGTGTCCTTGATAGTGTAGCCACTGCGCTCTGGTTATTTGTTAATGAGGATTGCGATGCCTTCCTTAGGGATAGGGATTTTGTTATGGCAATAACGAATTTATCCGTGTTCAGTAATCGTGATGAGACATACGAAATGCTGCGTAAGTACCTAAGCAATGTGGATGCATGTAGGGATGCGATAACGAGGAGGGAGGAGAGGTTCCTGGCGGTTATTACGAGGAATTTTGCCAGGGAGATTTACTGGCTGCATAATAGGTTCGTTAGTTGGGGTGAGGTGTCTAAGCTATATAGTAAGGAGGTTATTGCGCATTGGATGATTATAAGGAGCGCACTGGGCAGGGTTGGTCTTAGGGTGTATCCAATTAGTAATGAGAGGTTTAGGGAGAAGGTTGATAAGGTGTATAATTACATGAGTCGTGTATTTGACGAGCACATGAGCCAGGTTGTTAAGGAGCAGAGTGAGATATTCTCTGATAGTGAGTATGTTGAGATTTTTGATAAGTTGATAAAGGCATAAAACCCCATATAGCAATGCATTCCCGGTGGATAGGATTGTAATACTCGATGGTTATACGGACGAGCCTGCAGGTCTCGGTGTACCACCTTACTTAGACGTGTATCCTAGGTATGTGGCTGGCGCCGTATGGAGTGTCGATAATTCGATCGATATTAGGTATTTCACCATTGACCAGGTCAGGGCTAATTGGGCTGAGTTTATGAAGGTATCCAATGAGTCTAAGGTCCTAATAGTTATAGCAGGTATAGTAACGCCGGGTAAGTACCTCGGTGGTGAACCAATTAAACTGGACGAAATTGAGAAGATAGCAAACGTAGTAAATAGACCGATTAAGGTTCTTGGAGGTCCGGTGGCTAGGTTTGGCTATGGTTCTGCTGGTGGTACGATAGCAATACCGAGAAGTAGGTTTCAGAGGTACTACGACCTAGTGGTTACGGGGGACCTCGACCTAGTAATTCATGAGTTGGTCAGGAATAATTACCAGGTCTCAAGAGTTTCGCCAGCGATGGTGCATAACGATTATAAATTAATTAACGAGTTTGCCGTGCTTGGCGCACGCATAGTTACGCAGCATCCAAACTATGGTAAGAACCTAATAATAGAGCTCGAGACATATAAGTCCTGCCCAAGGTATATAACAGGCGGATGCTCGTTTTGTGCCACGGTCAGGTACGGACCGGTCAAGTATAGGGAGGTCAGGGCTATAGTTAAGGAGGTTGAGGCACTATATGGACTCGGGGTTAGGCATTTCAGGCTTGGTAGACAGGCTGATTTCTACACATACATGGCTCACGATACGGGTAAACTCGACTTCCCAAGACCCAATCCCGAGGCCATTGAGGAGTTATTGCTTGGTATTAGGAATGTTGCTCCAGAGCTGGAGACTTTGCATATAGATAATGTCAATCCTGGCACGATATATCACTGGCCGAGGGAGAGTATTGAGGTTACGAAGGTACTTATGAAGTATCACACACCTGGTGATGTGGCTGCAATGGGTATAGAGACTGCCGATCCCAGGGTTGTTAAGTTGAATAATCTCAAGGTAATGCCGGAGGAGGCGTATTTCGCAGTAAAGACGATAAGTGAGTTGGGCAGGGTTAGGGGTTGGAATGGGCTTCCGGAGTTATTGCCTGGCATAAACTTTGTCATTGGTTTACCTGGTGAGACTAAGGAGACCTTTAGATTAAACATAGAGTTTCTAAGGAGATTGCTCAATGATGATGTTTGGGTTAGGAGGGTCAACATTAGGCAGGTGCTTGTATTACCACCAACGCCATTGTGGGGAATGGCAGATGATATTAAGCAATTGCTTAGGAACCATAGGAAGTACTTCCTAGCCTTCAAGTACTGGGTTAGGAGGAACTTCGACCATGAAATGCTGAGAAGGATATTACCAAAGGGCACAATACTTAGGAGAGTATTCACAGAGGCTCATTATGGAAATGGCACATACGCGAGACAAGTCGGTTCATACCCAATACTAGTCTATATACCAGCCAGGATAGAATTGGGTAAGTGGATGGACGTAGTTATTTCGGATCATGGATTTAGATCCGTGGTCGGCGTGCCATATCCGGTAAATGTTAATGATGCGCCAAAACGTTTACTTAAGTACGTTCCAAACATGAGTAAGGAGATCCTCAATAAGATAATTGCATCGAGACCAATAAGGAGTTATGAACAGTTAAGGAGCATAGTTAGTGACGATGTAAGTAAGTACCTAACATTATGAGGAAGCATGAGGTAGTCACGCATGTAAGGAGTAAATTAAGGATATAAGGTATTATTAAGATTAAGTAGCTAAGGGTTAAGTGAATGCGTGAAGAGGTAAATCAGTGGCTTAGGGAGGCTACTAAAGAGCTCGAACTTGCGCGCCGAGACTTCCTGGATAAAATTAGTGAATTCCTAAAGTGTTGGAACAAAGGATTACCGCTGGAGGTCTTTCCGTACACAATTAACGAGGTTAAGAGACTCATGAATAGAGTGCCGATAACGATATACGACGCCTTAGACCACGGCATAGTGATTCATGATGATGGCACCTTTGAGGAGTTGAGAACTATATTCAAAGACGCGCTCAGTAAAGGCATTATAAGGAGGGTCGATGGTTGGTGGACAATACCTGAAAAACCATTATTAGAATAAGGTAATCTTTAAGACTCCTTCAAGATCATAACTCCTTCTCGTTTATTAGGGTTTAGGGCATTTCGAATGTAATGCTCTCGTAATTACCAACCCTAAGGCCCTTCTTAACGGTTAACCTCAGGATATTTCCACTGCCCATCACTGAGCTTTCTCCAGCGAATTCATACTCAATGATCCTAAAGCCGGGTGGGAAGAGCCAAATAATTTCATAATCATACTCAGCAACCTCCTCCTCATAATAATCCTCATACCTATTAACGCCATGCCTTAAATTACCCTTGAAGTAAATGTAAAACTCCAGGTAAGGTCTATCGAAGGAACCCCTAAAGCCGAGACCTACATCGACGACCCTAGCCCTGACAACCTCACCATTAATCTTAATAGTCTCCTCATCAAGGAAATCTTGCATATTCCTCATAACAATCCTCAACTCATTGAATAACCCCTCCCTATTCTTCATTAAGTCCCTATAATAGTGTTTCTTATCCAGGTACTCGAAGATCAAGACCTCCCAAACCCCGCCGTCGATACCCATTGTAAACACGCCCTCGGCATGTATTGGTACTGGCTCGGAACTCATTGAATAATTACTATAGGCAGATCTTTATTAAAGCTGGAATCACCAGCCTTAGTGATGATGAGTAGGGGACTGCCGATCAGGTGAGTTGGGTCATCCTTGCTGATGAGCCACTAATCTTCATAGCCATATCATGGTTAGACTCACCATAAGTTATGAATATACTGATAAATTTGCTGGATCTACACGGATTATTATAAGCATCAGTTTGGATGCTCCTCCTCACTCCTCAGTTCCCTGTTCATCATCATTAGATAGGCACTATGTTAGAGAAGTATGTAAGGAAGCCCTTATTAAGAACTTACACATTAACTAAATGGTTGATTAAATGATTCCCTTGCCCCCCACTGACCAGGTGATGATAATACTATCCTCAATTGAGACTTTGGTTTATTAATAAAGTCAAGGTATGAATACCTAGTGATTTATCGTGGCTTCAGCAATAATCGATATCTTAAACATGACTGGGCAGTTAATAGCCATTCTAAATCCTGTGGGTGCCATACCAACGCTATCTATATATATCGTTAATATGGAGCCCGAACAATTAAGCAAGGTCTACAGGCTCGTAGGCATTAGCGTACCATCACTAATGATAATATTTGCCGTAGCAGGCAGATACATACTACAGGCCTTTGGTGTAAACATAGATGCCTTCAGGATCGCCGGCGGCGTCCTACTGATGGGCGTTGCGATGGAAACTCTATCGGCGGGAGGTCCTAGGGTCACAACCGCCAGGGAGCCTGAGGAATTCGTCCTGGTACCCATCGTGACACCGCTACTCGTGGGACCAGGTACGATTACGGAATTAATACTGTTCTCCGCAATATACCCAATCTATGAGGTGATAATAGCATCATTATTGAGTTCGGCATTTACGTATGCCGTAATTAGGTTCTCACAGCCACTACTTAAGAGGTTGGGCAGTAGCACGCTTAAGGTCCTTGGCAGGTTCATGAGCCTGATAATAGCCGCACTGGCCATAGGGATGATACTAACCGGCGTTACAAACTACATAGAATCACTGCATATGGCGTGATTTTAACCCTTTAAAATTCAATTGCCCACTTATTCATTAACAGGGTGTCGCCTGGACGTTGGCATTTACAATTGCTGGTCCCGAGGAATAGAACGTAATCGTACCACTCTGCGTCGTATAGCCATTATAGTAAAACTCAATTTCATACTGACCAGACGGTAGTGATATACTTAATTGAGCTGTCTCGTGGAAAGGTACGTTGATCGTTCCCGAAGCCACCAATTGTCCATTGACCTCGTTATACACGTAGTACGTTATTGTACCTCCCGGCACTATATATGGTGAATTATCAATAAAGACGTTGATGCTGTAGGTAATGGTTGGCGGAGGTAGGCAATCCGGCGCCGAGACTGTGCTGGGCCCTTGAGCAAGAATATTGGTTGAGGCTGAGTAACTGCCTGGCGGTTCGACATAGAAACCACTGAGTATTGGGTAGAAGGTCTGCCCATTGTATTGATACTGAACATTCGCCGCTACCCCCAATAAATCACCGTAGGCAAACATATTAACAAGGTCTTCAATCTGAATGATGTCATTTGCATAACTCACTGTTTGAGCCTGGACCCAGCGAACAAGGAAGCCTCGATAGAGACAGCGGGTTAAGTAATAGGATTAAGGAAACAGAGGTGAAGCTGGAAAGTAGGATTAATGGTTGCTCAGTAAGGATAGCATTCTTCATTTTGATCAAGCCGGTCCGTACTCATCATAAGCAAAGTCCTTACTTTTCACCGTACTTCTTCCTTAAAATCTTTGCGGCCTCGGTCATGGAGCGTATTTTGGAGAAGGCTATCTTCCTCTCGAACTTCCTGTACATGCCTGGCGCAAAACCACAGTCTGGGTTTAGCCACACCCTACTTGGGTCGAGAACCTTTAGGACCCTCTCGACTCTCTGCACGACAACCTGTGGATCCTCAACCTGTGGGTTTCTCACATCAATCACGCCGAGCCCGAGCTCCTTGTCGCTAGGTAAATCCTTCGCAAAGACTGCTGGATCTCCACTACCTGGGCTTGCATACTCTAGCACGTACTGCTTGACCTTTATGTCGTATACCTCAGGTGCGAGCCTCTCGAAGCCCATACCGTAGAATGGGGAGTCTGGGTTTGGCCACCTATCCATGTGCATCCCTATCCTCACGCCATCGATTCCCTTAATGGTCTCGTTTATTAGGTCCCTGGCTAGGTAAAGTTCGTTCTTGAACCCCCTGTACTTCTGCCCGTGTATTGCCTCAATGACCTTCCTATATCTATCCGGCTCATTTTCCTTGGCCTCGACTAAGTCGCCAAGCATTGGCTCATCGAGTTGTATGAAATCCACGCCGGCATCTCTGAGCCTAATTATTTCCTGCCTAAGCACCTTTATGTAGTCCTGGGCAAGATCCTCGGGCTGTGGGTATACCTGCCTCGAGTACTTTGCGTCCCAGGTCTCCCACATGATTAGGTATGGGCTTGGTAACGTGACCTTAATCCTCTTGTTAGTGACTGACCTGGTGAACCTGAACTCGTCAAGGGCTATTATGGAGTCCCTTATTTGTTCAACAGCCACGGCTCTCCAGTAGGTTAGTTGTGCCTTGTATTGTTTCATTATTTCTATTGCTCTTGGATTTATATCGGTAACGTAGATCAACTTAAAGCCAGGTATCTTCTGGCCAACAAATGCCACGAAGCTCGTCCTCCTCTGCTCACCATCGGTTATAACATCCAGACCAGCCAGCTCCTCCTCCTTAACGGTCAGCTTAACAGCATCATCAAGGTATTCGTCAAGCTCCTCCTTGCTTATCTCACCCTTATTGAATTTATCGAAGGCCTCTATTAACCATTTAGGCCTTGGAAAACTACCAACCACTGATGTTGTGAAGGTTTCCCCAGGCATTATCGGTTGGCTCTAGAGTTTATTTATAAATTATTTCTTGCAATGGATTTAGGGTGTTGGACCAATGCCAGCCAGTTTTGGATATGGTCTAGACTCCCAAACAGCTCTTAACCCACACACATATCTCGTTAATCGCTCAACACCAATACCAAAACCAGCGGTTTGCAGTGGGTAAAACTCCCTGAGCATCATTAAGTACCACCTATACTTATTCGGGTCTTCACCACCCTCCCTCATCCTAGCAATTACCTTAACAGGTTCATACTCACGCTCAGCACCGCTAATAGCCTCGCCGAAGCCCTCTGGGTATAGCATGTCGAAGTCCCTAAGTATGCCAGGTCTTTGCGGGTCTTCACGGTCGTAGAATCCCCTGGCTCCCTTGGGATAATCAATTATGAAGAATGGATTCTCATGATAAGCTGACAGTAATTTCTCACATTCCCACCTTATTTCAGTATTTGGTGGATTCTTGCAGCCTAATTCATTAACGAGTTCCACGGCCTCCTTATGCGTATATCTTCTGAATGGCTTCCTGAAGTCAGGCAGTTGCCTGTTAAGCTTTGTCTCAAGTTCCTTACCGTATTCCTCCCTGACACGTTTAATTACATAAATAATCATGTCCTCAGCTAGGTCAATAACATCGTTATATGTCGCGCCATAAACCTCGAGATCCAGCTGGTAAAACTCAACCAAGTGCCTTCCCGTGAAAACACTGTCGTTTGGTTCAAATCTAATGTTTGGACTTAGGAAGTAGATCTTGCCAAGTGACGCGGCCATGTACTGCTTGTAGAGTATGGCGCTTGACATTACCTTATACTCCATTCCATAGAAATCAACCGTAGCCTGCTTAGCACCCCTAATGCCTGGATCAGTCACCGGGCCTATTATTGGCGCCAGAACCTCAGTGAACCCCCTGGAATTCAAGAACTCCCTCAACGCATCAATTATCGCCGCCTGAACCCTAAAGACCAGCTTATACTTATCCTCCTTAGCCCACCTCCATGAATAACTAAGCCACTCTTTGACGAATTCGAGGTATTTACCTTGATCCGAAGCCATCTTCTCAAACTCTAAAACAGCCGGGTGAAAGTAGGGCTCCTTCCTCTCAGGCCATTTATCCATATGCCATATCGCAATTAATTACGCCTTTTAAGTATGCCTTAAAATTTGCCAATAATTATCGCAGCAAATAAGACATATTAATCATTATTAATCATGTAATCCACATCAATCTTATCCTTAATTATCGAAGAAAACCTATCAATCTGTCTCAGTAGCAGATCAATACTCGAAATATTCGATGCCTTACGCTTAGGAAGTCCCGCATTCTCCCTGGCTATATTGAGCACGAACTCTCTAAAGTGAGGGTCACCAAGTGAGTCGTGAAGCGTTACACCAATTATCAAATCCCTCTCCCTAAAAACACCATCAGGTTGCTCCACAATCTTGCCATTCCTCTCCCTAATCATTATTAATGGCTCATCATCAATATAACGAGGTAGACCTCTATGTATTTCATAGCCCCTAACCTCAATACCCTCAATACTACCCCTTAGTCCAATAGCCCTTGATAGTGCCACAACCTTATCAATACCATACACAGTATCAATATTAACAAAACCAAGCCCGTGATAATCCCCAGGACTACCCGCCTCTAAACCATACGGGTCGCTAAGCCTTCTACTTAGGGCTTGGAAGCCACCACAAATGCCTAATATAACTGACGAACCCTTAACTCTAGCCAAGGCCCTATCCATACCCACCCTTCTCATCCACTCAAGGCTAGCGATAACATTCTTAGAGCCAGGCAAAATGATTAGATGAGGTTCACCAAGTTCCTGCGGACTTCTAACGATTCTCACGGTAACATCCTCCTCAAGTACTAATGGGTAGATATCGTTGAAATTCGATATGTACGGATAGGCTATTAGGGCTACATCAAGAGGTCCATTACCAATGGGTCTAAGGTCCATGGAGTCCTCAGGCCATAGCCATAGGTCATCAACATAGGGCAGAATGCCAAGAACAGGCTTACCAGTCCTTTCCTCAAGCCACTTTACCGCATAATCCAGCAATTTCTCATCACCCCTAAACTTATTTATTATGAAGCCCTTAACCATCCTCCTCCATCTAGGCGTTAGTGCGTTCATCAAGCCTAACCCCTGTATGAATGAGCCACCCCTATCTATGTCGAGTATAACGTAAACATTGGCGTTAAGCCACTCGGCTGGTCTAAAATTCGCAATGTCCTTGCTGGCGAGGTTCGGTTCATATGCAGAGCCGGCGCCCTCCCCAATAACGATATCATAATTATTCTTAAGAACCTCTATACTCCTCTTAACGGCATTAATTGCAAGTCGCCTAATCGAGGGCTTTGTTAGATAATCATTAAAGGCTAGTTGGCTCCTTGGTTTGCCAAGTATCACATACTCTGCTAAATGACTGGTCATGGGTTTAATTAGGATCGGATTATGATAAATACTGGGTGCTAGATCGGCAACATAGGCCTGCATTGCCTGGGCTAGGGCTATTTCACCACCCTCAATTGCTGGATAGCTATTTAATGACATGTTTTGTGCCTTGAATGGCGATACCTTAAAACCCCTAGCCCTAAGTATCCTAAGTAATGCGCTTACTATTACCGTTTTTCCCGAGTCACTCATTGTGGATACTAAGTATATATTCATTAAATTACAACCATAGTCTTACCTGCAAAAATTAAGCTTTTCATTATGTATAGTTAAGACTACAGGGAATAAGCGGGAGAAGTTTAATAAGGCATTTCGTAGAAATCTCAGTAGATAGTTATGGTGAATGACTTGTCATCAATAAGGAATTATAGGTTATGGGTTGGTATCTCGCTCATGGCATTGTCGATATATCTAGTCGTTAAGTTATACGACACATTATTCTTAAACCTCAGGGTGCCCGTAGTTGCGGTGGGACCTGATGGTGTACTTAAGGTCATTGGTTCAATACAGCCATTCACAAGCCCTGTCCTTGCCTACGATATCATAATAAGCATAGTATTAACTGCAATTCTATCTTCCTTAGCCTCGATAATGATATACTCCGCGATAGCACTGAGGGGTAGAAACACGAGTAATAATGGCGTCGGTTCTCTTGCCGCAATTAATGATGGTGATGCTAATAGGATAATTAACAATTTAGTACTAACAAATCTAGAGAGGAAGGCTGTGTCAGTAATACGTGGTAGAGGTGGTGTAATAACGCAGGCAGAGCTTGGTCGTGAATTAGGGCTCAGTAAGTACCAGGTTTCTAGGCTCGTTAAGAGATTGGAGGCTAAGGGTATTATTGAGAGGAGAAGGGCTGGTGTAACTAATATTTTGATTTTACGTGGCAACCCTGGCTCTACTCTGGGCAAACTTGGTAAGGATAAGAACTAAGTTATTTCTGTTACTCTGGGCATTGATTATGACCTCCAACCCAGTGGATGTAAGGTAAACACCTGAGTATGGCTCCCACCTGATTAGGCCTAGGTTCTTAAGTTCGCTTAAGTAACGTATTAATCTATCGTATGGAACACCGACCATCATAGCCAACCTACTTAGTTTATCGCAACTCCCCATCTTATCAACAGCCAATAATATATCTGCATATATCTCCATCCTAGTCCTTGGTTTTTTCCTAGGCATCATCAAGCCTAAATCTCTGCAACAGCCTTTAACCATATCGTAAAAGCGCACAGGCAACTAAATGGCAACCTTATTGCAACTTATCAATATAATAATGGATTTTTTAAGGACCTTTTAGGACTAAGTATAGAGCCTATGAATGCTTCTTTACCGCCACATGTATTACTGGCATTACGAGACACTTACCACTACCTGTAATAATCACGTTACTGACTGCACCAAAGTCAACATTCACGTCATAACTCGTGCCATTAACGACAATTGGGTTTGGCTCAAGAGGTATTTCGAACCTGCCACTCGGTAATGTACAGTTATATGTCTGCCCATTAGCCACAGCCTGTATATTCGTAACGATTAAGCGAATTATGTTGTATGTACCGTTGGTCAAGGAACACTGAGCCATTAATTGACTGGTATTGACCAACTGCGCCAGATCAAAGGTAGTACTTGTTAGGCTGCAGGTTATCCATGTCCCATTACCACCACCCTCCCTGTGAAATGCAACCTCACTGATTGTAACGTATAGGTGATCAACCTTCACGGGCTTATCGCTTAAATACACATAGACTTGACTTGTCGATGATGAGCTTGGCATTATCGATATACCACCAACTCCATGCCCAACAATTAAGTATGCCACTATTCCTATTACTATTACCACTATTACTATACCTATTATCCACGGCTTCATACCGATCACGGTGTTGCTCACATGAATCCTTATAAGGCATATGAATGAAACCACCGTGGAAACACCGTGAACACCCCCCTTAAAAATAAAGAAACCTCATGAATAATGGTGTACAATGGGTATTAAGGTTGATTGGTTAAGGAGGGACTTAAACACGATAGACCTACTAGCGCTTGGCTATAGCGATGTGTCATCAACATATTACTTCACGCTAGGTATCATAGCCCTATACTCGGGCTCGGCGTTACCAATAATCATGCTAGTCGGCTCCTTATCAATGTGGCTAATAGGCCTTGCATATGCAGAATTTGGTAGTGCGATACCGAGGACAGGCGGCGCTTATTACTACATAAAACGTGAATTAGGTAATTTCATGGGTTTCATAGCCGGTTGGTTACTGAGCTTTGACCAAATACTTATGATAGCGTACGGGGCTCTGGGGACTACCAATTATCTAAGTGGCGTTTTAAGCACGTTAAGAGCATGGCCAATTAACTCCCTATTTTCAATAATCATCATATTGATGCTAATGATTATAAACATTCTCGGCATCAAACTATCAGCCAGGTTCAACCTATTTCTCCTAACGATAGACCTATTAGGCATATTATTACTATTATGGGTAGGTTATACCCACGTAATATTAAGTAAGGTGTTGACCGGTTTTAAGTTCCAGGTAAAAATGGGCAATATAATTAATGGGTTGGCTTATTCACTTAGGGGTTATACGGGTATTGACGTTATTGCACAATCAACCGGTGAGGCCCTTGTTCCGGCTATATCCGTACCCAGGGCAATTATTGGGGTTTCGTCATTGTCCGTAATCATAGCCCTATCGCTATCCCTATTAGCGCTTTTAACCGGTGCCATATCATCAATCTCAATAGAGGACCCAATAGGCTCATTGGCTCGGTATGTAATACACAGCATCTATATGATTACTTACATATCAGTGTCAATAGCAATAGTCCTCCTAATAGCCGTTAATGCAGGCCTAATTGATTTCTCTAGGAGTATGTACGTAATGAGCGAGGATAAATTATTACCTAGAGTCTTTAGTAGGGTTCATGGTAGGTATAGGACCCCATATATTTCAATTATTATTTCCTCATTAATAGCGATTGCCTTCATAGCACCTGGCAGCGTGGACATCATAGCCAGCTCCTACGGTATTGCATCCACAATTGTGTACTTGATGACTATGGCATCCCTAATTAGGTTTAGGAATTATGAAAGGAAATTAGTAAGGTATTTCCATACACCCAGCATTATCATAAGAGGTCTAGAAATACCATTGATTTCATTAATCGGCTTTATAGTTTATGGAACGGCCATAATACTCATAGCGATGCTTAAGCCCTTATACCTAGTAATAGTATTACTTTGGCTCGTGGTAGGGATTGTTATTTACCAGGTTAATAAAGTCTCTCCACGCACTTAACTACGGAATCGGCATTGCCAACCACGAGTATCTTATCGCCGGGCTCAAGCTTCAATTCTGGTTCCGTAATTATCACCTCGTTGTTCCTCACCACGACGGGTATAGAGACACCGCATTTATCGCCAATGTCCTTAATACTCTGTCCTATGTATGGTGACTCGGAGCTTATTATAACGTAATACATCTGCACATTTTCGTCGGAATACAGTAACTGCTTAAACTGGGGCCTTATGTAATTGGCTATCTTAGATAGTACGGCATCGCTAATTGATACGGCCATCGCGCCCAACTCAATAGCTCTGTCCAGGTACTTATCCTTATCATGAATGAGCAGTATTACTAACGGCACGCCTCTAGCCCTGGCTATTTCGGCTACCCTAATATTGGTGTCATCATCGATCAGGGACAGGACGAGCTCAGCCCTATCAATACCAACCTCGCTTAGAAAATCCTCCTTAGTGGGTTCACCAACATAGACATAGGCAGGAACCTTCTTACCCAACTTGCCCTCATCCTCACTCCTAGCTATCATGGCTACCTCATAACCATTACCAACAAGTAACCTAGCCACAGCAATCCCAATATCGTTAACACCAATTATTAATGCCCTACGCACATAAACAAGGCGCTCTTAGGTCTTTAAAAACCGAATTACCTAAGATCAACCTGTCTGCCATAACCCTCAAGGAACCTAGCCAGGTCCTCCTCCCTAGGTAAGTTCTCCTCGTCACCCCTAACCATGACAACTAACGCAGCCGCTGCAGAAGCCCTCCTCATAGCCCTCTCCACATCATAACCCTTAAGTATTGACGCAAGGAAAACCCCGGCATACGCATCGCCAGCACCGATTGGGTCCTTAACAGGAACTCTAAAGGCATCGACCTTAACGATCCTACCATCCCAATACGCTATTGACCCCTTGAGTCCGAGCTTAAGCACGATCCTATTAATGCTGAACCTCGAACGTAACTCCTTAAACACCTCATCAACTGCGGAAACACCAAGTAATAGACCGGCCTCATCCTCATCAAGGAACACGATATCCACAAAACTAAGCGCCTTAGACAGTACGCTAACGGCATCCTCTATATGTGGCCATAGCTTTTTCCTATAATTAACATCAAACGATATGGTAACACCTCTACTACGGGCGACCTCCAAACCCCTAAATGCAGCTGATCTAGCAGTATCACTAATAGCCATTGTTATCCCTGTGGTATGAAAAACCCTAGCGCTACCCACGTACTCCGGATCCACATCATTGGGATTTAATGCAGAGGCCGCGGAGCCTCTCCTGTAATAAAGAACATCGCTAACACCTGGTATTGGGTAATTCCTCTGAACGAAGTATATGCCCGTAGGTCTCTCAGGGTCAAACCTAATATGGCTTACATCAACGCCCTCACCTCTCAACCAATTATAGATGAAGAGTCCAAACTCGTCAGTCCCAAGCCTAGTGATCAAGCCGCAACTAACCCCGAGCCTAACCGCAGCGACGCAGACATTAGCCTCAGAACCAGTGGCGTGCTTCTCAAAGTAAGTCACATGTCTAAGCGGTCCATCAGTAACTGCGTTAAACTGAACCAAAGGCTCACCCAAAGCAACAATGTCCGGCATTAGGCAATAACTATGCCATGCAGACTTAAAGAATTACTCTTACGCATAAGAACCCTAGCAAAATAAGAAACAAAAAACATAAAAACCATGGCTTTGACTAGCTAGCCGGGCCCGTAGTCTAGCCTGGTAGGATGCCCAGGGGCGTGTGCCCCGCTTAAGCCTGACGCGCGGGAGTCACGTAAGCGTGCCCGAGATCCCGGGTTCAAGTCCCGGCGGGCCCACCAGTTTCTATTTCTCTTTGTGTTTTTTCTTCAAGTACTTAGTTTGTGGGTAAGGCTGATAAGTAGTGAGTTTTTTAGTGCGGCGTGGTTGTCTTTAGCGTAGTTAGGCTGTTGAGGAAGTTTCGTAAGGTTGTTCGTAGTGTGATATTTTACTCCTTGATTCTATTCTTTATGGTCCTCTTTATTGGCGCCTTGGTTATTTACGTGATTGAATACGGCAAGAATCCTAGTATTAAGAATTATTTCGATGCTGTGTGGTTTGTGATGGAGACTATAACGACTGTTGGTTATGGGGACATCGTTCCCGTGACCTTTTGGGGTAGGGTTGCGGATATGGTTATTATGCCTGTGGGTATAGCTATAATCAGCGTATTGACTGCGTCAATAGCTACGGAACTTACTGAGAATGCGATTATGAAAAGTCTTGGTCATCACACGAGTTCTAAAGGTGGCCATGTGGTAATCATGGGTAGTGCCAGTAGGGCGTTAAAGGTAATCAACATGCTCATTAACATTATGAATAGGGAGGGCAGGTATCTAGATGTTCTTTATTTATTTAATGGTGATAAACCACCATCATTGCCGAGCGAGGTTGAGTTCGTGCGCGGTGATCCATTTAATATTACTGATTTGATGAGGGCTGGTGTTGATAAAGCTTCTGTTATCATTATCGTGCCTTTTGACGAAGTTGACGCAAATACGTCTGATGCTAAGGTAACGTTATTGATTATGAGCATTAGGAAAATTAATGCCAATGCCTATATTATAGCTGAGGTTCTGAATGAGATTAACACAGAGTACGTCATTAAAGCTGGAGCCAATTCTGTTATTTCACTTGGTTCTTACACGACTTCCGTTATTGCTAATGAGGTTTTTAACCATGGTTTATCCTCAATACTAAGTGGTTTGGTCAGTAGAGGTATAGGCGTGGTAAGTTCTGATGGATTTGTTGGTGCTAAATTTATTGATGTTGCTAGGGAATTGAAGGTTAGGAATAACTATGTTTTAATTGGTGTTTTGAGGAATGGTGAGACCATACTAAATCCCAGTGGTGATTTCGTTGTTCAATCAGGTGATTTATTGATAGTAATTAAGTGATTTTATCAATAAGTTGATCACGCCATCATACGTATACTCACCTGGAATTATTGCATTTATTCCATAACGCGATATCTCGCTTGCCGTAGTTCTTCCAATGGCTATAACGGTCTTCCTCCTCAATAGATCTTTATCACAATCTTTTAGGGCTCTATATGTCATAGGGCTCATGAATACCACGTAGTCTACGTAATTAAGTAGTTTGCATGCTATTGCTGCATTGATGGCATCTACTTCTACATCGTATACTCTATACTCAATTACTTGATGACCTGCTCTCCTTAATTCACTCCCTAAATAATCATTGCCCTTTGTGGACCTTAATATAACGACTCTGCCCTGAGGTAACTTGCTCATAAAGTTTACAATGCCTTGACTTGAGAACTCACTGGGTATTTCGCATTTAATGCCTAGTTTCTCCACCTCCTCACAGGTCCTGGGACCAACACCTACTACCTTAGCATTCCTACCTAGTTGCCTAAGCGCATCGCCTACATACTTGACCACAACCGTGCTCATAACCACCACATAATCGGCACTTATCGATTGCAAATTCTTGATTACATTCTCATTAGGTACTGTCTTTATGACAGGTATTTGTATTATGTCGATACCCTGCACATGTAAAGGCCTTACCTTCCCCTGAGCCCTTAATACCAGTACCCTAGTCATGCATGAACACCCAACTCTTCCACCAATGCCTTGGCCGTCAAATCTATAGCCTCTCTGCTACTCATCATTGGTTTCCAACCAACCTCCCTCATTATTTTATCAATTGATAACCACATTCTCTTAACATCGCCCGGCCACCCTCTACCATCTGGCGTCGCCGGTCTATACGTAATTCTTGGATTAAACCCTGACGCCTTAATAACTAAATTGACGATTTCCTTTACGGTGATTGTATCTAAGTTACCCACATTGTATATATAGACACCACCATTACTCTCCAATGCATGTTGCCACGCCATTACCGTGGCATTTATCGTATCCGTTATGTATAGGTACGACTTCTCCTGCGACCCATCACCAAGCACCTCGAGAGTACTTGGGTCTTTCTTAAGCTTAATGAGTAGATCATGTATAACACCATGCCTTAACCTAGGCCCAACTATGTTAGCGTACCTAAGTGCAACGCAGTTAATGCCGTAGAGCCTCGCGTATGTGGCACACATTATTTCACCAGCAGCCTTCGCCGCGCCATAAACGCTGATTGGCTGTATTGGATAATCCTCTGGTGTTGGCATTACCTTCGCATCACCATAAACCGTGCTCGATGACGCGTAAACCACGTTTTTAACGCCATACTTACGAGATAACTCGAGAATATTAAATGTGGCCAAGACATTTTCATTAAAATGTACCTGGGGTTCCGTTATTGATATCCTAACCTCGGGATTAGCTGCTAGATGGAATACGGTATTTACATCGCGAAAAACCTCAGGGAACCTAGGACTCTTTACATCATCCTTAACGAACCTTATCCTATCAATAATACTGCTAAGCCTGCTAATATCACCGGAGCTTAGGTTATCAACAACAATGACCTCAAACCCAAGCTCGACAAGTCTCTCTGTTAAGAAGGAACCTATGAAGCCAGCACCGCCAGTTATCAATATCTTCGTATTACTCACCTCATGAGAAATATACTTACGATGAGCAGTATAAGTCCGAGTATCATTCCCGCATTACCTATGAATAACTGAATGATCACTGAAGCAATTAAGGCAATCCTTAATGCCTTGCTTGATCTATTACTCAATACAACCCCAGTTGCCATGTATATTATTGCCAGTACTATTAATATTGAGATAACACCGAACAGCCCAACAAAACCGTCCTGAATAAAAGACGTAATCTGCGACGTGTATGCGGATGGAAGTATTGAGAGCATTGAGGTAATTAGTCCTGGATTTGTGTAGTATTCAAATTGATAGTAAATCAATACGCTGGCATTCACTATGTATAGGAATAATCCAATACCCATGAATATAGACCAAGCACCTGACCTTTTAGTTGTTTGTGCATTACTCATTAACCCTATTCGTGGCTTCCTAGGTTATAAATATTGCAACTATGGCTCCGGCCAGAAAGCTTATGAAGTGACCAAGCCTATTAATGCCGACATTATTAATAATCAGTATTGGTGGTATTGGTATGAGTAACCATATTGATTCATATGCGGCATACATCATTAATAAGAAGTTGAGCATATGCATGGGCTTATTACGTCTCTTTATCGTGTTTATTAATGATGCCATTAATGATGATCCCATAAGTCCCATGGTCATTGCTGATAGGCCGTATGTAACGATAATCTTGTTAAATATTAGGGATAGAATCACGGTGGAAATACCAATACCGAGTATGCCTGTCACGATACCCGCGAGTATGTAATACCTAAGTCTAAACTCCAGGATTGCGATTGCAGACACCAATAGAAATATTGGTAATGTACCCACCAGGTCTGTGGCACTATCCGGCAGTAATGATGCGAATAAGTAAATAACTACGTACATGAAGCCCCTAAAGATATTCTTCTCAAATTCCGTAAATGCCAGGTTGAGTATTTTTACGGGCCTTATTATGAACACTGAGGCGAAGCTAAGCAAAATTATTAATAGTAATGCGGCTATGTAGAGATAACCTATGTTTAGGCCGCGGCGTAGTTTAAGTACTGTGTATATGAAGATTAGAGATAGAATGAACTCAGGAATTACGGCATAATAACTGGGTGTGATTACGGCTATGATTATGCCTAAAGCTACCAATATTAGTATCAATGGGTAATAAAGTACTAATGCCGTTGCTCGAGATCGCATTATCCATTAATCAATTATAGGCTTAATTAAGCTTAAATGCTCAATAATTAAGTAGGAACGTGATTTTACCGTGAAGGTGGTGATTGTTGTTCACGGTTCGAGGGATCCTGACTACATAGATAGCGTAAGGAACTTTGCTAATAATGTTGGTGTTCTCTATGCATTTAATTCATTGGCTGAACCATCAGTAAATGACATTTCTGGCGACGTGTATGTACCATTATTCGTTGGGTATGGTAAGGATTATGATAATGCCGTAGCTATAACAGGGTACGAATCGCCACCATTACTAGAGTGGCCAGGAATCAAGCAATTCCTACTTAATCTAGGGCCTGGACTTTACGTATTTCATGGAGAGAATGACCAAAGGTTCCTCAACGAGATAGATAGGCTTGGTCTGACCGATGTTGCCTTTCTGAAGCTTGAGCCATTACTTAATAATTACTTAACCAATCATTGCCCAAATAGGTTGATTCCTGTAATTTTAGCTCGAGGCTCAATCTATAAGGAGATACTCACCACAACACAAAATCTATGCCCAAACACTAATGTATTGAGACCCTTATTTGAGCTTAGGGAGTTTATGGATTATTTTAGAGGGGTACTACCCTGGTTGATAAGGAATACTAGGTGTTTACGATGTTGAGCATAAGTTCCCTGATTCAGTACTACTTAGCAGCCTTAATACTATCAATAATTATTGATTTGGTAATTGGCGAGCCAAGAGGCCCACTAATAAATATGCACCCTGTCGTACTATGCGGTATGATTACCAGCAGGTTATTTAAGCCTGGCGGTAAAGCCTTCGGAATATTTCTATGGTTTATTTCCGTAGTACCGGTACTAATTATTTATTACTTTATTTCATGGTTAACGATCATCATTAATATCATTATTGGTATCATAATTTATTCGTACATACTTAAATTAACATTCTCGATAAGGCTTATGAGAGACTATGTTAAGAATATCCTGAATAAGCTGGAGACCAACGACTTGGTTGGTGCACGTTCATTGGTTCAGGAAATTGTTAGGCGGAATGTTTGGGACTTGGATACTGAGCATTTAATATCAGCCGTTATTGAGAGTATGGCTGAGTCTTTTGTCGATGGTTTTTTATCGCCCTTATTTTACTACGCATTAATTGGTCTGCCTGGCGCATTATTGCAGAGGCTTTCAAACACTATGGATTCTATGGTCGGTTATAGGGGATGGCCATACGAAGAGGTTGGTTGGTTCTCGGCCACTGTGGATACGGCATTAAATTATATACCGGCTAGGTTATCGCTAATCATTTTTTCAGCGGCCGCCGCATTAATTGGGCTAGATTGGAGGAGAAGCGTTAGGGTAGCGATGCTTTATCATGGGAAAGTAAACAGTATTAACTCTGGGTGGCCTATGGCCTCCTTTGCAGGGGCGCTTAATGTGGTGTTGGAGAAGGTTGGTAGGTATAGGATTAATGATGGTGCACCAGGGCCTAGTATCAGTACGTTGAGACTTTCTCTTAAATTATTCGATGTATCGGTCGTTCTTTCGTTAATTTTTATATCGATATTGCTTATAGTTAGGGTATTTTTAGTGCGTTTCTTTATTTAGAGAATGTTTTCTTTAGGATTTCCTATAGAGTATTATGTTTATACTGGGTTTAATTATTAATTATTGATTGTATGTTTGGAGCAATCTTTATTTTTTACGGTGGATTATCTAATGGCTGATATATAATATTTAGGAATAACCTTTTTATACTAGTGCTACACCCTATTTTGGTAGATTACTATGGCTTCAATAACCACATCAAGTGGAGAGGCAACCCCAGCTGAAATCGAGAGACAATTAACTGAGAGGCAACTCCAGGTTCTTCAATACCTCCTTAAGAAGGCTGTTCCACTTAAGGTCTATACGGTGTATGCCGACCAGGACGAACTCGCGAGGGAGCTTGGAATGACCAGGCAGGCACTTAGTGTACACCTTAAGAAGCTTAAGGACTTTGGCTTGATAAGGACTGGCCGTGAATTCGTTGATGTCACTGAGAAGGCGCTTAGGGTTTTGAGAATGAGTTCTAATGAGGCCGTTATACTGGTTAAGGTTCAGCCTAGGTATAGGACCATAACCTATGAAAAGATTAAGGAGCTGCCCATCGAGAAAGCCTATAGAGTGTCTGGTGATTACGACCTCATATTAATCACGAGAGAGGTCAACGTTAATGATATCCTAAGGGTATTAAGTATGATGGAGGGTATTGAGGACACAAAGACCTTCATATCCCTTGAAATAATTAGAGAATAAGCGGCGGTAATAGTAATTGGTCAATCCCATTAAAAATATGTTGTATTTATGACATTGGAAAACTTATTAACCATAGGTTATTGAGCAACTACGAATAATAATGGAGAAGGTAAGCCCAGAGGTCAAGGTTGAGGCATACATAAGGAATGTAGCCAATGCACTTGAACAGATAGAGAGGGAGGGCGTTAAAAATGAGATAATTGAGATAGCCAAGGCATACCTGAGGGATTCCATGTTTTACCTATCTAAGGGTGATACATTCACGGCATTGGCAACAATAGCCTACGCAGAGGGGCTACTTGATGCACTGAGAATGCTTAATATTGCTCATTTTAATTGGAACAAAACTGATGATTTAATTAGTAGGTCGCAGAATAAGGTGTTCGTGGCTGGTACATTCGAGATAATACACCCAGGTCATATAGCTTACCTGAAGCATGCTTGGTCGCTTGGCCGTGTCGTGGCGGTTATAGCCCGTGATTCTACGGTAAGGAGGATTAAGGGTAGGGATGTAATTATACCTGAGGATCAAAGGCTTAGTGTGCTTAGTAGTATTGTCTATGTTCATAAGGCTAGGCTTGGTTATGAGGGCGACATGTTCAGGGTTGTGGAGGAGGAAAGACCCAACATAATACTGCTCGGCCCTAATCAGCCATTTAATGAGGATTCAATAAGGGAGGAGTTGAAAAAGAGAGGTTTGGACGATATCCAGGTTATTAGGTTTAATGATTATGTTGATTGCCCACTATGTAGTACCACAAAGATACTTAAGGCCATCAGTGCCAGGTTTAACCAGGTAGAAGGCCGTTAGTTATTTGCGTAAATTCATACTGATTGAATGTGAATGAGTAACTAACCAATGTGAAGTTAGCATTGATTATAAAGTTGGCAATGCCGGAGTACTGTGCTGGGTATACGTATATAGTAATGTTTGCAGGTATACCATTATCCAATAAGCACATTTTAGTTACGTTTAAGATAATTGGTACATTCCATGAGCTAGCTTGCGTCGGCATCAACGTAACAGACGCAGTAAAGCAGTACGTGGTTTCTCCATCCCAACTACCCTTACCCACATACCTACTTTCATTCAGTATTGTCATAAAATTACTAGTAATGTTCGTATAGGGTACGCAGTTCGTGACGGTTTGTGGAATCATAAATCCAAGTTTATATGCATAGCATAGACTATTATCATGCCTCCAAAGAGCCGCGTTCAACTTAATACCAACTATACCGAAATGCCTAAAGTATAATGTACCGTTTATTACCGTGGCATCCATGAGCGGTGTTCTGGATATTGTAATTAAACCATTGATCCACCCCATCATGAATGGGATTCCAGGTATGCTAGGTGCGTTGTTACCCATGATTAGTGTAGGTAATATTGATATTTCGTAGGTGACGGTTACGTTTTTAGTCACGAGCTTTTTAGCATTCATTAAGGCAGATGTTGGGCTATTTTGATTTATCATTAATAGGTAAGTTGCTGTTCCTAAAGCCATGATTATGATGACCGCGGCGATTATTGGTAATATCTTCATCGATTTTAAATGGTATGACTTAATCTTAAAGGTTTTGCCTTCAATTTAATAACGCCTCGAAATCCTTAACCAATAATTAGCCTGCTTATCACTACATGCCAGATCTCTTAAACCACCAATATCCTTACTAGGCTCCTCATCCATTGGTATACCTAAGGCATCAGCGTCAAGCAATTGTTGAATTCTCATGCCGCAATCATTATCGCCACTCCACGGAACCTCAACGACACCGCCATTATCAAGCCTAGCCCTGGCCTCATCAATATTTGCGGTCTTAGAGACCATGGATCTAAGGAAGGCCCATGCTGAGTTCCTTAGATTATTATTAATTTCATTCAATATTTCCTTTATGGTTTCAACAAGACCGTCCCTTGGAGCAGCATACTTCTCCAGGGTATCTCTCCTGGCCAGCACGACTTGCCTATTCTCAATATCCTTAGGGCCTATCTCGATTCTCAATGGCACGCCCATCATTTCCCAATAATTATACTTCCAACCAGGCGTCTTATCAGTCCTGTCATCAACCATAACCCTAATACCTGAATTAACGAGTTCCTCCTGGATGGCCTTAGTTTCTTTCAATATAGCGTCCTCAGTGCCCTTGTACATTATAGGCACAATAACTACCTGTATTGGTGCGACATTTGGCGGTAGCACTAACCCCTTATCATCGCCATGAATCGCTATTGTAGCTGCAATAACCCTCTCAGAAATTCCGTAGCTTGTCGTGTGCACGTACTCCCAATCACCATTTGGTGTTAAGTACTTGACGTCGAATACCTTGGAGAAGTTCGTGCCAAGGTAATGAACAGTACCTATCTGCATGGTCTTGCCATCGGGCATTACTGTGTCGAAGGCAATAGTATAGACAGCACCGGCGAATTTATCCCACTCAGGTCTTTGACTTATTAGATACGGTACACCTAAGTAATCAAATATTTTCTTATAGATCTCCACGGCTTCCCTAATTTGCCTCTCCGCATCCTCCCTATTGGCGTGTGCTGTATGTGCCTCCTTAAACATCGATATTTCCCTAAGTCTAATCATGGGCCTTGTGGCCTTGGTCTCGGCTCTAAATACACTTACTATTTGGTAAACTCTAAATGGTAGGTCGGTGTGGTCTTTAATCCATAACTTAAACATAGGCATCATGGCGGTCTCGCTGGTGGGTCTAAGGACTAGTCTCTCCTCACCAACACCACCTTTGCTTACCCAGAACACCTCACTTTCAAATCCCCTAATGTGCTCGCTCTCTTTAGCCAGGAACTCATAGGGTATAAAGACGGGGAACAGCACCTCCTGATGCCCTGTCTCGTCATGAACATACCTAATATATGACTCCACTAACCTCCTAAGCTTCACGCCATAAGGTCTCCAGACATAGGCACCCTTTACAGGATACCTATAGTCGTAAAGCCCAGTCTCCATTATTACCCAATTAAACCACTCAGTGAAGTTCCTCCACTTCTCCCTAAGTCTCTGCTCACCAGCCTTGATGAGCTGTAGCTTGGCAATAAAGGTCCCGAAACCCGAGCTAACTAAGCCCTTAAAAATATTGTGTTCACAAGCCTAAGCAATAACAGATTAACTTAATTAGGGAGGGTGCGATACCTAATTAGGCCATGAGATTCGCAATAAAGGTTAAGGTGCTAGATAGTTGTATTGGATGTGGAATATGCTGGACCATATGCCCAAAGGGGGTGCTGACAGGTAAATTAAGGGATAAAGCCTACGTAATAAATGAACAGGCATGCTCAGGCTGTTACTCATGCCAAGACAACTGCCCATACTCAGCAATAGTAATAACACCGACAATAACGTCACAGAACAACTAATAGACCGAGGAACCTAACAAAGGATAAGTAATCACTGTCACTCACCAGTCTTGAGAAAGCCTCAGTTAAGTCTCTGCTCATTATTACGTAATCACCTATGTATTTAGTGACGTAACTAACAACCCTAGACAGATTATCCTCACTTAATCTGCCGATAGAAATGAGGGCTAGGAGATCAATGGGTGTTGGGACTAAGGGACCTAGCGTGATAATACTACCTAGATCATTTAGTAATGACAGCATCAACGAATAATCATCAACAATAACGACATCGTACCTGCCTATATCCTTAATATCGATATTAACCAAGGCACTTTTCTTGAAGGGGATCAACCAATCATTAATGTTAGTAGCGGCACCAAGCCTATACCTAAGCACTAACCTAGCAATCTCAATACCGACGTTCACCGCATTCCTAAGCCTATCCATATCATCATAGCAGTGAAAATACGCATCAACGCCACCGGCAATTAAGTCCCTAAAGAACTTGGGAAACCAACCCCATAACCTAACGAAAGACCCACCCAATTTACTTAGGATATTTAATGCCTGGTTAGGATCCATAATCGCGGCAGTGCAGTATTCCCTTGGTAATGGTAAAGCCACTTTCCTAAACCGCCTAATAATCGTAGGTAATAAATTCCTGAGTAACGCAAAGGATGCCTCCGTACGGGGAATAAAAATTACGAGTGAAGTCATTGATAAGATTGCAGGTACTGCATTAATTAGCCTTAATACGATACTCAGTGCTGAGAGGATTCATCAGTAATCAGGCCGTAGATGCTCATCACTCACTAATGAATTCGAGAACTCGTTTAAAACCTATTTGGGTTACGCTGTGTGGGTATTCCGTTACTTATTAAATGATCGTGAAGGTGGCTAGTCAGCTCCGGATTCCTCATCAATAATTATCAGAGGCCTGTCGGATTCATCAATCACAACTAATTAGGTTAGGTATTTTAAATAAATTATTACATATGGTTGTGCTGATCCATGAGGGCTTTGAACCATTCATTAAGATTTGTGAACGTATTAATTGCCCAAAGAGTTATGTGGGTTTGGTAATACGTGATCTATCGCAGTTAAGCGTTATGCGAATTGTCAATGAGGGTGGTATTGAGTTTATGGGCATTAAGTTATTGGGTAAGGGGCAGAATGGCTTTGTGTTTAAGTGTCTTGTGGGTAATAGTTATTATGCATGTAAGGTTAGGAGGTTTGACTCATCAAGACCGAGCTTAGCTAATGAGGGTTATTACCTAGGTCTGGCTAACTCTGTTGGTGTTGGTCCACGGCTAATTAATTATACGAGTAATGTCATAGTTATGGAATTAATAGAAGGGGTAACCTTCGATACGTATATTAACTATGCGAGCCCTAATGACGTAAGGTTAATCATTAAGGATTTACTTTGGCAATGCCGTAGATTGGATAGGATAGGACTTGCACATAATGAATTGAGTAGGTCTAGGGAGCACATAATTGTTTCAGGAAATAAGGCTTACATAATTGATTTCGAGAGTGCAAGTGTGAATAGTAAGGTTAGCAATGTTTCACAGCTATTAAATGCATTAATAATGGGTAAGGGCTACGTCCAGAACCGCGTTCGTTCAATAATGAATATAGGTAATAATCTAGATGATTTACGTTACGCGATCAAGGAGTATAAGGTTAGGAGGGATGATGAGTCATTCATCGAGATACTCAAATTACTTGGACTTCAATAATTCCTGAGCTAAGTTCCACAGTTTGTCCCCTATATGGTGAATTACCTTAATGACCTTGCCCTTCGTAGTATTTCTCATCTCGCCTGCGGACATCATGGATGTACCGATGGCTATGTATCTACCCTTCAGGTCCTTAATGAGCACAATATCGCCCTCATCGAACTCGCCATTAATCTCCTTAATGCCTGGTCTCATAACGTCAGCACCATTCACTATGTGTGGTACGGCCCCATCATCAACGACCACGAATGGGTAATTAGGTATGTATGGTGGGTTTAGGTAGAAGTACGTCAGTAGTGGTATTATGTATTCCTTCTGGGTTGTGTCGCTCTTTATTGTTAATCTCGCCACAAGTGGTTTGTTGTCTATTAGGTATATTGTTGTGAGTTCATTTAATTCGTAAATTTCAACGCTCTTGGCATTCTTAAATATGGGTCCTAGTTCACCGACGGCGTTGCTCAACTCCTTAATATCCTTATTACTGAGGTAGTACCTCTTAACCACAAGTTATTCTTAACTGGCTCATTAATAAGCATTTAGTACGATACCTCAATACTTAATAGTAAGCCCAGTCCAATAGGTATGTGTCCACTGAAGTAATAACCAGGGCGGAGTTTGAGAAGGTTGTGCTTAAGGTAGGTAAGGTAATACATGCCGAGAGGGTTCAGGGTTCGAGGAAGCTCCTTAGGCTTGTCGTGGATATTGGTGAAGAGAGAAGGCAGATAATTACGGGCCTCGCCGAGTTCTACAAGCCTGAGGACCTAATTAATAAGTACGTTGTTGTTGTGGCAAACCTGGAGACCAGGAAGATCTTTGGTTACGACAGTCAAGGAATGATACTAGCCACATGCGATGAGAAAAACCCAACGATAATAACCATCGACAAGCCACAGGACGAGCAAGTAGGTAAGAGAGTTTGTTAGAAGGATTTTGTTTAAATTACCCTTGGTCAAATCATACGTGCAATGCAGTACCTAATTCTTGACAATGGACTTAAACTAATTATAAATAGGGTTGACCTGCCAACAGTTGGTATAGCCGTTGGTGTTAACATAGGCTCTATCTATGAGGATAAGGATAAGAGGGGTATAAGCCATTTTGCGGAGCACGTAATTTACAGGGGCTACCCTAACATTGATTTAGAAATAGAGGGATTAGGCGGAGTATCTGATGCATATACAGAACGTGCATTAACAATGTACTTGTTCGAGATAATACCGAGCGAATTCAAGAACCTATTAAACCTAATTTATAAGATATTCAGCAATAGGAGAGTTAATGAGGAGGATTTCGAGAGGGAAAAACAGGTAATACTGTCTGAGTTAAAGATGAGGAATGACGACCCAAGTACCTCGATCTACGATCTTGGTCCCAAGGCTCTATTTGGCGATAGTGACTATGGAGCACCCATAATAGGTACTGAGGAGAGCATAGCCTCAATGACCGCAAAGGATCTTGAGGAATTCCTAGAATCCTATTACACGCCGGATAATATGGTAATTAGTATTGTTGGGCCCATAAATATGCCCATTGACGATATAGTTAAGGTATTCAGCAAGCTAGATGGAAGGTCAAGAACCAAGAAAAGGCCTGAAATGGGTAAGGGCGCACCTATCATTGTTAATAGGCAGATAAACTCAGCCTACTTATCATATTCCTGGTATATACCGGTGAATGATCCATACTTAATATCTATTAAGTCATCATTACTTGAATTTCATTTAATAAATGGATTAAGTTCGTACCTAATCTCAAGATTTAGGAACAAGGGATTTTCATATACGGTGGATATAGACCGCGATTACTTACCTGGGGTGTATTATTATCAACTTGTGATATCTGCGGTTGATGAGAAGGCTATTGATACGTTAAAGAACGAGTTAATAAACTCATTATTGAGTGTAGATACTATATTCAACGATAATTACTATTTAAACAAGAGACTGAATTACCTAAAGTACCTAATAAGCGATTATTTAAGGAGACCTGTACAAATGGCAGAGTCCATGGCCTATATGGAGATAAAATTGGGCAAGCATGACATCTATGAATTTAATAAACTACTTGAGGAGCACTTTAGGGATCATCTAAGTGATTTGTTAAGTGATGGTGTATGGTCCATGATACTGCCCTCATAATTCACGGCCTGACCTTATTAATGATAATTTTTGCAATTATTGATTGCCCATTTTTGATTTAATCTCATTAAGAAGCGTAGTCATTGCATCGCCAGCCTTACACCTAATTATTACATCAGCAATGTAGTCAAGCTCGGTTGGTTCCATATTTATTATAATAACCTTACCACCCATTTCCTTAACAAATATTGGTATGTACGCAGCAGGATAAACGCTAAGTGAGGAGCCTATAACTAATACGGCGTCACTCATCAAAGCAAGCTCCCTAGCCCTATCAAAATCCTTAACAGGCTCACCAAATAATACAGTATCGGGTTTAAGCACACCACCGCATTCATCACATAGGGGTGGTACCTGGCCGCTATCTATTTTCCTAATCACGACATCCATCGGGTAAGTGCGACCACAGGCAAGGCAGACCGCCCTTTTCATGGTTCCGTGAAGTTCGATTACATTCTTTGACCCGGCTGCCTGGTGTAGTCCATCGACGTTTTGCGTAATCACGGCCTTTATTATGCCCATCCTCTCAAGCTCAGCGAGTGCCATATGGGCCCTATTCGGCTTGGCTATGAATAGTGCGCTCATCCTCATCCTGTAGAATAACCAGAAATCCTTTGGGTGCGTTAGGAAGTAATCTATCGTGGCTATTTCGGGACTGTACTGTCTCCATAAACCCTGTGGTCCGCGGAAGTCAGGTATCCCCGACTCTGTGGAGATGCCAGCCCCTGTGAAGGCTATTGCATGCTTAGCCTTGGTCAATATATCAGCCGCTGCCTCAATATCTTTAGGGTTACATGTACCTTCATAACCCGCACTAGACATTGGATATCTTTATCCAGCGTAGTTAATAAACATTAAATCGGTCGAAGTATTGGGAGCCGAAAACCTTAAGTCTCGCCTTGCATTAATTATGCTGTTGATGATCTGACGACGGACTGAATCATTGATGAACGCGTTGGTGACTGATATCATTGTATATTTTCTCGATGTCCTCCGTGGTCCTAACCTCGATCGCGTTTATACCATAGTCGTTTCTTAATGAGTCATAGGTAGGCCTATTATGGGCTAGTACAAACAATGCGGAGGAGAAGGCGTACCTCTCCCAATCCCTTATCGCCATACTTAACAGGCTTAGGTTACCTCCTGACCTAATGGGTTCTGTTGAATATGCACTCACTATGTACGGTACATTGAGCCTCTGCGAAAGTACCTTGGCAATAACCGAGGAAATCCACTCATGTGCGTGTATAAGCCCTATGTCGCTGGGTACTATGTATGGGGCCCTAGATGCGACCTCAACAAGCAGGAAGTGCATGTAGGCAACGACATCACTAAACCACCTATCACTCACCGTGTACACACGAACGTTACCATCAAGGTAATTACCATCAAAGTTGGCCGGGTGTATTAAGTATACGTCATACCTCTCAGAAAGCTTTATGACCAGATCCCTGACCTGGAATGCCAACGAACCAACTACCCTATGTGGTGGGTATTCCGTGCTTATGTGGAGTACCTTAAGAACCACAATTAACAGTAAATGCTACTTAATTTAATTATTGCAGTTGACGTTAGGTGTACGGAGTCATTGATAGTATTTACATAACCAAGGATCTTAAGCCTATCAACAATGCTCCGAACCTCCTCAACACGCATACCAACAAGCCTCGCCAAGTCCTCAAGCTTAACGGCCCGCTCCCTATCAATGGCGGCTAATGAGTGCAGGACCTGCATTATACTTCTTATCTTTGATTCATAACCAGACTCCACAAAGTACAATTAATCAATTTCTGAATTAATAAATCTCACTGTTCCTTATTTCGTATTAACAAATTGAAATACCAAAAAGCACTTATAGAATTACTGATCTACGGTGATTTGGTGTCAATAGAAGTAACGACGAATAAGGTGCTATATGAACCCGGAGAGGACATAGCAATAAGCGTAATGGTGAGAGGGCTAGTAAGCACTGAAAGCATTGAGTTGGTAATAACTAAGGACTCCAGGGAAATAACAAAGCGATCGTTGCAAGTGATACCACCGGAATCGGAGATTATTGATTACGTAAAGGTAAGTGATGAGGGAACTTATGAGATAATTGCCAAGTGCTGTAACAACGAGGCTAGGGTGCCAATAATGATTGTGAAAAAACCGGAGAGGCCGATAAAGTTTGTTCTTGTCTTCCATAATCACCAACCAATTCATCGCTATCCAAACGGTCATTACCACAGTCCCTGGGCATTTCACCACACCTGGTTCCCAGAGTTTCAGCCAATATATGATTCAGGACCCTACTTACTACACGCCAGGCTTATTAATAAGTATAAGGTGTCAGTGACGTATAACCTAAGCCCAAGCCTACTGTGGCAGTGGGACGATATAATAAAGAACGGCGCCTTTCTAGATATAGGTGATTTCCTTGAGTACGTGGGTCCATGGGATTCTAGGGTAATGCTGATTAACGAGGCGTTGAGCACCTATTCCAGACTGGCTAAGGAGAATGTTATTGAGGTTCTAACGAGTTTCATAGCTCACCCAATAGCCGGTTACTTAATTGAGAGGTTTAGTCTTGATGAATTACTCAGATGGGAATTAAAGGTTGGTAAGGGTGTTACAAAGGATGTTCTCGGCGTTGACGCAGTTGGTATGTGGTTACCCGAACTATACTTCTCAGAGAAGTTGAGAGATATAATATGCGGCGAGGGCATTAAGTACATAGTACTTGACGGTGTTTACCACCTAGGTGAGAATATTAAGGATAGGAGTTCACTATATAAGGTATATAGACATGATTGCCTAACAGTATTCTTCAGAGACACCGCATTGAGTGATTTGCTAAGCTTTCAATTAAATAAGGCATCCAGCATACAGGAGGCTGATGTCAATGCCCGTAGATTGATAATAGAGATAATGCTGAGAAGGCAATATGTGGGGGATGGGGTCGTAACAATGGCATTAGATGGTGAAAATTGGATGATACTCCCAACGCCAAACCCATACGCAGCACTACTCCTTGAGAAAATATTCCTTTACCTATCAAGGTCAAGGGATGACGAGTACATAGACCCAGCAAGACCATCAGACCTCATTAGGTATGCCCAGGAGGAGATTAAGGAAATACCGACAACCTCATGGTTAGGATCACCCAATAAGTGGTTGAGTGAGAGGGCAGATATACAGACAAGGCTCTGGTCGATGGCGCAGATCGCCATAAATAAGTGGAGGATCTACGAAGAAGTTTTCGGAGAAGATCCCGAGTTACGCATGGGCCTATCAATGGCATTGGATAGTGATTACTATTGGGCGGAATTCGTGAATATAAACCACGTAGGTGAATGGGCGTACTATGTCGTGAAGAGAGTTAATGATGCTTTTGACTCCATAATAATCAGGATTAAGCGTATCAATGAACATGCGGAAATAACGATTAGTAATAGGTGGATCAAAGATGCAAACCTATTGTTGGGTGTCGAAGCACCCGAGACCTACATGGAATACAGCATAAAGGTTCCAAGCAATTCCTCCGAATCATTAATGATAAATGGATTCACTAACGTAACGATATCACTATTAACACCAAAATCAAGAACGCCAGTAACTAGGGCAATAAGAATAACGTAAATCTAGGCAATCTTCATAACGTCAGACCCATCAATCAGGTAAACAATATCGCCGGGGGAAGCCCTAGTTAATAAGTACTCATGGACATAATCGTCACTAACATTATAATACATACCCAGGGCTAATCCTTTCATAGGCAAGCCCTCCCTTATAATATAGCCAAAACCCCACGACCAAGCCCACGAAGTAGCCATCTTAAGAATATCGACAGCCCTCAAACCAGCGCCTCTAGCAATTAAGAATCTCAATAACCTCATCTCCTGCCAAGGATCAGGTTCTATAAGGGCCACGTTGTCAGTACCAACCATCGGTCTCAACCCCCTACTAAACATGGTACCCACTTCAGGTAACTTACCAACTAACTCCATATTAGACCTAGGACATAGGGCAATAGGCATCGCCGGTAACTTCAGCACCTCATCCTTGCTTAATTGTGTTAGATGAACAAATAATGAATTACCAGTGATTAAGGTAGTCAACGCCCTATTTAAATCACCATCGGAGTGCGTATCCTCGGTCTCGGAAACGTGAGTACTAATTAGTGACCCGCGGGAACCGGCTAACCTAGAGACAAGCCTAAGCTCCGCCATGGTGTAATTAAGCGGTGAAATTAATGAAACACCAAACCCCTTCTCAACAAAGTACCTCACCTCCTCCTCGAAGACTTCATCAACGTCCTCCTCCTCATTAGGACTAACATAAACCCTAAATACACTTGGCTCAGCCAGAGGTATAATGCATAGACTAGCCCTCTTAGCCTCATCAATAACAACGTCCGCGAAAATCCTTCCATACTCAATAATTGATAGTAAGCAGCCAACGCCGTAGTTCCTAACTCTACGAAAAATAATCCTTAACCCGTCTCTCAGAGACTCAGGTTTAGTTCTACGTAGGTAATAGTACTTTAATCCGTAGGGTGCACCCACCAGGTCATCGATATAATACTTATTGAATAGCCCCATTAGGAAGTGATCAAGCACATGAATATGGGCATTGGTTAATTGGGGCATCAGTATTGTACTGCCTAAATCAATAACATTATTACTACCAGCAACCTTACCTATACCTATGACCTCACCGTCAGCAATATCAATCACCACATCCCTAACAGGACTTAGTTCCTCACCAACTAAGGCGACTGCGGACTTAATACTCAACCTTCGCATTAGGAAAGGCATAATTTAAGCGAAAAATTAAGTAATGCCCTCAATGAAAATAGCCATTGCAGGACTAAATCCAGGAACTGCAATCTACGCACAGTACATGGCTAAGAACGGACACGAAGTAACGATATTCACGGAGTCGCAGAACGACGTAGTAATAGCAGACCTACTACCGCATGTGTCTCTTAATATTGTTAACCGTGAATCAACCAGGTTATTCACTAGGAGGTATCTCGAAGACATACTGGGCATAAGGATAAGGAACGTAAAGCTACAATCAATAACCATAGACGAGAATAGGATAATCCTAACGAATGGGGAATACGATAATTACGATAAGGTAATAATTGGTTCGGAAATATATCCAGCAAGTTCTGGCAGGTGTATAAGCGTGTATAGTATTAAGTCGCTGCAAGGTAAGTATTTGATTGAGGGAAGGGATGCAGGTAAAAATACTGAGTTGCTACTCTTAATAGCCGATGTAGGTGGTTCTGTTGACACAAAATCGGCGCTGGTGCTGGATGACGATGTCCTGAAGTCCGTACCCATTAATAGGGCTCAGGATGCACAGGAGTGCCTATCAACAGATTATGAAGTGGTTAAGCCTATCATTGGTAAGATTGGTGTAAATAATGAATTACTAGGTCGGTCTTTTGTAATGAGAGATTCACTAAGTGGTATTGAATACGTTGTTAATAGGGACTACCAACTAATAATTATGGGAAAGTTGATGGCCCTGAGGGATTTGGGCGTCATAAATACGTTACCCTTAATGCCACGGTTGGAGCTTGGATTTTCAAATAATTGGTCATTCATGACGATAGGGTTAACGAGGGAGGAATTAGGTAGTGTGTTTAGGGATTTGTCTTCGTCAAGGATATCCTACAGGGCTGTAGATAATGACATTATAGCCAAGGTGCTTCATAGAGGTAATAAATTGCTTGGTATGCAGGTATTGGCGCGAGGAATAAAATTGCTGAGTTGGTTCTACCTAATCTACTCTTTAGTAATGCTCAATGACATTGCTTATCTAGTACTTGATATGGGTTACGAGAGAGTCTTCGGCACATTAAGAGGATTGCTTGAGCAGCTGGTGCTGAATCTATATAATATATAATGACTTGAATAAGCAAATAAGCTTTATTAGGAACCTACGAACAAAGATATTAGTGCCTGGCGTCCTAGCCAACGTTGATTACGAGGAACCACTGACCAAGTATAGGATAAGGGAGGTTCTCATTGAAGCACGTAGGCATTCAATAAGCTATATAGATAAAATGAAACAAGAGGCCCTTGCTGACTCATTTTATGTGCATTATAGGCAGCCAATCCTGAGAATGCCCAGGGAAAATGAGGATATGGAGACGTCCATATGGAGGTTCGTGGTATCAACATACATAAGAAGCGAGGCTTATAACGAGATTTCCAGGATAACAAGACTAAATGGCAGGTTATCGAGAGTAATGGCGCTTAAGCTACTCAAGGTATACAACAGCATCCTAAGTAAGATGGATAGGAATGAATCATTTAGGCAAATGGTTGAGTCGGCCATGGACCAAAGAAGCAGCTCTCATAGGGAAAGTAGGATGAACCTTGAGCGGGAGATAAAGTCCCTAATAAACTTCTATGTTGGTAACATGAAGAAGGTAAGCGACACAGTTAACAAGGTAAAGATGCTCTTTGGGGAGTCCGTTGGGCATGAAATAGCGGATATACTGCTTAGCACAGATATAGATCCATACAGACTAAGGCTCATTTCGATGCTAAACTCCCTCATTAAATTAATAGTAGATACCAGGTACGTAGTCGATACTATTGAGGACGTAGATGCTGAGAGGGTGGGCACAATAGGCGGTGTAAAGAGGATGACAAAAGCCTCCGAGCTCAAGGACATGATACCAAGTGAGAGAATGCTCATGAAATTTGCAAAACCAGTATTTGCATACAAGCTCGCCATGGGTAATGTGCTAGTTAGAGAGAGAAGGGCCGTCAGGAGACCAAAGATATACATGTTGATTGATAAGAGTGGGTCCATGTTCTATACAGTAAACATAAACATATTTGAGGTAGGGGCAGTTAGTAAGATAACGTGGGCTACGGCATTAGCGGTGATATTGGCAATGAAAGGTGGTAGTTTAGTCGTTAGGTTCTTCGACCAGCAAGTCTACCCAATGCTAGTTAATAAGAAGGATATAATACGGATGCTCCTCTCACTAATACCATTGGGGGGCACGGACATAACGAATGCGGTCAGGTCAGCAATTCAGGACGCCACCGAGAAGCCATCATTAAAGGATTACAAACTCGTCATAATAACCGATGGAGAGGACGATAATATAGATCCATCAGTATTCAATAAGGCAAAGACCCTATTTAGGTCAGTTAAGGTCTTATTGGTCGGCGGCGAAAATAGTGTTATTGAGGATAATGTAGACACAATAAAGATACAGGAATTAACCAGTGACAGTCTATCCCACGTAATCAGGAAGATCTAGCTTCAAAGCAATTAAGTGGTGAGTCGCACACAACAACCTGAACCTCAACAAGGTCCTTAATCCCTATATCACTTAGTAATTTACGTACATGATCCAATAGGTACCAAGCCACACACTCGCCAGTAACACCCTCGGGTATACAGGGTACCTCAACGTACTCATTAGGCCCTATGCCCAATGCATCCTCCGTAGTGGACTTGAGGTACTTACCCTCGAACGAGGCGATGATAGGCTGAACTCCCTGTCTGACTTTATCAATATCAAGCACTAGGTCGCGCTTACCTTTTACGCAAATTCTTATGGTTACGTCGTAGTTATGACCATGAACACTACCATAGGTACCGCTAAACTTGACTCTATGTGCGCTTGAGAATGAAAACCTCATTGAAAGGCATGTGGCATCCATAGCGTATTGATATAGGGCATACCTAAAAATGCATTACCTCATTTTAATTAATTAGCTATGGCTGGCAAGGTCATAATAGCTGGGGCAGGGCCTGGCGATGAAGGATTACTAACGCTTAAGTGCCTAGAGGCCATAAGGGCTGCGGATGTCATTATTTACGATAGACTAATACCAATGTCTGCACTAAAGTATGCGCGCAATGATGCTGAACTGATATTTGCAGGTAAGGAGCCAGGTAGGCATATAATGGAGGAGGACGAAATAATAAGAATTATGATACTGAGGGCAGGGAGTGGTAAGAACGTGCTCAGGCTCCATGGTGGAGATCCATTCCTATTTGGGAGGGGGTTCGAGGAGTGCCTAGCTGTGCTCAATGCAGGTATACCGTGTGAGGTTATTCCAGGCGTAACATCGGCGATAGCGGTGCCTGAGTACTTCCTAATACCTCCAGTTCTGCGTGGTGTCTCAAGCTCTGTGGCCATCGTAACGGGTATGGAAGACCCGAGGAAGGGCAAATCCTTCGTGAACTTCAAGGAACTAGCGAAGGCAGTTAACTCATTAATAATACTCATGGGTGCATCTAGGATTAGGGATATAGCTAAGGAATTGATTGAGGGTGGCATGGACCCAGGAACCCCAGTTGCAATAATAACTAGGGCCTTTATGGAGAATACTAAGATCACCATAGCCACAGTGGGTAGTGTAGCTGCCGGTAAGGTAGTTGCTGAGAATCCCTCGGTAATAATCGTTGGCAGCGTGGTTAGTGAGGGGTTAAAAGCAATGAAACTAGCCAACATCAAGCACGAGGAAATAGATACTTAAACTAAGAGGACTAAGATTTGGTAAGTGATGAGGTGCGAGCGTGCAGAATAAATGAAGACCTTGCGCCCATACTGAAGAGAGTTCGGCTTCATCGTGACTATTGGCCGATCGATCTCATCACTCCTTCCTCCCCGTGCCGTCTACGGGATTGACTCCCTTCGAGGACGTGGTTGCTGGTTTTGGTTTGAATAGTGATTGGTTGAACGTCGTGGTGGTTGACGGGAACGGTAGGATTATTTCTACGAAGACTTTTCGGTATTGGGACATTACTAGGCCGGGCTTTTCCTAAGGACGAGGCTAGGGCTTTGCGTTTGAATGCTCTATCTGAGGCTTTGAGGTTCCTATCAAGGGTTGGTGTTGATTATGTAGCCTTTGAGGACTTACTCCTAATTAAGGGGAGGAGGTTCACGAGGAGTGGTAACAGGAAAATAACACGTTTCGCCAAGAGGCAGTTGCTAACCCACGGTGTTATTAAGGCATTGAGGCTAGGATTCAACATTATCCTAATTAACTCAAGGAGTACCACAAGCATGAGGGAGGAGGGTTTCGATAGACATACAGCCCCAGCCTACTCAATAGCATCAAGGGGACTAGAAGCAATCAAAAACAACGAATAGTTACGTAATGTGTTAAAGGCACAACTTATTAACCAGTGACAGCTCAAGCGGATTGACGCCATGGCAAGGATCCTAATATTAACAGAGGTGGATCTACCCACGGACTTCGCACGGCAGGTTGAGGGGTACCTAGAAAATATGGTGCAGGTACAGGTTAGAAAAACGGACTTTGAAGGACTTAAATCTCACTTCAGGGATACAAGGAGGGGTCAAGTAAGGGCAGATATTTTGCTGGATTATCTAGAACCCAGGGTTAAGAATTATGAGGGCTTCGACAAGATAGTGCTCATAATTGATGACGATGGGTATGTCAAGGGCTTGAACTTCGTGTTTGGAGTAGCAAAGATAAGCGGAAGTCTGGCAATAGTCTTCACAAAAAGGCTAATAGCAGACCGAGATCTATACCACCAGAGAATACTTAAGGAGGTACTTCACGAATTGGGTCATGCATTCGGTCTAGACCACTGCGGTGACCCACGTTGTGTGATGTACTTCAGCAACACAATTGAGGACACCGATAGGAAGGGACCTCAGTACTGCCCAAGGTGCATGGCACGACTGCGCACATTAATAATGAAGCAATAATCGTTAAAACACCAACTTAGGTGTAATGATAATTCCTCGAGCAGTATTGATTAAATAATAATTAAGGCATAGATAACATATGATAAGGAGGCTCGGACCATTATTACTTCATAGACAAGACAATACCAAGAAGATTACCAAGAGCCACTTACATAACGTCATAGACACTGACGAGGTGGTGCTAGATGCAGAATTCGAGCTTGAACTTGATAAAGGTCAATAATAAGTTAGTCATAGGATTACGGATAAAGAAGGAGATTAACGCATGGGATATACTGCAGGTACTAAATGGCATTAGAATGACTGTAATAAATGACGAAATAAACACAATACTACTGCACACGCCAACACAAATACTCCCACTAAGTGGTTTATACAGGAATAGGATTAAGCAATTAATAAACGGCCTAGGCGATTATCTAGAACCGATCCCAACGGGATTAACGTTAAGTATTATAGACAATGCATCACTACAGTTCGTAAAAGTAAACACCACAGACAACGCAACCCAGGTAAGCAGCACAACAGCAAAAATAATCACAATGTGCAAAGTGGACAATGACCACGTCAGATACTCACTATTCCTAAGAGGCGGCAATGGAAAACGGGAAGACATACTAAGTTGCAGCAGCAGGTCATCCATAGCAACATTAAGGAAAAACATAGACCTAACACTGAAACCATCTCCGAAACCCGGCACAATGGTCATGACACGCTACTACCCAATAGACATAGACGTAGCAAGACACCTAATAATAATGGGAGCCACAGGCTCGGGAAAAACAACGTTGGCGAAGGCCATAATAAACCACGCATTATTAAGGGGAGCCTTCAATAAAGCCGTAATATTTGACCTAACGGGTGAGTACTCCCTAGCATATGTGGGCAGGGCTTACATTGCGATTCCAGGTATAGATATAGCCGTTAATCCATTATCATTACCGAAAAATAGAGCTAGTGAAATACTATCAATGGCTATTCAAGCCACATCATTCCTATACAACGAGAATAACGAAGGCTTCACATTCATACAACTCGAAGTGCTTGAAAAGGCTCTCGATAAGTTAAACAATGATAGTAACCTACGTGACCTCTATAACGCATTAAATGTATTGGAACAGGAGCTTAGGCGTAATGACTACATAAATGCAATCGCAGCCGTCAAGAGGAGACTAAGGAGATTATTGATTGAGGCTTTCATGAGAAATACGGTTAGCTCCAACGCACTTAAGTCTAAACTACTTATCATAAATATGTCACCTATATATTACGTTTCACAAGTCGCGGCTATTGTTTTCATACTGACATTCCTTGAAGTACTCTGGGGGCGGCTCACTAACTCTCTCGTACTCATTGATGAAGCTCATAGGGTCCTTAATAGGTATGTCGTTGGTGAATCTATAATTGAGAAGGTGATTAGAGAGGGTAGGCACGACAACCTATCATTAATCCTAATAACGCAAAACCCGCTTGACCTGAAGAGGAATGTACTGGATATAGTTGGGCATTACGTTATCTTTAAATTGAATGGCCAATCGGCTATTGAGGCTTCGAGACTTATAAACGTACCTAGTGAGGATATAGCAGGGCTTAGACCGCTTGAGTTTTATTACCATAACCTAAACGCCACGGTCAAGGCTTACCTAGTCGATAAACCTGGCGGTGATTACACGAACTTATCAAATATCATCTATAGGAAGATCCTTGAGAGGGTGCATGATGAAGATTATGTGAAGCTCCTTGTTAAGAAGTACGGTAGAGCTCTTGACCCGGTCCTCTTGCCGCAGACCATAGAGTTAGGGAGAAAACTTGGCCTTGATAATAAGTCCATAATAGAGATGGCGTTTAGAAAAGACCCAGGATACCTGCGCCTTCTCTTCAGGGTGATTGCAGGTGAGAATTAAGCTCTTTATATCATTAGTAATAGCATTAACAACCTACCTACTAGACCATAGGGTCTACTTAATAGTAATCAATACGTTAATACCGGTCATCCTGCTTAAGGACCTTATGCAACTTAAGGATCAGGTTAGGCTATTTATAAACGGCGGTGAGCCTGTAAGGAGTGTTAGGGTTGATCTTTCGGGGATAACCATAGATGGCATTAAAATTGTTGGTTTAAGGGTTATGTCAGTTCCGTTCACTATAGATAATGCATTTGAAGACTCCTTGGTTAGAGCGCGTGCCTTAATAAACCTACTTGCCCGTTATCACGCAATTGCAATTATACTACCGAGGGGTGGGTATATAGTGGGTGTTAAGGAGGATGAACAACGTGACTTTATACTTGAACTCAATAGATTGGGTGTTGAGGTTCGTAGGATCAGTGGGTTCGAGCTTATTAATGCCATGAGGATGAGTATTAAGCGTAGAAGGATCACTAGGCTCCCTATACCTTTGATATTTTTCGCAGTATTAGCTCTAGCCTCAGCATACGCGCTGGCGCTGTTCCCCATAATGTATACTCTCTACTCTGTGGTTGATCTACCAAGTAAGAGAAACGTAGTTCACCTGGACTATAACTTCGAGGTAGTTCAAGATCCTAGGGCGCTGAGGATGATTGATAATACTTCATTAAGGGCCGAGGCACTTAGTTTTAGAAGTAGATTGGTTCACGAGAATGTTCATTTAGTGCTTGTGGTTTCAATAAATGAAGAGTTGAGAGAACGTATCAAGGAGGTTGCCAGTAGGTCATATAGCAGGTTCCTGGCCTTCAGGCATGTTAAGTTCTTCATAAGTTATAAGGATGTTGAAAATACCATTAAGAGGATGCAACATGGTGAGGATGTTTACTTGATATACCTCGTTAGTACGGCGAAGTTTGACCCATTACTTAAATGGAGATTAATAACATCCGCATCTATCACGAAGATCTTAGGGCTTAGCCGTAGTGATGCATGGTCGATGGAATTAAATACTACATTATTCACACCGTTCTTCATATACCCCTCCTACGAGGAACACGGATTAGCAGTGATCGGTAAGAGCATCAATAATACCTATGTCTCCTGGAACTTTAGTAAATTAAGCCCTCACCTACTCATCGCAGGACCAACAGGTGCTGGTAAAACCACATTGGCAATGAGCATGATATACCAGGTAAAGAGGAAGTTGCGTGATAACGTAAAGGTTATAGTGATCGACCCGCATGGACATACAAAGAAACTCACTAAATTACTTGGAATTGATTATGTTGATTTAGGAAAGACTCGAATAATTACTAAGGATTTACATATGCTTATTGATGCAGTACGTATGATGAACCCATTACTTTCGATAGGGCCGGAAGGGGCATTGTTGAGTATGGTACTCACTAAGGACATTAGGATAAAAAATGTTGGCGACCTCATTGATGCATTGGGCGAATTGACCAATGACTTAATACTTAAGGAGGCGTACTATAACCTATATAATTCGCTGGCGTCACTAATCAGGTACTATGACCATGAAAATACAGTACTTGAGGTAAGCCAAATGCTCGATCATGATGTTATTTTCGTAATGAATCCAATACTGGGTGAGGAAGTGACAAGGTACTTATCCGCGCTCATACTATATTCCATAGTTAGGAGAGCAATGCTTGAATGCCGAAATCCACCCTGTCCATTAAAGTACATAGTCGTGATTGATGAGGCACACAGCATACTAGGATTCCCAAGTGAATACAGGTTGTTGGGTATTACGAATCCTCTTGAAAAGATGCTTAGAGAGGTTAGGAAGTTTGGTATCGCAATATGGTTATTACTACAACCACCTCTTGACGCGCTCAGCCCTGGTATTCTCGAGAATATAGGAACGGTGATTATTTTATCGGGAAATTCTCAATATGTATCACACGTGATGTCCGTGATGAGCGGGATCGATAATGACGATGCGCTGTGGCTACTTGGTGGTAACTATAAGGCCTTGGTTATGCGTCAGGGTGAGCCTAAATCGTCAAGGGTATCGCAGCTTTATGTTGTTAAGGAATTGTTGAGCAATTATTGATTAGAAATAGAAAGAAAAAAGTACGTGATTTTTAAGGAAGATATGCATCGATGATAGTCAACTCACTGTATCACCTCTAACCTGGTTATCTGCGTAGTATGACCGGTCTGATATGAAGACCTCCACCTTCTTTGCATTTAAGCTCTTAGCTATGTAGTTGAAGGCCTCCATGGGTTTTGTGTGGCTACCGCATGTATATACGTCAACTGTCGCATAGCCGTACTCAGGCCACGTATGTATTGAAATGTGGCTCTCAGCGACTATAGCCACTACGGAAATTCCACCATTTATGCCGAATTTGTAGTAGAAGGTTGATACAACGAGTGCTCCAGCGGCGTTGGCTGCTTCTTTAATTATTTTTGTTAGGTATAGTTCGTCTTTAAGGAGTTCTTTATCGCATCCATATAGGTTTCCATATACGTGTACCCCATAAACTAGTGCGTTTCCCTCCCTGCCCCCCTGCCCGGTTAGGGTTTGGGTGATCATTTTTCCCAATATTGAACGTTTTTTGAGTGAATCGTACCCCACCCCTATATAAACATATCCCCTCATAAAGGCATGATATTATTTGTGTATTATCTATGTATTTTCTATTCTATCAAAAAGGAGCGTTGTTTCTTAATGCGGGATAAGTATTAAATACTTCAAGTGTATTTTATCCCTGGATGGAGAATATCAGCCATTTTAAGAGTGCGTACTTAGAAATTGGAAATTTTATTTTAAATGCTCTTAATGTTGTTAATCCTGAAGAGATTTCTTCATTCATTGATTTATTGGTGAACGTGTATAAAGCTGATAAGAAGGTCCTTGTGGTTGGTGCTGGTAGGTCTGGGCTTGTGGGTAGAGCGTTTGCAATGAGGCTCATGCACCTTGGCTTTAGGTCCTATGTGCTTGGTGAAACAATAACGCCGAGCGTCGGTGAGGGTGATCTAGTTGTGGCTATTTCGGGTAGCGGTACAACTACCATGGTTGTTGCTGCTGCCGAGGCCGCTAAGAAGATGAGGGCTAGGGTTGTTGCCATAACCAGTTATAGGGATTCTCCATTGGCAAGTTATGCTGATTTAATAGTCCAGGTTCCTGGCAGGACGAAGGTTGCTAAGATGGATGATTACTTCGCTAGGCAGATACTTGGCCTTCACGAACCTCTAGCGCCGTTGGGTACCTTATTTGAGGATACTGCTATGGTTCTTTTGGACTCAGTAATTGCCGAGTTAATGTTTAGGCTTAGGAAGACCGAGGAGGAGATAAAGATGAGACATGCGAATATTGAGGTTCCTTAACCATTACTCCTCGCTTTCCATGGCCCTGATGCCCACATTTATTAGGCGCTTGAATACCCTATCTATCAATCTAACGTAACTACCCTTCTGACCAACAAAAGCACCAAAGGCGCTCTTCCTAACGACTACCATGAGCTCCGGACCTGCGAAATCAACATCCACAATGTGCTTACCAATCCAACCCACTGGGTGCAATGCCCTAATCCACTCCTTGAAGTTTAGGTTCATCTCAACGGTCCTAACCCTGAAATTACTCTCACCTTCAATTGCCCTAATCCTCTCACCACCCTTACCCACAACCCTACCTAGGTGGCCTTCCTTGGCTATTATTAAGGCGTCAGGCACGCCCTCACTTTTAATGCCTAGGTTTTCCTTCTCCTGCTTGAATTCAATGACAGTAACGACATCAGCATCGGGTGCGTGAACCCTTATTAAGTCCAGTATCTGTCTCTCCGTATTACTCAATTCCCTCTTCCTCATCCTTAACTCAAAGGAAACCTTAACACCCCTCTTTGCACCTGGCCTAACAATGTCCTTAAGGCCCAGATCAACGACCACGGCATTCTCCTCATTAAGCAGAACCTCCCTGAGCAATGTTGCGCCATCCTTCTCGATACCAAGCGGTCTCTGGAGTACGGGATCCCCAGCAATAATTAAGCGTGAATTCCTACCAATCCTCATGAGTATCTCAGCCGCATTCTCAGGCTGCGTGCTCTGTGCATCGTCTAGGAATATTAATGAGTCATCAAAGGTTCTACCCCTTAGGTAGGACACATCGGTAACCATGACCTTACCCTCCTGCAACAACTTTGTTATTTCCTCCCTATCCATGAGACCCTCGAGTATATCCTCGAGATATGCGGAGGCTATTTTATAATAGAGATCGCCGAGTTCTTCAGGCGTTAATGACTTACCCGTGCTAACGTCAACCACCGGCCTGGCTATTATGAAGCGTTTATACGTGCCGGCTATTACTGATGATATTCCGTAGGCACACGATATTAGGCTCTTACCTGTCCCTGTTGGTCCAAAGACACCCACTATCTCGTTCCTAGAGTCCTTAAGTGCGTTTATGAATCTCTCCTGCCCAATACTCATGGGTTTAATCTTATCTATCAATGACGACATCAGGTCATGGTTAATTAATGGGTTTTTAAATCCTTATTCATTAACCAAACATTGTTCTCACGGCCATAACCCTCTCCCTACATACCTCCTGCGCCATCTTTACTGGGTCATCAAAGTACCTGATCCTCATTACCTTCCTATCATCAACATACTCAGGGAATGCCCTTGGTAAATTATCACTGCTTAAGTTCGTCCCAGTGAGCACGTATATGGGCTTGCCGATGGCGTAG
>JAGDXB010000058.1:0-6674 GCA_023256215.1 Vulcanisaeta sp. | reverse complement strand
CAAGGGCTACTAGGGCGTCGCCAGACCTAACCATAATGACGGACCTGCACCTAAACTCGCACCCACTATCAATCCTAATGACACCACTTGGTAACTCAACATCATGTCTCTCCAGGGGTAGGATCACGGCAACCCTAAAGCCTAATTTAAGGGCTTCATCGACTATAGTCCTCATGAACCCCCAGTAGCCACCAAGTAGGAGTGTTGCTGTGGGGCATTGGGAATGCAGTTCCTTCAGGAACTCCCTAGCCATTGACTCAACCTTAGGATCCACGGGACTGCTGTGGGCGGCTATGGCTATCTGCATCGGTGTCAATTAGTCATTGCACTTATAATGTTTAATCCTAACGTAGACCTAGGGCCTCCCTAATCCTAGGTATTATGTGGTTATCAACCACGTAATTAATAACTTCCTTACAGCCTCCACAGTTTAACGTTGATACTTTAAATATTGGGAGGCTCCTGTTTATTGAGGTTACGGTACTCAACGCATTACTTACCTCAGCCTCTGACGCTATATCGATCTTATTGAGTAGTAGTATTATTGGTGAGCCGAAGTTATTACTAACGTCTCTCAGGAGATTTACCTGCTCATTCAATGGGTAACCGCTGTGGTTCGTGGGATCTATTATGAACACTATGACATGGGCGAGATGCTTAAGTGCGAGTATTGCCTGAAGCTCGATTTTATTACGTTCACTTAATGGCCTATCAAGGAGACCTGGTGTATCTATCACCTGTACCTTCACGTCATTAAGCACCGTGAAGTGACCAACATGCAACTCCTTAGTTGTGAATGGGTACTCAGCAACCTTAGGCTTACCACTACTCACGCACCTAACGAAACTACTCTTACCAACATTAGGCATACCAGCGACAACAATCGTAAATAGGTTAGGATCTATACTAGGTAACTTATCGAGCTTAGCAGCGGCGTCCTTAAGGAAATCAAGCTCAGGCTTTAAGTCCGTGAGCAAATCCCTTATCCTCGCCAGGAAGTTTCTACGGGCCTTGAGTATTTCGAGGTTAGTAGTTGCCGATCTTATGGCCACCACAGCGTCCTTATATATTGAGGACACAGCCTTTGTGGCGTGACCAACCTTAGCCAGGGAATGCTTGTACGTAGCCCTATCAATCATCAATTCGATGAGCTCCCGATAGAATGGATGAAGCGAGTCGAGAAATGGCATTCCAAGGGCAACATCACGAAAGGCATCAAACAAGTACTTCCTAACCTCCCGAACCCTCCTCAACTCGAGCCTCCTCAACCTATCAATACCAGGCTCAATACTTGGATTTCTAGCCTGAAGGCTAAAGTAAACACCAATCACGGCATTCCACAACTCATCACTGGTCGGTACATGGGGCGCCTTAATCACGTTAATGACCAACGTCATTACTCACAACCCCTTAATAAACGTTTAACCAATAATATACATAATCTAAATAATCGCAGTGATTATTAAGTTGATGATCACTAATTAATAATATGGGCATTAACAAACTGAGCGTGGCAGGACTCCTAATATTCATCGGCGTGGCTGAATTCCTACTGCTAATGCTAATCGCTGAGGCTCTCTACCCAGGTTATTCAATCTCCAGGAACTACATTAGTGACCTCGGTGTTGGGCCGACAGCGATTATATTCAACTCATCAATAATAGTCATGGGTCTCTTACTAATAATTGCCGCAGTCCTCATATGGAGGCTCAACAAGGTCTTCTCAGTGACAATAGCCTTAACGGGCATTGGAGCAATGGGCGTTGGCATATTCCCAGAAACCGTACACCAGCTCCACCTAATCTTCGCCCTAATAGCATTCCTATTCGCCTCACTCTCGTCATACCCAACAATAAAGATATCAAAAGGTCCAGGAAAAGCCCTATGGCCAATACTAGGCACGACAGGACTCATAGCACTAATACTGTACATAATGCATGTGTACTTAGGGCTCGGTCCAGGCGGAATGGAAAGAATGATAGTATACCCAAACCTAATATGGGCCCTAGCCTTCGCCACAGAGCTAATGAATCACACACCACAAAACACCTAAAACTACGGCACTTTCTAATTCGAATAGTTACGCCGTATTATTATTATTTTTAGTTAAAGAATATTTATGGCAACAACTTTGATGCTAAAACTAGGAGGATTAAGAGGCATGTAAGGATTATAATACCGTGGCGTGAACTACAGAGGCATGAAGATATCAAGGAAAAGGTAAAAGCTAAACTTTATGAAATTCTCGAAATAGCAAATGATGTAAAACTGAAAGAACAAATACGATACATTACAACGAAGCTTAATAAAACGAATAAAACTAATTAATGTTACATATAACGGCGTTTTCGCAGAACCTTAACAACCGAAAAAACTTAAATCCCTAGCCTGAAACACAATCTCGCCCCGGTAGCTCAGCCTGGTAGAGCGCCTCACTGGTAATGAGGAGGTCCCGGTCGCGGGTTAACCGCGGGGTAAGTTCGAATCCCGGCCGGGGCTCCACGTTTCATTTTCTCTTTGAGTTTTGGCCTTTTCCTGGTTTTATGGTGGTTATAGTAATTCGGCCTATGTTAATTATGTGGGGGTGTTGATGGTTTTAATGTGTATTGGTTGGGTTGATTTTGGTGGTTTTTCTCTTTCTATTCAACACTAGGTTTTTATACTCCCTGGTTCTGTTTTTTACGCAGTATGGATGGGCAGGAGTTGAGGCAGAGGCGTGGTGCGCCCGGCCTTAGGGTCACTAAATTGCCGTATAAAGTCAGGGTTTACCTCAACAACCAAGTTCTAATACCAGCCAGTCTTGTTAGGATTTTAGGCATCGCTAACCTTAAGTATGCCGTAATAACCTTCAGCTATAGCAATATTTTGATAACCGTGAAGGGCGTTAAGCTATTGAGGACTAAGCATACAGACTCTAGGCAGTTCACAATACCTAGGGATGTTAGGGAGGCTTACGGCATTAAGCCTGGCGATGAGATTGAGATTATTGATATAAAGCCCTTCAGGCTTTAACCATTGCACTCTGGACCGGTTATCTTTATTGAGGTTATAACCACCGTAGTATTGACGATGTAGTTCGAGTAGGCGGTTATTGGAATATTTGTGTATTGATTGAGCGTTATTAATAGTGATGATGTAAGGTTGTTAGTCGTTATGTCAAGGGTGTTGGTGCCTATTTTTACGAGGGCAAGTACTGTATTTGTCTCCCTTAAGTATTGTGGTCCTGTCCACTCGTAATCTATCGTTATGTTGTACGTACCCGGGGGTAGCGCTATGCTTGTTGTGAACCATTGGCCTGGTGGTTCATTTGGTGTGTGTATTATCTCATTGTTTATGATTGCTCCATTGATTACTGTGAGTTCCTGAGGTGCCACTTCCATGGTGATGGGTTTGCATATGACTGGTTTTCCCGTGTAATTGGCCTTAAGCACTAGCAAGTCATTGCCGAGGACTATGTATACTCCGTAACCCTCCCTTAGGGCTATGTTTACGTACTCATTGTACGGCGTGCCCCACCAGGTAAACCAAGGGCTGCTTGGCTGTGCTATTATGTATTCGGGCTTTATCCATGGGTACCACTGGGTATATGCATTTATGTTGTTCGAGAACGGTGGGTATAAATTGTTCTGCACGAGCACGGTCACATTATTAGGTATTAGGTTGAGTGCACTCCATACCTCATTATCCACCTTCGTAATTGAATACTGAAAGTGTATTAGTGGGCTTATGCCTATGAACGTTATTATGGTTGATATCACAACCAACATTATAATCCTTCTTGAATCCTTCACGGACATTTTAGATAGTGCGATTAATGATGACATGATTATGAAGGGTATTGAGAAGGAACTGTATTGGAAGAATGGGCTGTAATAAATGAGGTTGCTTGTTAAGAATGACGCTAGCGGCCATGCCAACGATGGCAATACCAATGGATCTAGAAATGCCGTGAAGGCGGTTGGTGCGTACAACTCTAGGAAGTACAGGAATTTGTCGGTGCCGTTTATTGAGTAAAGTCTCGCCAATAGGCTTGGATTTTTTATTACGGATATTACTATACCCAGGCTGAAGTAGGATGCGTATTGTGTTGGCAACCCAGCCAGCGGCGAGGATGTTGTTGGGCCCAGGGGGTTAAGCACAGACTTAATCCACAGTGCTAGAGCCAGCACCATTACTGAGATTAATATGGTAATTAAGCCGTGAACTAAATCCCTCCCTCTCCTCCAATTCGTTGTTGCGTAATAGAAGCCTAGGAGCGCCATGGGTATTGGCGCAAACTCGATGGTGCCAAGCGTAAGTAGGAGCATTGGGTAGTAAAGTCTCCATCTTCTCGTTATTAGGAGGTATGTTGAGTATAGGGCCAGTGGCATGAATATTGTCTCCATGTGGAAATCGAATGAGTTGGCGCCTTGTACGAGTGGATCTGCTAGATATACTAACGCGAGAAGGGCGCCTAGGTCATCCTTACCTAGGTACTTACCTAGCCAATATATGGGTAATGCACCGAGGGCCACTAGTACTGTTTGGGTAATCAGTAGTGCGGTTGGGTTTGGGCATGCGGCATATACTGGTAGGAATAGGAATAGGGTTGGTGAGAAATGTACGTCTAGGAAGCTGTAGCCTATGGGGCCTGGTCTCGGTATTATTGCTATATCGACACTCTCATAGAACAACCTATGGTAATAAAGGGTCGAGGCTAAGGCCTGCGAAAAAATGCCCAAGTCAGCCGCGTGGGTGTGGAAGGTATAGTACTTCAGTAATGTGTAATAGGACATAATAAGTATGTAGATGGTGATCCCGGCATACGTCACTGCGGCATAGGTACTACGCAGTCTCAGCATGAATAAGCAATGTCAATGAAAGGGTTTCTTAAGTTATGCTCATTTCATAAAGTCGAGGATTGAAGGCCCACCCTTACCTTCATGCTTAATCTCCCTGCATTCAACGCTTACTGACCTTAAACCACCAGCATCTATTTCTATTATTATTGGTCTCCAGATATTCGTAAAGGCCGCATTTATTATATATGATTTACCTGACTTAACACATCTAAGGGTTGACTCATGGGCGTGCCCATGAATCGCAATAACATTATTACTAAATATTGTGCTCTCAAGGTCCCTAACACCAAGTGTGGGCCATATTCTCGGATCCTCACCCTCAAGTGTCTTGAAGCTTGGGGCGTAGTGTATTAGCAGTATTGTTAATTCCCTAGATGAGTTCAGGGTATTCTTTAACCATTCCACTCTGCGTTTATAGGTCTCAGTTATGTGGGGTATGTTTTTTAGCTGCCAGGTTGTTGGTCTCTCCAACGAGCCTCTAGAACCTACTATCCTGAGCGGTATTCCATTTACGTTCACTCTGATGACTTCATCATCAAGCCACCTGATAAAACCAAGGCTCTTGGCTCTGGGCATAACCTCCTCATAATCCTCATTACCAGGGACAGCAATTACATTATCACTCAGCTTTCTCAGTTCGTTAATTAGTATTTTCAGCCCCTCAATCTTACCATCCTCCATCAAGTCGCCAGCCAGGAGGACAAGGTCGAATCTGCCAAGGTTCTTAACAGCCTCCCTAAACCTGGTGAAGTACTTTGGCGAATGTATATCTGCGGTTGCTAATACTCTGATTGCCACCATAATGTGTCATGACGGTAAATATTAATTACTTTTGCCTGTATCCTCATATTAAATGGTCAATGAATTAGAGTTACGCATGTGCGATCCGCAGAACGACATGGAGACAATACTGAATCTGGAAAGATCGATATTTAGACCGAGCGAGCAGTACACCCTGGGCTTCATTAATTGGTTATGTAACCACTGCACTAGGTATTCATACATAGCCTACGTGGGTAAGGTCCCTGTGGGTTACATAATATCGTGTATAGAGGGATTTAGGAGGGGCCACGTGGTATCTGTGGGTGTGATTAGGGAATACCGTAGGAGGGGTATTGGCAATGCGTTGATGTGCAAGTCCATATGCTCAATGGTTGAGGGTGGTATTGACCACGTGATCCTTGAGGTTAGGGTGTCGAATACCCCAGCCATAACGTTATATAGGAAGCTCGGTTTTGAGGTGCGTGACATATTGAGGAGTTATTATAATGATGGTGAAGATGCGTATTTGATGATTTTGGAGAATAGAAAGTTCGAGGAGTTCATACAGAATTGTTGCTCAATAACCAAACAACCTTCTTAAGTACGACTGCATCCATCGATCCTTCTGGATAGTATAATCCCTCTTAGGCTCTGGATCCTTACTCGGCTTTGGCGGCTGTTGTGTATAATCAAAGCCAAATTGAACACTTATGGTCTCCAACCTACCCTCAATATTACCGACATACGCCCAACCAACAAATGCATACTGCACAGACACCCTCTCATTGCTGCCGAGGTCCTCTAGGATCTTATTGGCGGTGAATAATGCACTTTCAAACGCAATCTCTTGATTCTTTGGATACGGCAGTTTAGCTGCATCACCAGCGGCAAGTACATCATCGTATTTGGGACTCCTTAGGTCTGTTGGTGACCTAACCTCAACCCAATCAGCACCAAAGCCAGCATCCCTTACGAATGATGGGACCCTGTTGGGCTCAAGCATTGCCAATAAATCATACCTATACCTCTCACCGCTTCTCGTTATTACTTCCTTATCATTCATCTCAACGA
>JAGDXB010000066.1 GCA_023256215.1 Vulcanisaeta sp. | reverse complement strand
CTGGCACTACATAGGAACAATAGACAAAGTAAACCTAAACAAAATACTAATAAAAGACAATAAAACATCGGAAGAATTAAAAGAAAATAACATATATAATCATAAAGATACTAAAAATAAAAAAATAATTGTTATTAGTATAACTTTATTACTAATAATACTAGGAGTTCTTATTTATAGTGTATTTTCTATAGTTCCAAAATATATTATAAATAATGAAAATAGAAATAATACGATAGTTACTTTGTTTTCTCAATGCCATTTAGTTAAATATAATAATGATATATATGAATTTTCATGCAATAATATAACAAATACAGCAAATGTATCAGTTAATTATATTTATAATTTTAATCTAACAAAGTATAATATATCGGATACATATACTATGATTAAATGAATCTATCCTACCAAGAATATATATATTGTTGCACTAACAGTATATGGGCTCACATTATATACAAGAACATACCAAGAACCATATCCTGGGTTAAATATGAGTAAAGCAGAACCACCACTAACGTAGCCTCCATATCCTGACCATGTATTTGCATTTATCACTCCCACAAATAAAGTCGCAGATGATGGTGACCAAGTTACATAAACCCCTAATTCTTGGCCTGAACTTAGTGTGTATGGTCCTATTAATACGCCCGTATTTGGCGGTAGTGTTGGGTCTATTCTGTGGGTTGGTGGTAATGTCTTTAGTTTTAGTGTTGTTACTTCTTTGATTATTGTCACGCCTGGTGTGTCTGGCTTTATTTTTGTTACTTGCATTGCCATTGTTGTTCCTGCCATTAGTGCTACTACGAGTAGTAACGCGGGTAGTACTAGTGCTAGGGTTTTTCTCGTCATAGGTAATGCTTATATTTAATATTTTTAAATATTACCTCTGTAGTACTTTTGGTGTACTTTGTTCTCTATTTCTATTTTATTCTTTCAATCTGTAAAGAAAGTCCTTTAGAAATAGAAAATGAGAAGTAGATTGTAATTAACAGGTTGAAAGAATTAATCGAGAACGGTTTCTCAGCACTCGGCAAACTCGTCACTCCTCTGGCAGGCGAGGTCCCTACTCATCATCAATTAATTGCCTAAGTTCTCCTTTAAAAGCCTTGGTTGTTTCACATAGCTATGTATTTTCTAAATAATGATATATATTAATACGTTGTAGTAGTATTGGCGTAGTTATACATGTATAGTGTATATTTTTATGTCTTTGGAATAATAATGCTTATTAATTAGTTAATTTAATAGTTCATGGGTGGGAGTGTGAGGGCTGTCGATCTTGTTAAGAGGAAGCCTCTGGTTATTACTGAGGATAGGCCTTTTATTGAGGCTGTGGATTTGATGGCTAAGGAGAATACGGGTTCGGTGGTTGTTGTTGAAGATTTGAATAGTATGAAGTTGCGTGGTATTATTACTGAGCGTGATGTTATTAGGGCCTTGGCCAATAGACTTCCACTTGACACCCCTGTTGGTAAGGTTGGTACAATAGGTCCTAGGGTTGTTAGGGCTAGGATTGATGATTCGGTGGGTACTGTTGCTTCCCTGATGGTTAATTACAGGGTTAGGCATGTGATAGTTGTTGATGATGAGGATAGGGTCGTGGGTGTGATATCCATTAGGGATTTACTTGGGGATCTTGATGCGGTTAGGGAGGTTGCTAAGCTTGATAGGTATCCGAAGGTTAGAGAGTGATTTTTAAAATCCTATATATTATTGATGAGACACTGATCAAAATCCCCATTATTACCCAACCCAGTGTCCCTAGGTACTGTACTGCGTATGCCATTACTATGCCTATTATTGATCCTATCACTGATGATACCGTGAGCAAGTAACTAGTTGATTGGGCTATCAATATTGGGCTTACCAGGTTATTCACTAGGTATATTACCGAAAGCAGCATTAGTGTGAAGAGTAGTCCCGTTATTATTAGGATGTAATCCAGGGCTTGATATATGCCTATTAGGGCTATTGATGCTCCAAGGGCTACTGTTGAGTACAGGAGTATCTTACGCCTTTCGGCCTTCACCGAGTTCCTGAACCTATAGAGGATTGGCGTTAGTATTAACGGTGCCATTAATGCCGCGGTTCCCAGGACACCGTTATCATGCATAACCAGCGGTACTAGGTTTAGGTAGGTTCCCCAGGGTACTGAGAAGGCTATTGCAAGCATCAATACGTCTGGGTTATTCATAACGGCCATTATTGAGACGCTCTTTATTATCACGGCATCCCTCATCGTGAAGAACACGATTATCGCCAGCACGATTGATGCTATGCCTAGGTATAGAACCGTACCCTGTGTCAAACCCATGGCTAATACCGATGAGAGCATGAGCAATATTGCTATTGATGATAGGTAAGCCACCTGAACCCACCTGGTTAATCCCCTAATGCTCCACCAACCAAGCAGAAGCAATAATGAGGGCATTAGGTATAGGCCAAGCCCCATGCCCGCCAGAAACCTAAGGAATAAGGCTGTGTGGTAGCTACTGGTTGTTGAGAAGATTAGGGATAGACCGTTTAGTAGTAGGCCTAGGAACATGGGTACCCTGTTACCAACCCTGTTGAGCATTAGGGTTGCTGGTAATTGTGTGGTCGCAAAGCCTGCTATGGCTGTTGCCATGGGCACTACGTAATAAATAGTGCTGAGTATTACCTTCTTTATGTTCATTAATTCAAACATTATTGATGATGCACCTAACCAATTAAGCATTATTAGTGATAGGCCAGCGATACTAATACCCAATACATAATAGGCCTTCCTGATGACTAATGCGTCCAGTTCCTCAATAGGCTTACCCTCAACTCCCACATGATTAATGCGCAGAAGCCCTTATCAAGGTTTCTAACTATTGTTAGTTAAGATAAAGAGATTAACCCTATTCGAGGATTTCGCACGTAAAGTGGAGAGGGGTTTCGTTAATTAACGTGTAAGTAATAATCAGTAGGTTAAGTTTAATCGTTATATGCATCATCTTTGTCCAGTCTAATGGAGATTACAGCCTTGGTAATGTCCTCCCTAACCCTCTCTCTAAACTCGCCATACTGCTCAACAAGTGATCCCAACTTCTCCTTATACCTCTTAAGTACGAGGTTAAAGCTGCTAACGGCTATGTACCTGATCAGCCTCTTAACAATGAAGTTCTCAACCTTCCTAGTTATTAAGTGACTAAATGCCTTAGCCTCCTCAAAGGACTTTATCAAAGCCTTAAGGATGAACTCAAGCCTCAGCGGATCCTCAAGTAGCTTATCAAGTACTGTGAAGTCCCTTCTTCTCAACGCGCCCATTGGTATGAAGGGTAATGGAAATGTAAGGACCCTAAGTTTCTTCAACCTGTCGAGAAGCTCAAGGCTCCTTATTACGTCATCGTCAGTCTCACCAGGTAGGTTCAGGATCATCGTACCAACTACAACCCAGTAATTATCATTTAATATACCAATGGCCTCTTCAACAACGTCAGGGTATTGCTCAGGTTTATATGGCAATGCCTTGCCGGCCATTAGCAGTTTAAGTAGTCTCGGTGAGCCAGTCTCAATGCCCATCTCTATGAAGTGCCAGGTACCACCCTCATTCATGTACTCAGAAACCTCCTTGACCATCTTAGGCGCGTACTTTACGACAGCAGCTGTCGTAAAGTCTGTGGTTACTTCATAATCATCACCGTAGGACTTCACGAGCTTATACGCCTTAACAGTCAGATCAAGCACCTTATCAGGGTTTGGCTCTATACCCTTGGCGCCGTATCTAAAGAACTCATCACTATGCAAAGTAATCTCCTTAAAGCCACCAACCTCGATGTTCAACCTCATCTCCCTATCAATATGCCCTTCGAATGGAAATGACCTAATCATACCGCTGAGCGTGGGCGTGCAGAACTGGCAACCTCTACCGCAACCCCTGGTCACCTCAACCATACCGCCAATCGATGGAGTCACTATGGTAGGTACCATGTCGATAGGGACGGGCCTATGAGCAACAACCCTCTCTGGAACAGGCTCCCCTTTCATTACCTTATCGAACAATTGAGGACCATCTTCCTCGAACTCCCCTTCATAAACAACATCAATATCAAGTTCCCTCTGCTTACCAGTATCTACTATTTGCCAACCCGCCGGTCCACCAACGATGATCTTTAAATGATTTCTATGTTTCTTAATGGCTGGGTGATTAATTACCTGCATGAATGATTTGGCGATGTAGGGTAACCCCCTATATGGTAGATCGGCTAATTTAAGGATCCAGTAGAGTATACCAGAGCCGAAGCTAAGTCCTAATGGATCCATCACGTATATACCGACTATCCTAGTATTCGGCCCAATAACCCTGTCCAACTTGTACGGGTCGGCAATAATAACGTCATTCCTAGTATATCCATGGGCAAGTAGGGAAGCCTCAACCTTTGCTAATCCGTATGGTGCCCTGAGGACCCTACCATCCTCGTTGCTCTTAACCCTAAAGAATCTCTTGGCTATCCAATCCCTGAAGTAATTCTCCGGTATCGCGCTGGCGAATCCGACGACAGAGGATCCGTGCGTATCGCTCATTGTTGCGATCTCACCGGTTAAAACAATTGGGTATCCACCAAACGACACAAGATACTTATTCACCCGTAGTAATTAAAAATCTTTTCTCACTAATTATCAATTATTGACTCCACAAACTTTAAGTTAGAAATTGAAAATCAGCTAATACCCTTCCTAGGAGTTCTAGCGCCGCATGCCGTGCAGACAAGGACGTAGATCCTACCCTCCCTCTCTAGGTAAGTATCTATTGAATGGCACACTGGGCACTCCACATAGAACTTGATATACCTCTCATAAACAGCCTCAAGAGTTCTGGGGCTTCTCTCGGCATATAGGACCAAGGCATTACCCTCAATATTGCCAGGTAGGGCAAGCTCCTTCAGGAAAAACCTGGCTATATGCGTTGGGTCCCTATTAAGTCTCTGCGCAACATCCCTAAAGTTCTGAATAATAGTCTTCTTGGGCTGTACCTGGATGCTCAACCTAGGTATCTCCTGCCTCCTCTGAATCTTCGGCGTTATTATTGTGTACGCCTTATCCAACAGCTTCATGTACAACTCATCATAATTATTTCCAGGCATACTGGCTTTGATGGCAAAACTGAGTTAATAAGCTCTTACCTCATCCTATTTTTCACAATTCATCTAGGTTTCCTGGCTCGGTTCATGTTCGTACTCACGGTCAGTCTGGTTTAAAGTCTTTGCGTTTTACTAAATCATTGATGACCTTACTCGTAATTAAGACAGCAAATAGGCGTGGAATGCTTCACGAAATAACTGGTGTTATTAAGGATCATGCGAGTATTGAGTGGGTCTTCGTATCAATACCATCGGAGAATGAGAGAATTATCGCCATGAGGTTAAGCGACTCATTACCAATAAGCGCTATTGATAGGCTAAAGAGTATTAATGGTGTTCAGGATGTTTGGGCGAGCCATGAGGCACCAATGGAGTTAGTGGGTTTCGATAAGGAAATACTCAGGAGCATTTTAATGCACATTATTCAGGGCGGTGGTGAGGTTCACGCGTTCCTAACTAAGCTTGGATATGAGATGGGCCTATCCATGGCTAGCACAATGTTGAGGACTAAGTATGAACTACCCATGAATGCTGATATAAATAAGGTGATTGAGACCGCAATAAATATGTTAGTCGTTATGAACCTAGCCAGGGGTGTGGAGAACCTGGGCCTAAGTTCAGGTAAGGGTGAACAGGTAATGCGTGTGTCGTTGTTAGAACCCTTCGACCTAGATGCTGGATTGCCGTTCACCAGAGGTTATTTGCTTGGTTTGACTAAGGTTCTCCTTAAGTGTGACTGTAACATTGATGCCGTGATTAATAAGTCGAGGGTCGACTTCTATATTAAGGGCGGCAGGCCCGTATAGCTTTGGCTTGTTTTTATTTGTTTTATCTGATAGATAATAAACAATCCTTAAATATAAATAGCGTGCAATAATCGTGGTGAAGGGTACTTGGAAAGCTGGGTTAGGTCCCTGGTTGACATAATGAAGAGAAGCCTTGATTCTAATGGACTACCAATACCCATGGATAAATCCTACTGCACGGAGTGGGCTAAGGATATGGGCATACCCAAGGGTGGAGATACCATAATCTACACATCATGCCTGTATCAAATGGCCCCCATGATTAATCAATTAGTGCCGTGGATCGAGAAGATTAAAGGCACACCACTAACAGGATTAGCAGGTGTACTTTCTAGATTTGCGGGCTTCGTCATTAAGCCGAACAAGGCCGACATTGACAGAGCCAATAACATATTAAGGAACATAGCCAAGGCGTTACAGAGGGCGGGTATTAGTTTCGGCTTTCTTTACGAGGACGAGCCATACAGCGGAGCATTGCTTTATGAATTGGGCGCGGAAGACGTATTTAAGGAGTACTTCGAGAATACGGTACTTAGGACGTTCAGGAAGTACGGCATTAAGAGAGTAATAACGATAGACCCACATACACACAACATATTAACAAACGTAATGCCCAGCTACTTCAAGGTGGATCTCGAAGTAATTAATTACCTAGACCTGCTCAGGGAGATTAAGGTTAAGCCTAAAATCAATGTTGATGTGGTTATTCATGACTCCTGCCTATACGCAAGATACCTAGGTAAGTATGATACTTACAGGGCAATATTGGATAATGCTGGTGTTAAGCATATTGAAGACCCATTAATAACTGGTAGGGAGACCGCAACGTGTTGTGGTGGACCACTCGAATCATTAAGCCCAGAGTTATCGAGAAAAATCGCTAAAATTAGGATTGAAAACCTGGCTAGGTTGTCTAAGAACGTGGTTACCGTATGCCCCATATGCCTAGCAAACCTAAGTAGAAATGCTGAGGGTGCTGTTCAGATAATGGATATAAACGAAGTAGTGGGTGTTGAGTAAGTTTAAATAAATTTAAAGAAGACAGTACTCTCAGTGATGAGGCGATGGCTGGCCTGATAAACCAATGAAGAATAAGGTGTTAACTGATTAATTATTCGTGTTCCTAGGCGCATCTCTCGTACTTAAATGATCATGTTGATCAACGTTAAGGAAAGTGTTTTTATTCCGGTTTTCTCCACGTAATTCTAATGAGCTTCACAACAGTATACGAGAGGGACCTGGAGGTCCCGATAAAAATAAGTAAGTCAGCAAGCGAAGATGCTAGAAAAAAGAGACTTGAAAGATGGCCCAGGGAGGCAGGACTATCAGTACCACTTGATGATTCTGGAACAAACTTCATGCAGTTAGTAAAGTCCTTCTCCACGGATTACGGGTTGACACCAGGTGAGAGGACTTGGGATGTTAAGGATGTTGGGGGTAAGTATAGTGTGAGTATGGTATGGAAGTTGATGAGGAACAATGAGGAGAAGGGATACGCTAAGGTTAATGGCGAGATTCCATTAACGCCAACAGGCGAGGAGGGAAATAACGTGGTTTACACGGCAAAGCTTAAGTACTCAATAGAGATTAGCAACGATGTACTTAGCGAAAAGGCTACCGCAGAGAATGTGCCCGAGGTTAACCTCTTTGGCTGATTAGGCAATTATTAAAAATATGCTTGGTCTAATTAATGAACATATATGTACATGGTTTTAAGTAAGGAGTTTGAGAGGAGACTAAATTTGCTTTATAATGTGATGGAGAGGCATGGGCTAGAGGCTGTGTATATAGTTAATACGGTAAATATGATGTACTTCACAGGATTGAACTATTTACAGACAGAGAGGCCTGCCGCGATCGTAATAAGAAGGAACGGTGAAATCTATTTCCTTGGACCATTACTCGAAAGGGACCACGTACTTACTCAGACAAGGTTAATAACGAAGGTATATACATATAGGGATTACCCAGGTGAAACACACCCAATAGAATTATTTGCCAACTGGTTCAAGGAGCTTCATTTAGATCAGGCTAAGATAGGTTATGACTCAACACCAGGCTACATAAGCTATTGGGGCTACAGGGGACCTAGCCTCACGGAACTACTTCCGAACGCCACGTTTGTAAATATTGCCGACGAAATATATGCGATGAGATTGATAAAGTCAGACGTTGAGATCAATCTACTTAAGGAAAGTGCTAAGTGGGCTAACCTTGCACATTCGCTTCTCCAGGACTATACGGCACCAGGTCTTTATGACTACGAAGTTTCACTCAGAGCTTCACTGGATGCCTCATTAATGATGAAGAAGGCATTGGGACCTAGCTATAAACCATTAAGGTCTGAGTATCCAGTCTATGCAGGCTTTAGGGGACAGGTTGGTGAACATAGTGCCTATCCGCACTCCATAAGTGTTGAAAGACCCATAAGGATTGGTGATGTGTTGGTCACGGGTGCGACGGCCGATATTTATGGCTATATGGCAGAACTGGAGAGGAATCTCTTCGTTGGCAAGCCAACGAATGAAATTATAAAATATCACAAAATAGCACTTAAATTGCAGGATGTAGCCTTAAATACGCTTAGACCTGGTGTTAAGGCTTCTGATGTTGATAAGGCTGTAATAAATGCCGCTAAGGAGCTAGGTGTTATTGATTACCTACTTCACCATAGCGGTCATGGACTCGGTTTAGAGACGCACGAGGCCCCATTCCTGGATATTGGAGACAATACTGTATTAAGGCCTGGCATGGTTATTACAGTAGAGCCCGGTATTTATATACCGGGTCTTGGTGGATTTAGGCACTCGGATACTGTGGTGGTTAGGGAGGATGGCATTGAAGTAATAACGTATTATCCAAGGGATACTGATTCACTCATTGTCGAGGTTTAGGACAACTAAGGATTAAATTACTGAGCCTTGCTTTAGCTTGCTATGCGTGTTAGATCCATCCTTAGGTATACGGGTATCACTGCAGCCATACTTGCATGGATAGTGATAGCCGTAAGTATAAGTGTTAATCCTTGGTTCATATTCGTAAAGAATGCATTCAGCGATTTAGGAGGACCCCGTGCCACAGACCCCTGGATCTATAATTACGGTCTAATCGTAACGTCAGTATTCGTAGATCTATACTCAATAAACCTATTACTAATTTCTAGGAATAAGGTTGAAAGTTTCGCGTCCGCCTTTGTATTCGTAGCTGGACTATTCCTAGCCCTGATAGGTATTTATCATGCAGGTACGAGACCCCATGTCTTTGTATCAACATGGTTCTTTACCCAGATGGATATATCGTTAATAACGTGGGGTCTGGGCTCATTAATGGCCAAGGATAAAGGCTTGGGGCTATTCTCATTGTTGCTCGGCGTATTATCACCGATACCAGCAATCATGGTGCCATGGCCATCGGCAGCAACCGAGGAGGCCTATGGGATAGTGGTCATAGATGTTTGGGTGATAGTAATGACGATCATGGACACAATAGGGAAGCGCAGGAAATAGGGTCTTTAAAAGGTGCATTAAATTAATCAATAAGTACATTATTACCTATAGAATAATTACTAAAATAGGCTCAATGAATATATATGATGAATCACTTAAAGCGGCCATTAGGGAATTGGCTAGACGCTATCCTAGGAAATCAAGGTCCTGGATAAGGAGATCACTAAGACGATATTTAAGTAATGGCGTCATGAGAATAGGAGAAAATACGTGGCTGGTTAAGGGAGACCCAAAAATGAGCGATAGTTTGCCGCAATACATAGTTAGATTCGTAAATGGTAAGTATACATGCGACTGCCAAGTATCGATGTGGGGCGAGAGCAGGAAGTTATGTACCCACATAGGTGCGGTAATACTGAGCCAAATACATGAAGAGATGATGAAAACGGTATACGTAGCAACAATAACACTTAATTGCAAAGACAATCAATTATTAATCCTGAGTAAAACCAACGTGGAAGTACACAAAAAAGGCACGGAGAAGGGCACAACATACATCATAAAAACAAACAACCAAGCATTAATAAAGGCATTAGTGGCATGTAATGATGAAATAAAAGAAATAGAAATAGAGACAAAACCAAGCCCTTATTATAAGCTCCACACAAGCTAAAACAATCCAATCCCAAACTTTAACTCCTTTACTTTCTATCCTTTCTAACACTCTTGTCGAATTCGTAAAACTAATACATTGATTTAAAAATAAAATTGGAAACTGAATTTGGAGGCCGAGGCCGGGATTTGAACCCGGGTCCACGGGCTTACTGCGCTTATTGCTCCACAGGCCCGCATGCTAACCAGGCTACACCACCTCGGCCGCTCGTTAATCCATTGTGTTTTTTGTATTTTTAACCTTTTTGTTCGTTGTTGTGTTTGGTGAAGGGAGGAGAAAAAGGGAAAAATTAGTTTTTGACCGGCCCGTGGGTTTGGGCGGGGTTAGGTATTATTGAAGCACTTTAGGTTCTGCATTGTTTTGGCTATTCTCTCCCTCCTCCTTTCATTCTTTTCGCCCTCAAGCCACTTGCTTAGTTTCTTGCAGACTATTAGCTTGAGTGGACTGTCGCGGATGTTCGAGTGAGTTATCAAGACCACGTGGTCTTCACCATCGACGTACATCGATGGTTTATAGCCGGCCCTCCTGAGCTTCTCAACCAAATTCAAGGCCTCATCCTCGCTCTTCCTCTTCGCCCTAAGCTCGACCCTGCAATGGCTGTCTATGTGGATGCTCATGCTTACGTTTGTTCTAGGAATAACAATTGATGATAACCCGAGCTTCTTCATCTCCATTGATGCCAACTCGATTATTCGCCTAAGCTTCTCGCCGCCCGGTAAGCCAGGTAAAGTTTCAACCTAGGTTTTAAACTGGCAATGATATTATTGACCCAGTCTTGGCTTCGCAATATTTATTGGGGTACTTTGTGGCTACGTAGTATTTAGCCTCATTACCTGAACAATGGGTTGGACATATATAATCAGCACTTTTGGCAATTTCATCGAGCTGATTCTTTGATGGCGCATGGAATCCGCCTATCACTAAGTATACGTGACCTAAAGTTTTACTTATACTCCCCACTATCTTATCAATACCTGGGTGGGAACACCCTACGATAATTACATAGCCATAGCCATCAAGCTTTACAGCCAATGAGTGCTCCGTAACGCCCATACCATGCATAGCGCCAGTTGTTATGGCATCACTCATTATTTCTCTTTGTTCCCTAACAACAATGGGTGTTAAACCCCATTTACTTAATATATAATCATTAACAGGCACATAGACAATTAATCCACCCTTAACCTTACCTATGTAGGAGAAACCTCCATAATGATCAACATGATAATGACTCAGAAATGCCGCACTAACCTTATCTAGATTAAGTCTCAACACCCTGATATTATTTTCAATAATCCTCGGATCAGTATCGGCGTCATAAAGTATAACCCACCTATCCGTCTCAACATATACGCTCCAACCCCAATCATTAACTAATGGTGGAGGTCCAGCCTCATTATCATTAATTATAGTTAGTTTAATCCACTTAACCATTAAACCATTAATATCTAACATCATTAAATACCTTGCCTTAATACTAAGTAAGATACTAATTATTCGTGAATTGAAATTAATTAAGCTTCTTAAAACGTATTTATTCTAACTCTCGTAAGTCCTTGTCAATGATAAAGATTCTTATTCCAGGGCATCCTGGGTATTAAAGCCATGTATATTGCTTCCACATTGAGAATTTCCCTCTCTATGAGACCTCTGGTTACGGCGCCAATGAAACCAAACCTTTTGCCAATGTCTTTAATTCCATAATACTTCTCTACAACGTCATTCAGCTCCTTACCACTTAGAATTTCCTTCATAAATCTCCTCGGTATCATGAAAGCCGGGCTCATCCCTATCGTCACCTCACCATCCCTATCCACCACCGCTGCTGTCGTCACATCCATATGAATACCTAAAGCATCGACACTTATTATCCCAGCTTCAACACCGACACCAAACTCGGCATTTACTACCCTGTTTAACGCATGCCTTGCTCTCTTTACAGCACCGCCTATTATTTCATTAATACCAATGGGCTCTGGCGGTAGATCCCCTGGTGGTTCTATGGATATTACGCTTACTTTAATGCCCATTAGCCTGAATGCGGTCCTCACCGCCCTAACCTTATTTGGATTCTTCGAGGCTATGGCTACGTTTATCACGGGAAAAGTCAATTAAGGAGGCGCCTAATTAAGTGTTGGGTGATGAGACTTCACCTATCGGATTGTTGAAGAATGACTCCAATACTGACTTACTCAATAAATACCGTAGTTCCTGCGTACCTACTGCCCTTCAGTAATTCTAACCTCCTGGCCAGCTTCACTGCAGCCTCCACAGCCCTCCTGGCATACTCCTCAGCCCTCTCCAGGGCTTGGACCCTATTTGCCCCAGGTCCGATTATCCCCATGCCCACTGGCTTCCTATGCTCCACAGATAAGTCCATGAGTTTCCTAGCCGTTTGATGCGCCACAACCTCGTCATGCTTCGTCTCGCCTTGGATCACGGCGCCTATTGCAGCCACGGCATCGACATCATCCCTCCTAAGTAGTTCATCAACTATTATTGGCATGTCGTATGTACCAGGCACCTTGGCGACGTATGTAACCTCAGCACCTAAGA
>JAGDXB010000018.1 GCA_023256215.1 Vulcanisaeta sp. | reverse complement strand
AGCCTACCGTTTGGATAGCCAATGAATATTATGTTACCAGCCCTTTCGGGCCTACCAAGGTCTATTATAAAGAAGGCTAGGGCAGCAAGTATGAAGACCCAACCGGCGGCCACGTTAATCTTAACCATTCTATTAACCTTACCTCTAATGTCATAGAAGGCTGCGAGGAGCATGGTCATGCTGCCAAGTGCTGTTAAAAACACTGCGGCAGCTATTCTCCAGCCCCATATCAAGTGATAACCCGGCGGCATGTATGGGCCCCAACCTGTCCAAGTCACTGGCCAGGGAGATGACATCAAGCCTACTTAGCCAAGTATACTTCCTATAAATCGTGCTTTCTGACTCCATAGAAATCATATAATGACAGAATGCATACTTCCAATGGGCTACTTGCTATTATCTGAAAAATCACGGAGAATACTCAACAACTTAATACTGTCTATTTTAAAGGCCTATACAACATCCCTGTTTTTAATTTAATACTTATTATTATTAATGCTAATTAGCCTGGAAATTAAGGAGTTTGCTATGGGACAGTCAATGCCGAGTTTATATCCGTGAACCTTACACTTCATTGCAACCCGTATTAACGTTATCTTTCTGGACTGATCGCCCTGCAATAAAACAGCCGCCCTACAACCATCCTTCAATGTTATTGCTGGTAGGAATTCGAGCAAAGCCTTAGCTATGACTCTCTCAGCATTCAAAACCTTCTCAATGGGCACTTCTAGGTTTTCGGCTATCACATTAATTAATGATCTATTATTACCTAGCGAATTTAGGGACTCTGGAAGTAGGTAGTGTATTGTTGAACCAAGGCTTCTGGCACACACGTTTGTTAATGACATCCTTAATTTAGTAATGCCTCTCCTGACTAGGTCAATAAACTCCACAAATTCCTCATTATTGAACTCGGTCGCGTCCCAATCATCCTTCAACTTATTGACGGCAATATTGAAGGTGTCTATCGATATATCGCCAATACCACTTAAATAGAGTAGTGCTAAAATCAGCGCGCCCTTGGTTGTGACGACATAATGCCCCCTGTCAATCTTATCAATGAGACCCATGTTCATTAGCTCAAGTGCCTTCCTATAGAGTGTTGCGATACTTATTCCCGTAGTGTTTGACATGTAATATAATGATAATGTGTTTTTCCATGATTATTACCTAGCAAATTAATGTTTATAGGCAAGTATTAAGGCTTGAAGAATTGCAAGATGATAAGTATCAAGACAACCACAGTAAGTGGTCATTTTTGGTCACTTTATTTAAAAATATGGCTTATAAATTCCTAGTTATGTCAAAAGAATGACAATTATATAAAATTGATCATATAATACTTATCGATAGCTTTCACTTTTAAATTAATATAATTTTATTCTTAAGTATTCATTATTATATTCGTAATGATCGTACTATTACTCAATACTGGGTGCTCGTTTTTTGGAAGTAAGGCGTATCAAGTAATAAGCATCGATGTTTTGACCTATATGGTCAAAAATGAGAGTTTAATCGTTAGTAAGGTGGAGCAAAGTACGGTAAATGTCCAAAAATATCTACCTATACTTAGGGTTACGCTTGGTTGGATGTACTTTAGTGCGTTTCTTAGGAGAACCATTAATGTACCTGCCAAATTGAACCCACACTCCCCTGCGTATGTTGGTGGTAAGTTATTAACGTTTATACCGCATGCGTGGCAGCCAATTGTTGGCCAGCTAGAGTGGCTTGTGTCGCACCCAGGCATATTATACCCATTCCTATTATTATTCACTGCTGCAGAGGCCATCTTTGGCCTATTCATGATGCTTGGCTTTATGACTAGGCTTTCGGGACTCGTAATCGCACTGTTAGCCTGGGGTATCGGTGCCGCCGGTGGTTGGCTAGGACCAACCTGCGTTGATGAGTGGCAGATCGCGGCTGTTGAGGGTGCGGCTGCTCTCATGTTCATGTTTACTGGAAGTAGGTGGTTGTCTGTTGATGAGTATTTAGCGAAGAAGTACCCAAGTGGCTTAAGGATCCTTAATATCAATATACCGCTATGGTGAGGTGATGGGTATGGATAAGGTAACGATTTTGGCGTTGCTTGGATTCATAATAGCTACGGGGGTTACCATGGCGCTTTATCAAATTAATTTCCAGGGATTCACACATCTGACTAATTATTCTAAGAAGCCCGCCTATTCGTTGGCTGGCACGCAGTTGTTCAGCAATGGCACATTACGTCTTCAGATAGATAGGGTTGCGGGGCCTGATACTTATGGAGGATTTATAGTGCTTGTGCAGATATTGTATCCTAACGGTACGGTGCTTTATCAATGGAATGCCGCACAGCTCGGTCATATACCGAGTTCAGACATAATCAATGAGTATCCACTGCCAGGGCATATGGCATACTCAGATGGATTTGCGCTCGTAGTTCCACTGGGTCAGAATGCCACTGTTATCCTGCATGCTCCAATTACTATACAGCCAGGTACGTATATTGTCAGGGTTTATGATGTTGATGGTTCGTATGAGGCATACGGTATTAAGTTCCAGGTATACGTAACGGTTAACCAATGAGAACGATTAAACCTATTTTTTATTTAAAATCATTTATTATTCAAATTCCTATTTAAATACTCAGACCATTTATTGGCTACTTCATTCATATCCCTAATTATTGACCCGTAGTACTGCAGTAGTAATTGACCCTCAGGCGTTAGTTTAGCACCACCTCTACCCCTACCACCCTTCCAAGCCTCAACTAATTTGACGCCGAGGGTCTTCTCCATCCTATCTATGTAATTCCACACAAACCTGTATGACATACCGAGCTTGCGAGCAGCACCACTTATTGACCCAAGCTCATTAATCGCCTTCAGTATCTCATAACCACCTGGCCCAATCACATGGACACCATTAACCTCAACCCAAACCCTAAACTTAACGCTCACAGACATACTAAATCAAATAGTATAATCAACCTACCTTTAACTATTTTGAAACTAATAAATGATTCCTATTACCCTCAACACTATGGCAAGCTCTCACACTAGTGAAAAAGGGTTTTTTACTTACCTTCGTTATCAATTGATTGGGATGTCTGGCGATTCAGGCCCACCCTATGATAGGGAGATGCCTATTTGGGAGCATCTTAGGGAGTTGGGTGTTAGGTTGAGGAGGGTTTTGATTGTTTTTGCCATTGTCTTCATTGTGCTTTGGTTGCCAATGCCCGATGTGCATAGCCACAACATTGCCCAGGTAGCCATTGGTTTCTTCACGATGGAGTACCACCCAATAATTGCCTATGTGTTTAGGCACTACATACTCGACCTTGTCCTCTCCTCAGCGAGATCTGTGACGTGTACCAGCAATTATGTGGTTGTTGGGAATTTAACACAGCCCATTGGTATAATATCGACGACCGTCCTCGGGCCCTTCGTATTCAGTGTTGAGTTAAGTGTTGTTATTGCACTCCTCGTCTCAATACCTGTGCTTATTTACGAGGTTTATCAATACGTCAAGCCAGCCCTATACCCGCACGAGCTCAGGGCTGTCAAGAGGTACATATGGATTGCCGCGGTACTCTTCTACCTAGGGGTCTTCATTGGTTATTACTTCGTATTCCCAGCCTTCCTGAGGATAAGCCTATTCTGGAGTTGCCTATTCGGCTTCGTACACCTACTAACAACCAGTGGTTTTCTGGACACGTTCATAGCCACGCTTTTCTTTGCGGGCTTTCTATTTGAGACACCCGTGATGATGGCGCTCCTTACGCAGGTTGGTTTGATAACGCCGGAAATGCTCTCCAGGAATAGGCCCTACATATACTTCGGCGTTTTGGTGGCAATAGCCGTAGTGAACCCAGACCCAACACTAATCAGCACGTTGCTCTGGTTCATAATGTTCATAGTACTATTCGAGGCAGGATACGCATGGAGCAAAAACATCTACAAGAACATGCCAAAGCCCTGAACCATTAAGCCGTAGCATTACCAGCACTTATGCCATACATACTAAGCAAATCCACCAACTTAACGGCCTCCCTCCTTAACTGCTTAATCCAGCTTGTTGACTCACCGTACCACTCATCACTCGTATAAATGAAAAACTCGATACCAGGTTCAAGCAAATCCTTAAGCAATAGCCTTCTCTCAAGCTGATCCATGCCCCTAACATCGTCACTTATTATTACAAGGTCTATATCGCTGATATCCGTATAGTCTCCACGGGCTCTGGAACCAACAACATAAACCTCAGCAACATTAATCTTAGACCTCACCCTAACCACAAAATTCCAAGCTCTCCTAAGCATCTCCAACTGACTCTTCACTGCAGATTCCGCCTTACCCATTCAACCACCTCCCTAGCCAACTCCAACGCCCTTCTAGCCCTTGACTCGGTATATACCTCATAGGGAATACCATTTGCGGCGTCGGGGTATCTTGCCGTTGTGTAATGCATTGTTAATTCCCTTAGATTATCCATTATTTGTGAAACATCAAGGTGAAGCTCATCCCTAATAATGTAGCCAAGCTCAACCAAATCATGACCCTTAACCACCTTACCCCTAGCCATAAGTAACGCCTTAAGGGCCTTCTCAACGGCTTGCTGCGACCAAAAGGCGCATGCGTAGTAATCGCCAGAATTCAACGAATTTTCCGCAGTCCTTAAATCCCTAACAGCCTGGGCAAGCCACTTTTGATATTCCACATTTTAAGTTACATAAGGATAAAAATAAGCCTTAACAACTTACTTACCGTCATTTGCCGTGTTGCTGCTTATTCGTTTTAGTATTTCGTTCATTATTTCTTGCCTTGTCTTTCCCTGCGTGTCTATGTTTAGTGCTTTGGCTATCCTGATTATGTCTGGGTCTGGCCCCTCACTTATCGTCCTCCTAATGTCATAGACCGTGTTCGTTACTGTACTCCTCGCTTCCCTAATCGGCTCATTAATCTCCCTCATGAAATCCTCAAGAGACCTCCTGGCCCAGCTATACCACTTACCAAGCTCCCTGGCTATCGTTGGCAGTGCCTCAGGCTTCCAGGCAATTAGGACTAGGAAGAATAGGAATATGAGTAGCCCTGTCTGCTCATCGAGGACTAGGTAAATGTGCATTTTAAAATGCACCCCTGTTTTTAGGTCCTTCCTACTTATTGCTCAACCTCCAATTAATCTCCTTAATCAACTCCTCCTCACTCTTACCCCTAGTGTCGATGCCAAGCCTCTCGGCAATCTCGAGAACCTTTGGGTCAACCGTCGACTTAACAGTTACTGTAGCCTTTTGCTGGCTAAGCCTATTATTAATCTCCGTGAGCAACTCATCCCTGGTCTTACCCGTTGGGTCTATGCCCAACTTCCTGGCAACCTCAATAAGCTCAGGCTCCGGCTCATTCTCAGCAGCACCACGCTTAAACTCCCTAATGGACTGACCAAGGCTCCTAGCCAACTGAGGAATCTTACTTGGTCCCCAGATAACCAGGACAATGAAGGCTATGATAATCAAAATCAACGTCTGAGTATCAATAAACAAAACAACACCCATCAACAATTGAGAACACGCGGTGACTTAAAAAACCTTGCTTACAAATATGCGAAAAATCCTCCCTGAAGCTCTCTAAAAAATTGAATGAAAAGTACTAGGTAAAGCATATGCGATACCGCATGCTAAGTATGCTTGATCTCTCTATCTGTTTCTTAAATAAAATTAAAAATAAGCACTAAAAACATGGATCCGTAAAGCTACATGGTTTTAACTAATAATTTATGAATCCACATAAGAAATAGCAGTATTATACCGATGAAAACTACCATTATAACGATAGAGAGCTTCGCAAGAAGTAATTCATTACCACCTAAAACAATCATAAGGAGCATTGCTAACGGCGTAATACCAATGCTGGGTAATGAACATGAGCCCAACGCGCATGCTGCACTGACTGCAGTGGCAGAACCCGTAGAAACAAAAACACCAACAGCACCACCTAAAGCACCACCTAACCTATCCATCATATGCCTACCAGCAATCCTTAACTGTAAATAAGCAACGCTAACAACAAGCCAGGTACTTAATACCGTATTTAACAAACCCAGCAATAGTTCTGCATAACTCATAACACTAATCCTAGTACTTACCATAAAATAAGGAATATAATTATAGCCAGGAATCCTAATAATCTCAGTATTAAGCAAATAAACAACTATCGAAAAAATAGCCAATACTATAAATAAAGTCCTAATATTACCTATTAAAAATACATCAAAAATCCCATGAAGGTTACGAACCATCACCACCTCCTTTAATAAAGGTCTCATGAGGAATACACCATATCTATAAATAAGGACACTTAGGAAGGCCACGATTAATAAGAAGAGCAATAATATAACCACATACTCATTAATAAAAAGATTAAGATCCTTCAATCCTAGAGCATAGACATACGATAATTTAATACCCATGGGTATTAACATCGTAGGTAGGACTAACGCAAACACAATAAACACATAAATCACCAATGCTGCAATTCCGGCATTATTCATGACCTATCAAAGGCTTAGCATTACACATGCACCTTATAAACCCTTAAATCCACCTTAATTATTATACATATGAATATATTTCTATGCACATTTTACACACATATTAATAATAATTAAATCTTCTTATAACCACTTAAAATAACCAAGAATCCTTCTTTAAATAGCCAAGGGCTAAAGGAATCCCGTATGCCAATCACAATACCATCAATAGGGGAGAAATTCCCGGAACTCAACGTAATGACGACCCACGGACCAATGAAACTACCTGATGCCTTCAAGGGCAAGTGGTTCGTACTCTTCAGCCACCCAGGCGACTTCACGCCAGTATGTACCACAGAGTTCGTGAGCTTTGCCAAGCACTACGACGACTTCAAGAAGTTAAACACAGAGTTAATAGGCCTAAGCGTGGACTCAGACATTAGCCATATTGAGTGGGTTAGGTGGATAGAGGATACACTTAAGGTGAAGATACCATTCCCAATAATTGCTGATCCATTAGGCCAGGTTTCAAAGGCCCTAGGAGGATTGCATGCTCAGTCAGGCACTGCCACAGTTAGGATTGTCTATATAGTTGATGATAAGGCGACGATAAGGACAATACTATACTACCCACTGGAGCTTGGTAGGAATATACCGGAGATCCTGAGGATTGTTAGGTCGCTACAACTAATTGATAAGTATGGAGTTGTCATGCCGGCTAACTGGCCATATAATGAGTTAATCGGTGAGAACGTGCTGAATCCACCGCCGCACCATGTTGAGGAGGCTCCGAAGAGACTTCAGCAGTATAAGGGCTATGCCTGGTGGTTGACGTATAGGGAGTTGCCGAAGGATGAGGTTGAGGAGACTAAGAGGATTATTAAGATTAGGATTGAGTGAGATTCTATTGATTTACTTAAACCTTAAAACTGTATCCGTAATTCTCCTTTCTGTAATGTCATGAGATTTAAGGGTCGAACACTCCTTGGGAGTGGTGTTGTTGATGGTGAATTAATCGTCTATAAGGAACCACTTTCGTTTTTGGGTGATGTTGATGGTAAAAGCGGCATTATAAGAACCATAAATGCCAGCATAGCGGGCAAGGTATTGGTGATACCAAGCTCCAGGGGGTCTACCGTGGGTCCTTACGTCATGTATCAACTAAGTAAGTATGGTAAGGCGCCACTCGTTATCTTGAGCGTGAGGGCTGACACGATGCTTATCATAGGCGCGGTTATGGCTCAAATACCCATAATGACAGACCTACCCACAGAAATTCTAAACCTTAAGAGTGGGTATAGGGCTAGCGTGGATTTAGACAAGGGTGAGGTTTATGTCTATGAGTCCTGAGGCGAGGCTTGCGTTATTGCTGCTTGAGGAGTTGGAGTTGAGGGGTGGTAGCGCTAGGCTTAGGTATTTGAAGGTTTATAGGATGATTGTGTATTGGCTTGGTTATGACTATGCCAAGAAGATAATTGATAGGTTGGTTTCGACAAACTATATAGTGATTAGCAATGATAGGGCTCAGTTACTACGTAGGTTCAAAGTTGATAAGAGCCAGGCTAAGATCTATAAGGAGGCGAAGGAATTAGTTATATCGATTTATTCCACAATGCACCGACCACCGAGTAGGTGAAGCAACCTGATTACCTTGTCATTCATGTCAATACCTAAATCCACCGATTTCCTTATTGCATTATTGATGCTGAATGATGAATTAATTAGTAAACCACCTAAAACCCAAATCACGGAATCTAGGTTTAATGGTGGTATACCACTTAATCTACCTATTTCATTCCAAATACCCTGTATTTCCTTCCTCCGCCTTACCATTATTTCCTTTGCAATCCCTTTAGCATTTACTGAAATACCTACTATGGGTAGTAAACCACTACATATCGTAATTACAGTAACCCTGTAATCAACGGGTATTGGTATGTCCATAGGCGCATTGACGTCATGTCCACATGCCCTGCCTAAGTAGTAAGCCATCTTTACTGCGAATACTATAGTCTTCTCATCGCCTGAGGCGTTTAGTATCTTCGCCAGGGTTGTCCATAATGTCGATAGATCATTATTATTCAGGTAATTAGTTAGTTTTAGGTTTATTATTTTGGGGCATACATTGTTGATCCGTTTTATTCTTGAATCCCTATACCTAACTAAGTACTTGCTACTTATTATGTAATTGATAAAGTCGTTACATAGGTTTTTTGGCTTATTCTTAATGAAATAATTGGCAAAATAATCCCAGTGATCCTCACCCTTACCACTTAATTGGTAGCTAATTAGTGCGTTCATTATCGTTAATTTCAGCGCCACTTCCTCATCTTTAATCTCACTGCAAAGGTTTCCTATTGCTACGTATTGAGGATCATTCTCCTCAAAACTCCTGACCCACCCTATACCAAGATCGCGTAGTGTTGATGCGATATTGCTCTTTATGTCATTAGTCATTATTGACCCCTGGCTAACCTATATAGTACATAGGCTCTCCATATCGTAATTAAAGCAACGACTTGGCCCCAGTCAAGGTAAATTAATGGTTTTCCAATGGTGAATAGAACATACATTAACGGATACATCACTACATTAGCTCCTATCGTAAAGAGATATATATAGTGAGTAATTACGTAGAAGATCCCGTATATAATACCGGAGGAGTCGATGACGATTGACGGCTTTATTATATAGGCTATGTACGCTATAACCCACGCCAGAAATAACAGTGATGAGACCCTCCACATGTATAGGTAAAGCGGTAAGTAAGGAACATGGACCACCTCGCCAGATCTATAGATGACGTATCCATATACCCTGTACTCAAGGGCAAAGGCCTCACCAACATGTGTAAGCCCCATTAGAAAGAATAGTATTGTAATTACGATACCCAACATAAAGCCTCTTCTTACCTTTATGCTCACGTTACTCTGCCTATTCATTTAAAGGCGAGGAGACGAGACTCTATTAAAAGGATTTGCTCTTAAGATTATATTAACCTGTAAAGGCCTGTCATTAATGTGTAATAGAGGGTAAGTCCTATCAATGACCATAAGACCACCGATATTACTATCATAACCCTACTCCTCAGTGTCTGTTCAGGTATAACCTTAGACAGTAGTGAGTCTAGGAATTGACCTCCATCTAGCGGATAGGCGGGAAACGCATTGAGGAGAGCGAGGGTTAGGTTCAACGTGTATATCCAAAACATTAAGTTGTAGAAGGATCTGCTCTCCACCACAATATTCCATGGACTAATGTAAAGAGCTGAGTATCCTAATAATGCCATAGTTAGATTATTTGCACTTAAAGTCTCATACAGCAATGCGTTATTTGTTGGGTCGTACAGGGTTAATGTAACGTTGCCAGAGTTAATGGAGCTTAAGGTAGATATTAATGAATACACACTGGCCACGGGATGCCCATTCACGGCAGTTATTACGTAGCCGGTCTTAAAGGCCGCATCTGTGGAGTTGGCCACGTAAATTATCGTTGTACCTAGCAGGTCCTGCGTTAGTTGTGGGCTTAGTAATACGAGTTCCACGAGCGCTATTGCTATGTATGCCAGGATTATATTCATGAAGACACCGCTTGAGTATACGGCAAGCCTTACTAATAGGCTTCTCTTTCTCAATTCTTCCTCATCAATCTCCACAAAACCACCAAAGGCAAGAAATAATAATGCAAAGGCTCCACCTGATTTTATCCTCACTCCAAACCTAGATGATACGGCGCCATGGGCAAGCTCGTGCAGGAGTACCCCAAGCCCTATGGCTACGATTACATAGATGAATGTGTAAAGTGATATTGTGACGCCGGGTATTAATGGAGCCAATGGTGTGAAGCCCCTCTCGACCGTCTCTATTGGACTTAGCCTATGCATCATGGCCACTATCATGAGTACTAAGTTCCTAGCCATTAAGTACAGCATTGATGGTAAACCCCAAACATTGATATTCATTATTACTAAGGGGATTGGCACTATTACGAACATGGATGTTGCGAAGAGGCCAACAGTGAGGACTATTATAAGCCAACCTGGAATTTTACGTAATAAATCACCAAGTGGCGCTATCACGTTCTTAACAAGCTCCTCATCCCTAAGCATGATGAATACGCCATAATACACCCTGACGGGGACCTTAACCCTAAGAAGCTTGAGTATGTATATTATGCCCACAAGCACGAACCACGCCAACACAACTATTAGCAGGCCAAAGTACTGCATTCGCATCACCCAATTCTTAACACTGAACCAGCACCAACATCATGAACATTCCTATAACTATTAACTAGCTCCTTCCTTAATCTAGGGCCAGTACCATGCAGTGGATATACACCAACTAATCCCCTAACTATATCCCTAAGTAATGCGCCTTGATATTCGCTGACCGACGTAGCCCCTAATCCACCCACGAAATACCTGATATCTAGCTCCTTAAAGAACCTTAGTAACTGCTCATCATCAATAAGCCATAGATTAAGCCCACAACCACTAATCAATAACTTATGGCCAGGCACATAAACAAGTAACTCACCAACCCTCCTATTACCAACCCTCACAAACTCCACAGAGCCAAAGCTAACCTTAACACGCTCTCTACCACCAACCTCAATGACATCAACACCAAGTTTATCAAGCCTATCCCTAAGCTCAAAACTATTTACTGTATTATCAACAGGAATGACAACAGTAGATACGCTTGATAATGCCTCAAGACCACCCCAATGATGATTAACAGGCGTTGTTATGACTAAAAGCCTTGGCTTTAAATTAATACCGAGAGCCCTAGCATTACCCAAAAGCCTCTCAGCACTTGAGCATGTATCTATCAATAAATCACCACCAACAAGCAGGGACACTGAATTATCCCTATCTACATTAGGCGCCTTTACTTCATTATCGCATATCACATTTATCATTAATTCATCATTACTAACATTCATTTCCACTATACAGGAATTTCGGAAGAAATAAATCTTTTCTAGCCGTACTACGTAAATTGGTAAGGTTTTAAACGGGTTAACTAAACAATAACCTGAAATGTACACGCAACAAGGAACTACTTGGAACAAGGTATTTAGGTATGTATGGCCCATAGCATTTGTCTTAGCATTCGCAATAATTGGCGCCTGGGGTAATGTCGCGCATGAGACGTTCGTAACATGGATTCTGGTTATCGCGTATCTCGTGATATTCTTCGGAATAGTAATAGTCATAGGAATAAGGAGTACTAGGGCAAGGCTTAGGGAAATTGAGGATTACATGAGAACGAGCAAGACAGGGGCCATAGAGAAGTTAACACGCGATGACTTCATGAAGGCTATGGAGAAAGACCCTGATTATGTACAAGAGACCAATAGGTTTGTTAAGGCGCAGTTAAAGAACATGGTAATACTGATGGTGGTACTAATAGGCCTATTAATACTTTATACATACGTACTCTCAGGGCCGTTCATATCATTGGCAAAATACATATCCAGTTCTATAAATATTGGGGCTTACCTAAAACCTTGGTTTACATCTACGATTCAGGAAGCTAACCTATTTTATGCATACTTCATTGATTACTTAATATATTTTGGTGTATTCTTCGTACTTATGTACGTAATATTTAGGGTCATGAGAATGCCCTTTATGACGACTAACGTCCAAATAACTGATTATCCATACACGGTAACGAAGGAATTGATAATATTTAGGGATGCTATACTCATTGATGGTATGTACCTACTCAAATCACCCATACCAGTAAAGCAAATAGTAATTAATGAGAAGAGGAGGTTCATAGAGTTCGAACTTTCTAAGGCATTACCAGGACTGCCATATACTAAGGTCAGGATTTACAATAAATCACCTAGGGAATTATGGGAGAAAGCAATGAAGAATTTATTTAAGGTAGAAGGTGCCATGAAATGACTTTTTAAGAATAGATAATGAATTTTTATTAATTGCCATTAGCCGAATAAACTCGCAAGACCAGCGGCAATCTCCTCCTCACTTGGACCCTCCTTCTTCTCCTCGGCCTTCTTCTCCTCAGCCTTAGCCTCAGCCTTCGTGGTTCCTGTGGTTGTTGCGGCTTGCTGCT
>JAGDXB010000127.1 GCA_023256215.1 Vulcanisaeta sp. | reverse complement strand
AGGTTATAAGATCGGTAGCCATCTCAGGGAAATGCTCCTTAACATCAGCACCAGCACTGCATAAGATTCAATACAATACTAGGTGGTGGCAGAACACAGAATCTGCCTAGGATAATACATGAGAAGAAGGCTAAGGAGATATTAATGCTTGGATTAAAGATTACGGCAAAGGAAGCCAAAGAGATGGGGTTGATCAATGATGCGTTGCCAGACGATAAGTTAGACGAACATGTAATGAACGTGATTAATCAGTTAAAGAGCAAGAATCTGAAGGCATTGGCCTTCATTAAGAAGAGTGTAAACACGATATTCGATGCAACATTAAGTAGTGGGTTAGATTACGAGAGGAGGATGTTCATAGAGCAAATAACTTCAGACTCAGGTAGGAAGGGGATTGATGAGTATTTGAAGGATCCTAGTAAGTTTATATGATAAATAATTTTAGGAAGATCCTTAAAATAAATACCATGTTTATACGATATGCCTGTCAAGGTAATAAATGAGTATAAAGAGCCAGCCTTATGGATCTCACGTAATGAGTGTATATTTAAGAGTGGTAATACTAACAATTGGATTTATATCAATATGATGCGCGGAGTTTTCCTATGCTTCAATACTTTTACTGAGACGTTAACCAATGTATTAGGTGATACGAATATAGAGGTTTATTCGAATAAGGTCGTTATTAAGTCAGGTAATACAGTAATTAAGGAGTATGGTAATTGGGTCTAAATAAATAATTAATTTCACGTAGTCTTTAAAAATACGATCTCCATTCTTCCATTAATGTTTAGAAAGGTGGGCATTATTGGCGTTGGTCAATCTGTTTTTGGTGTTAGGGGTGATGTAACGATTCAAGAATTAGCATGGGAGGCTGTTAAGGAGGCCCTTGAGGATGCAGGTTTGACGCAGAGGGATATAGAGATATCGATTGTCGGCAGCGCTGGCACTAGGACCTATGAATTATACCCGGCGGTTCCTGTTAATGAATATAGCGGATTTAGTGAGAAGGGCCCTATTAGGGTTGAGGCCGCCTGCGCCACTGGTAGTGCGGCGTTAGCCGTGGCTTACAACATGGTTGCCTCAGGCTTCGTGGACGTGGCTCTAGCCATTGGTGTTGAGAAGATGAATGAGGTTGATACGGCAACGTCACTTGCCGTCGGCGGTAGAGGCGGTAATTACCTCTGGGAGTATCATTTTTATGGAACCACGTTCCCTGGATATTACGCGTTATATGCTACGGCTCATATGGCTAAATTTGGAACTACCGAGGAGCAGCTGGCACTTGTTAGGGTTAAGAATCAGAAATATGCTGCTAAGAATCCTAAGGCTCAATTCCAATTTGAGGTAACTGTAGATGATGTGCTTAAATCAAGGCCTGTAGCATGGCCATTAAAATTGTATGACTGTTCAGCTATTACCGATGGCGCGGCAGCAGCGGTGATAGCCAGTGAGGATGCAATTAAGAATCTGCACATAGACACTCCCGTCTGGATTGAGGCTATTGGGTATGCATCTGATACTGCCAACATAACTAAGCGTGAGGACTATGTAGGCTTAAAGGCCACAAGGTTGGCCGCGCAAATGGCCTATAAGAAGTCGCATATAGAACCTAAAGATGTGGAGGTTGCCGAGGTTCATGATTGCTTTACGATAGCCGAGATCATGGCTTATGAAGACCTGGGATTTGTGGAAAAGGGTAAGGGTGGTAAATTCATTGAAGAGGGGCAGAGCGATATTGGTGGTAAGGTTGCTGTGAACCTAAGTGGTGGTCTGCTTGGTAAGGGTCATCCCCTTGGTGCTACTGGTCTGGCCATGATTTATGAACTCGTGAAGCAATTGAGAGAGGAAAGAGAGCGTGGTAGGCAAGCTCCTTTGAAGAAATACATTGCCCTTGCTCATAATATTGGTGGTACTGGTCATTATGGTTATGTGACAATACTAAGGAGGTGATGGGCATGGCAGAAAGAAAAACAGAAAGAAAGACCATAAAGAGGGAGGGGCCGGTCATCGATTCTATACCTATCATTTATAAGCATAGAATACCCATAAGTAAGACCGTCAAGTATTGGGATGGCCTTAAGGAAGGCAAAATATATGCGGTCAGGTGTAAGTCATGCGGCGCCGTTTACTACCCACCACAGGCTGACTGCCCATACTGTGGCTCAAGTGATATTGAGTGGTTTGAATTGCCCAAGGAGGGTGTTCTTGAAACATTCACGAGAATCTATGCTAGGCCCCAAGGTTATGAGGATTTTGAACCCTACATAATAGCTATTGCTAAGGTTGGCGATGTTAGGGTCATGGGCTGGCTTGTCAATGTTAAGGATGAGAGGTGCGTTAAGGTTGGTGATGAGGTAACCCTGAGTACTGCGTACATAGAAAAGCACAATAAGTACATAATAACATTCCAACTTAAAAATAAACAATGCTAATTAATCCTCAGGGGCATCTTAAAAATAGTGTTGATTATCTGCTTAACTAAGCAATTCTCATTTACGACCCTAAAATACGTAGATTTTGACCCAAAGGGCCCTGGCGCTACGATGGGTTCAACACAACCATTAATATTGTTTAACAGGGTCTTTATGTCGAAATTCTTAAATAATTGACTAAGGCATTGGCTTAAATCGTCAAGACGAAAGACCTTCTGGTTATTCATCAAAACTATTGATTTTTTAATGCACTCGCTAATCGATGCCGTGAATCTTATACTCACTTTACCATTAATGATTTCTATTACGTCTAAATCAACGGCTAAACCAAGCAATGCCTTGTACGCAACTTCGTTTATCCATGCGGTTGGCGAAAGGTCCTTTATCCTTCGGTTTATCTTTTCACGAAGTTCATCAGCATCTATAGAGTTCTCCTCACTTACAACATCAATAAGCACCTTATAATGAGGTAATTCACTATAAAGTACCAAATGCATTAATGCCTTCGCAAGGGACAAATCGGTATTTAATGCATTAAATATGACTAAGCCAACATCTGTCAACTTAACATTACAATCATTATTAACATCGATAATACCAATCCTTTGAAAAAACCTAGTTATGTCACCCCTACCCTTACCTACGTCTAAGCCCTTGTCCTTAATCACGGAGCAGTTAACACCTGGATTTTCTCCAACGAATATTATATAATTTATGAGCTTCTCAAGACCTATCCTTGGGATAGGAATGCTTCTCTGTATACTCAGCATTAATAATCAGTTATTATGCATTATTTATTTACAGTGAACCTGTAAAATAACCCTAATATCAGTATCAATACTGAGATAAGAACAGAATTAGTAAGTGCACGAGATAATAATCTTTAGGTAATATGCTTAATGAAGCGTTAGACAGCAGGTATTAAATTACCTGTTAATCATATAGGTTTTACAGCTCTATAACGTCAACATTTTATCCGTTTATTAAATATCTCGCCAGTTTCAATACCTAAACAATGGTATCGGGTGAATCATCGAAGCTGGAATTAAGCCTTAAATGCCCAGTGTGCGGTTCAAACCTTCAGTTAATTGAGAATTCTACGTACGTAATACTTGGCTGCCCACATTGTAAGAGGTTCACTAGGATGACGAAGAAGTACGTTTATAAGAATTATATTGAGTACGAGGGTAATTACGTTCATTTAAAGTGGACGGAATTAATTAAGGAACTCTATATACGAATTAGTGGTCAATCATATCAAGAATCAGATACACCTTAACATTGGCCTTTCTTAAGTACTCAAAGATAACATCAAAGATAGATTTAATATCGTATTGTAATTTCTTACCAAGATATGGATTGTACAAGTGGACGTAGGTAATAATTCCTCTTTTTACGAGACTAACTGTCTCATATGCATTAGGATGTATAACAACCTCGGGTGTCAATGGACAGGATTTCTCGGTCACGTAATTCATAACAGTAAACCCAAGCCTTCTCAATAAATCTATAGTCGAGTACCCAAAACAGGGATAAGCAATTAACCTACTAATGCCTTTCTCTAATAATGCCTTAATGAGTGATGGATGACGTAATAATTCATCTGCCTGCTCAGAATCAATCATTAAACCATAGATGCTACACCTAAGGGTCTTAACATAGTCCCAATCAGTAACTCTAATTATGCAATCATTACCACAACACTTGGTTCCTAATTTATATACACCGATTACTACATCCCTATACTTATCCAATAATTCCTCAAATGAATCCATGCATAATCACCCTAAGATCACACCCACCCTGTGGAATTATTAATGACCCCTCCCCCTCATAACCACTAATTTCCTCAGTACATTCATGATCATGCAATAGACACGTGAACGCAGCAACTAATGCGTCAATTTCATGCTCATTATTTACAGTTGATCCCCTCAATACAGATCTTATATAATTAAGGAATTCCTGCCTGCTCATATTGAGTATTTTAAGTGTCGATGTTGGGTGTACCTCAAATACCTCAATGCCAAGTTGCCTTAATTTATTTGCAGTATCAATGCCATACATGGTCAGCGACTTCATAGAGCCGAGGAGGGGTGGGATTAATCTAAGGCCTCTTCTTCTAGCTGTTATTTCGATCATCCTATTAATCCCATATTTGGGAAGGCCTAACGGTGCGTCTATACATACTAATGCCCTCCCTCCTTTAGATGTTGCATTGTTACTTATTATTTCTATAATCTCGTGCTGAGAAGCCACTGTTGTAGTGTAATAAGTATGTTCGTTTATGTCTATAATTCCAATACCCGTTCTTCTCTTGCCAGGTAATGCTAAATCAACGCCGATGTACATTCTCCCTATACTATGTTCTCTTAATTAATTTAACACCTAGCCTATTTAGAACCTCAGTGACCACCTTTCTCTCTTCACTATCTATCGCCTTCCAACTAACATATGCTTTGATGGGTCTATGGGTCATCATATTAACAGCCTTTATTATCATGTCCTCGGTCACAGGCTTTACATACTTCGGTATTGCATGACCAATATCCGCCTCACCACTAATCAACCTATTATCTATCGTTAAGTAATGGAGATCTCCTATTGATATTGCTGGCTCGTAATTACTAACTAATTTGCCATCGAGAAACTCATTAATAACGTAATGAAGTAATTCCCAACCCTTACTTATCGACCACTCCCTTTCACTGCTTCCCTGTTCTACGAAGGTCACCGGCACTGACTTGATGGTAGGACCATGATGAGTCGCCTCAACATGGCACTCAAAATCATCAAGACCGTATTCAGACTTAATTTTACATAACTCCCTGTAAAATGCCGTAATAGTATGCGGATTAGCGAGGGATATCGTGTTAGGTTTACCACCTAACTCCGCAGCGCCCCAATTACCTGTTACATGGGTGGTAAACATTGGTCGAGGATTCCTCATCTCATGACGACTCACGAATACGAACTCTACAGGTCTTTCTTCGAGCCTTAATGCTAAGTCCTCGATCTCATCTAGATATACGATATCCTTATTCAGCGCGTAAAATGCCACGTGTCCACGTAGGTCATAGATCTCGTAATCACCGATTCTTGACCTGAATTTTAGTGCACCTTCATTATTGAATAAATCCCAGACACCCTGTGATACTTTATCTACCCTACTAAACACAATGCCGTACATTATTAACTTCAAGACCCTAATAATGCTACTTTAATTCTTTTGTGCCCTTGATTAGCTCATCCAGCATTATCTCAGCAACAACAGCTGGGTATTCTATGTCGAATGCCATTAATACGTCAGGTCTTAGCTCCATTATAAATCCAACGTATGCATCACCCAAGTAGATACAGGCAGTTCTACCCTGTAAGCCCGAAGGTATTTCGCAAGATTTTAGGGTGTAATTGAAGCCAAGGCTTGTCATTAATGTCTTCAGGACCGAAAGACCGTCAGTAAGTGTAATGTTGGGCCCACTAACTGCATAACTAAGTACTAGGTTTTCCTTAACACCAACTTCACTTTCTGAGTCAGGGGATGCGACATAACCAACCTCGAACATCCTAAGCACACCACTGATAAGAGGCTTATTTCTCTGTAGTAACTCCATAAGTTGAGGCCATATGTGATCCCTAATGACCGTGTAAAGCTCTGACTTTGGATTTTCTACTTCAATAAGTTCCCTCTGGTACATGGTTCTTTCTACCATAACATCCTTATTGCTCATCATATAATTAAGAACCTCCTGAAAGCCGAGGCCTATCATTACGTCTCTAACCATGTCAGTCAATAGTCCTAGGCTACTCCTTGAACCCCTAACTGATTGGCTTGGGACGACCCTAGGTATGTTATCATAACCATAAGCCACGGCAACATCCTCCACCAAGTCCACAGGATGAAGAACATTGACTCTATATGGAGCAACCTTAACGAGTAGATGGTCACCATTATCAACAACATCGTGTCTAGACATTAACAGGTAATTAATTATATCGTCCTTCTTAAGTTCAAGCCCTAAATAATCATTTATATAGTCAATAGATATCTTAAACTCTAAGGGATCAAGCATCGGAGATGATGTACTACCCCACGGCGCGTTAATACTCACAAGTTCGACAGTCCTGGATGTGCTTCTCTCCAATAAGTTATAAGTTAATATTGCCAGCGTTGACCTCGCAAGCTTAAGATCCGTTGATGTGACATCGATGAGAACGTTCCTCGTCTTCTCAGTAACCTTAAAGTCCTCACTACCAAGTACAGGTATTATAACGAGAACCCTACCCTCTGAGTCAACGAGTATCGGTGCTTTACCCTCATAAACCGCGTATTTACCATAGGCCTTACCTTTATCCGTACCCTCAATAACCTCGGTACCGCTCATTTCCCTCTCGCTCTCTAACGGTCTATACCTAATCTTATCTAGATCCTCAAGCTTATATTTAAGTGGTGGTTTAATCTTATCAACGTCGTAAAAACCAATGGCCATCTTGCGCCTATCCCTACCGTAGGTCATGTGAAGCTTTTCCTGCAACTGAATCATCTGCCTAATTGCCTCATCATTAAGTTTCAGGTCACGGACTATGCCCATCAAGATGTATGGCCTATTAGGGACGTTCTCAGCAATCAACTTAAATCCATTATCAATAACCCTATACCTGGGTAGACCAAGTTCAATCTTTAATAAACCCTTAAGGGCTCTAGCAATGCCCTCTACGGAAAATAAGTCAGGTCTGTCATGCGTAGTTTCAAAGGTTATCTCATCCCCAGAAATCTCCTCAACCTCACCCTTAAGTCTATTCAAGATTGAGGTAAGTTCGTCCGTGCTATTGAAGTATCTGCCCAATAGCTCCTCTAAGTCACTTCGTCTAAAGTTGATGATGGGCACGTAATTACGGAATAACAAAACCTATTAAGCATTTTTAGCCATAGTAATGACTAGAGATGACAACGCGATTAGTAATCATAGGCATTATACTAATACTTGCGGTATTAATAGCGGTAGTGCTCACCGTATCAACAATACGAAAACCACAAACCTCAATACAAAGTATAGGGCTTGTTAAGGTACCAACAAGTGCCGCTAGGATAATAGTAAGCTCGGCATTCAGCAATGGTTCCAGGATACCGACAATGTACACATGCAATGGAGTCAACATATCGATACCCCTAGAATTAAGCAATATACCAAGCAGTGCAAAATCCCTAATGGTCGTAATGGAGGACCTCAATGCGCCTGGCGGTATATTCATACACTGGGTGCTCTACGACATACCTATAAACGTAACACAAATTCCTGCAGGGATTCCGAACACGTTCTATGTGAATGGAATCGGTTATCAAGGAATTAATGATTTTGGTAAGGTCGGCTATGGTGGGCCATGCCCACCCCCTGGTCCTGCCCATGAGTATGTAATAATAGTTCTCGCTCTGAATAAGACGATAGAACCTGCACCTAATTTAAATGATGAAGATTTGATAAAATCTATTAATGTTAAGGATGTTATTGGTTACGGGGTTTTGATTGGGTACTACGGTGGCTAACCCAATACCTGCTTTATACTTTCAAGTTTTCTTCTTAACTCCTCATTTTCAGTTCTCAGCCTATTATTCTCATTAGTTAATTCACTAACCCTGGTCTCCAACTCCCTAACCCTATTTGCTAACTCATCTCTCTCTTTCCTCAACCTATTAAGCTCCTCACCGCCAGCACCGGTCGTAATACCCATCTCCCTGCACTTCTCGGCAACCCTATCACTTCTGACCCAATAAATTACCTGGGTTCCCTCCTTATCCCACTTAAGCTCTCCCGTGTTTATGTTTAATTCAAGCGTAGTTGATATTACGAATACATCACCACGCTCAAGCTTGTACTTAGGAACAATCTCGTCAAAGAACCACCTCTTCATGGAATCAAAGACCTCGTCTAGAGAGTCCTTAAAGCTCTGTGAATTTCTTATGGTATTAAATAATTCATTAGCCTTATCCTCAGGGAATTGAGATCTTAAACTACCACCAATAGCACCAAAAAGTAACCTAAAGAAGTCAGGTCTACCCTCTCTACCGTACTTACCAAATAGTCTTGCCGCTGAGGTCTTACCTGTAACCCACTTAATTCTTAGAATACCACCCTTAACGAGTTCCGCTGACACTCCTCCCTTCTCGATTTCCTCCTCACTGCCTACCTCTTCCCTTCTCTCTTCACTGCTCATACGCTAAGTAAATAACTATATTACAATAAAAACCTTTCACCACATTCTCATTAGTAATACATTTATATGGCAATATATTGAATATTCAATTTAATTAGAAAATAGAAAGGCGCCTATTTCCAATTTAACGTTAATAATTAATGATTAACTTTTTAAACAATTGTTTAAATGTAAGAAGTGAAATGCGTGTTGGTAAGAGGCTTGCCAAGGTTGATGAGCAACTGGAGGCTGTGGAATTCATAAACACTGTTAAGTCCATCTATGGCCTATCATATAGAGAATTATCGCAGATACTCGATATCCCCGAGAGTCTGCTCTGCAGGTATGCTAATGGAGACTTATTGCCATCGCTGGATACGGTGAGTACAATAAGGGAGAAATTGAGAAGTATGCTTGATCTCACGGAGGTTATAAGAAGGAGAATAGTGATTAAGGATGGTTTTATTGATCTGAATAATGTATTGTTTAATCCATACATACTGAAGCTTTACCAAAGGAGGATTAGGGAGGTGTTTTCAGACCTAGCAATTAATAAAGTGTTAACGGCAGCGACAGACGGTATACCATTGTCCGTAATGGCATCCCACGCATTAAATGCAGGCTTAGCTATTGCTAAGCAGTATAAGGATTTAGCCTCCGAGGAATTTTACGAAGTTAGCTATATAGTGGATTCACCACCACGTAGGGTATCCCTATACCTACCAAGGCATTTACTTGAGAGGGGTGATGAGGTTTTGATTGTTGATGATATAGTTAGGACAGGTAGAACCTTGAATGCTCTGATGGAGATGATAAGTAATGCAGGGGCTAGGCTTGCCGGTGTTTCCGTATTAATATCCATGAATAATTCGTGGATTGAAAGGATAAGGAGCAAAGATGTGCGTATAGACATTGTCTTAGACCTAAGTAATGTAAGGGAAGGAGGAATAAGTTATTAATCCATAAAAACACCGGGTCTTAATGACCATCAATTATGCATTAATAATCATAATATTGTATTTAATAATAACAATCCTGGCATTTTACCCAATAATATACCAGTTAATATTGTTGGCTTTATATAAAAGGTATGGTTCTAAATCACGAAACGATAATTATACGTATACAAATAGGGAGGGGACAAGTAGGGTGTTCTTAGTAATTCCTGCTAAATCCGAGCCTCTTGATCTAATTGAGCAATCAATGAAGGCTGCATCTATTAATCAATATATTAACCATGTTGATGTCGTATACATTCTTGATAACTATAGTGCAGAAATTATAAACATTATTAAATCGCTTGGGGAGAGATATGGTGTTAAGGTGATTCATAGAGATAAGCCGCATGGTTATAAGGGTGGTGCATTAAACCACGTCGTTAAGAGGCTCAAACTTACTGCTGATGATTATATGCTCGTATTAGATGTGGATTCTTTAATGAGCCCTGAAACGCTTAATAAGTTGATTATGCATGCTGGCTCAGCAAATGCGCTTGTTTCTAGATGGGTTGCCGGGAATGATAATGACTCATTGCTATCGCGTGGGCAATGGGTGGGCTACTTACTTTTCTTCAGGGTTTTAATGGCGCTTGATAAATTGATTGGTTGGGTCCCTATACTTGGTAGCGGTTCTCTAATTAATGTTGGCGCTATTAGGAGAGTTGGTTATTGGCCTGAGGATGTTCTTGAGGATGTGGAGTTGGGTGTTAGATTCTTTATTAATGATCTTAGGGTTAGGTACATAAGTGATGCATTGGTTAATGTGGAGGTTCCCACTAATTATTATGGATTTCTTAGACAGCAGCTTAGGTGGAGCTTTGGTGTTGGTAGGGTCGTTAGAAAGTACTTTTGGGAAATACTACGCAAGAGGCATGGTATAACTGTTCTTCTTTACTTAGGTCAATACTTCGCATATGTACTTCAGTTAATATCCATACTTATGCTGGTTATTATGAGTATGGTAGGGTTGAACATACCTCTATGGGCATTTATTTCTCTAGCGTCAGTAGCAATACCAGCACTAACACTATACCTGTATTACCTATTAAGGCTTGATAAAGAGAATGGTGGTAACCCCGTCAGGGATGTATTTGCGATAAACACCGTTAACCTAGCCTTCATAATGGCATTACCAAGAATAGCCATAGCAAATCTAATGGGTTTATTAGGCATCGGCAAAATCGAGTGGATACCCACACCTAAGGGTTCACGTAGGTGGTATAGAGAGAGTGTAAATTTATTACCTGAATCCATGATGGTAATTCTAATGATCACAGCCTTCATACTGGCCGTAATACATGCGTTGTGGTTAAACCTACTAGTAATATTGCCGTATATGGCAGGGCATGTTAGAGGATTGTGGAGATTGATTAAGGGCAGCATTTAAATATAGTCAAGTATACCACCTCCTCCCTTCTCGAGCATGCCCCTCACCTTTCTTAAATCATCCTCAATAATGCTCCTCAACCTTGGATTATAAAGCGCAGCTGCCGGATGGTATGTTGGAAGAACCTTGGCGGTAATATCTCCGATCTTAACGTTGAAGACTCTCCCCCTAATATTACTAATGTTCGAAACCGACCTCTCAGGATAACCAGCCATTTTAAGAATCTCTCTAGCACTATGCCTACCAAGGCATATGATCACTTTAGGTTTAATCATTAATATTTGAGTAACCAAATAAGGTCTGCAGGCGTCAATCTCGTCAGGCTCAGGATCCCTATTATTAGGTGGCCTGCACTTAACAACATTGGTTATAAAGACATCTTCTCTTTTAATACCTACGTTATTCAATAGCTTTGTCAATAATTGACCAGCAGCACCAACAAAGGGTCTACCCTCCTCATCCTCCTTTTCTCCGGGTGCTTCACCGATGATCATAATCTCGGCGTTCAAAGGACCCTCGCCGGGTACGACCTTCCTTCTCGTACTAGATAATTTACATTTAGTACAGTTAACCATCAACCGTACTAACTCGTCGTAATTATTAACATTAATTTTAATCTTCATAAAATCCATTAGTTTCCCCAAAAAAGGATAGCGAACGTTTTAATTTAAGGATTTACTTTAGTTTATTATTAGGTTATTATGTTTCCTTGTTCGTCTACCTTGGCTATTACCTTCCTAACCACCTTACCAGTGGGTAACTTGAAGAGCGCCGTTACGAAGCCTTTTCTGCCCTTAGGCTGCACCTTCCAAACCTTAGTGGGCTTGAGTCTGTACTTGCTTCCTTCATACTCAATCTCGTATTCCTTCTTTGCGAGATCCTCTAACTTCACCATACATTGTCTTTTCTGTAACGCAGATTTATAAATATATCGCTTCAGAAAAAGCCATAAAAATAAAATGAAAAAGAAATGAAAAACAAAAACAAGAAATATTACAAATACAAAAAGGTATATTTTTATCTATAAAGTTATTGACAATAATAAGGTCTTGAGTATTATTTCTATTTTTCCTTAACGACTAAGATCAGTATTAAGAAGGGAAATTGAATAGTAGGAAACCTTACTGCTTCTCCTCAGCCTTCTGCTCAGCTCCGCCACTAAGTTTTTGAACTTCCTTATCACCAAGTGGAATTATTGGACCCTCCTTCCAATCCTTCGGATAGACAAGGATTGCGTTCACCTGAACTATCTGATCACTTATTGTATTACCCCTAACCAGCTTTCTCTTCCTCATACCATGCTTCTCAGGGTGATAACCAATACCCTCAGTCATTAGTAGGTACTTCTTAACGGCACCCTCAATGTTTGGTAGCATTGGAGCACCATCAACGCCACTACCACCTGTGATCCTAATCTTAAAGCCAGGTGGTAATTCAAAGACCTCCTTAATCACCCCACCATCAACCTCATCGCCAATTCTCAAACCCACAAACCTCTGGGCAATTGGATCCTTAACCTCAAACTGCTTAGCCCTTCCACTCATTGGATCACTAAGCACGAGTTTGAAAGTCGGCATTGAACAAACCGTAG